>CALWAW010000021.1 GCA_944375845.1 uncultured Lachnospiraceae bacterium
AAGCGCCGTTGGTAAGACTTCTCCAGTTGGTCTCCACAGTCCTGATGATCTCGCAGAAGGCCAGGGTCACGATGGTCAGATAACGGCCGGAAAGCCTCAAAGTGGGAAGTCCTAAAAGGACGCCGAAAATCAGCGAGACCACGCAGGCCGCCAGCAGGGTCAGTAAGAAGGGCCAGCCCAGCTTTGTGGAGAGCAGGGCCGCCGTGTAGGCGCCCACGCCCCAGAAGGCCGCGTGTCCCAGGGAGGTGATCCCCATAAAGCCGGAGATCAGGTTCAGGCTCATGGCCAGGATGGAGTAAACTCCGCCCAGGGTGGCCACGGTCACAAGATACTGGTTGCTGAATAAAAACGGATAAATGATCAGAACGATCAGGGCCACGATCATTGCCACGCGGCGATGGAGAGCCCATGCTGTTGTGATTTTCTTAAACATATCTGCGCGCCCTCCTTATACCTTTTTGATCTCTTTGTAGCCAAACAATCCCGACGGCCTGAACAGAAGCACCAGGATCAGAACGACGAAGGCCATGCAGTCCTTCCATTCCGCTCCCACGTAGCCCGCCACGAAAGCCTCCAGGACGCCGATGATCACGCCGCCCAGGGCTGCTCCGGGAAGGGAGCCGATACCGCCCAGCAGGGAAGCCGCGAAGGTCTTCATGGAAACGCCCAGATACATGGTGGTGTCCACGGAGCCGTAGTACATGGCGATCAGAAGTCCGGCGATGGCCGCGCACAGGGTTCCCGAGAAGAACGCCACGGTGATGACCATCTCGGTGTTGACGCCCATGAGCTTGGCCGCCGACGTATCCTGCGCGATGGCCCTCATGCCGGAGCCGATCTTGGTCCTGTAGATAATCAGGGACATGATTACGATCATAATCACGGCCGCGATGCCGATGATGATCTGATCCCATTTCATAATCACGTTGCCGATGTAAATCCTGCCCAGGTCGAAGGGCATCGGAAAGGGCTTTGTCTCACTGCCGTAGAGCACCATAATCAGGTTCAGGATGAACGTGGAAACTCCCAGGGTGGCGGTCATAACCGACTCGCCCGAGGAGGTTTTCTTTCTGATGGGCTCAAGCAGACATTTATTCATCAGGGCGCCCAGGATACTGGTGATCACGAGGGACGCCAGAAGCGCCACGGGATACGGCAGCGCCATGAAGGAATACATGGTCAGCACCAGATACCCTGCCAGCACGTAGAATGAGCCATGGGCGAAGTTTACCAGCTCCAGTACGCTGTATACGATGGAAAAGCCCACCGCAACCAGGGAGTAGGTAGCGCCGATGATCAATCCGTTAAACAACTGTTGAAAAAACACAGGTCACTCCTCCTTGTCTCTTTGTACCGCCCGCCACCCGTCTGATTTTTGTTTTTTTTTACGGTTCTCTCACACGCGGGAGAGCGGGCGTTTTTTCTGCGGAGAACGGTACGCTCCGCAATGACATCGATTTCATAAAATATCGAGAACTTCCTCCTCCCCTCTCCCCTTTTTTCGTATCAGCAAGACAATATCCCTGTTTTTTGTGCATTATCTCTGCTTTTGTCCTGCGTCATCCGCTTTTCTATACAGATTGCACGATACTGTCTCGCTTACAAAGTACATTAAGATTATAATGGTATCGTTCCCATCATGTCAATACTTGTTTTATTTTTCGCTGAATAGTAGAATTTCCACTGTCCCCCTTGTGTATTTTGCACAAAAAAAGAGATGCGCTCAAGGCGCATCTCCCCGGCCGGGCTCAGGCTCCGGCCTGCTTTTCACTTTGCAAACGTTTCCATCCGGCGCAGGGCCCGGTCGACTCCCGCACCACCAGCTCCGGCTCCATGACCAGATTTCCGGCCCGGTAGCCGTCCTTGGACTCGATCTGGCGCACCAGCATCTCCACGGCCTTCTCAGCCATTTTCTTCACGGGCTGCCCGATGGTGGTAAGGGACGGATAGTATACCTCGGTGAGGCTGATATTGTCCACCCCCACCACGGAGATCTCCTCAGGAATCCGGATCCCTCTTTTGTGGAGGCCCTTAAGGATTCCCAGGGCCACGTTGTCGTTGTGGGCCCAGATCGCCGTGGGCGTATCCTCCGGGCTCCTGCCCTCCAGGAAATAATCGACGGCCTCCCCGCCGCTCTGGAAGTTGGAGACCTGATAGTTGAAATCGCAGCGGTAGATATTTTTCTCCTGCACGGTCAGGCCCTGCTTCTTTAATTCGTTGTAAAAGCCCCAGAACCTGTCCCTTAAGAATTTTGAGCCCATGGGTCCCACGGTGCAGGCCAGGTTTCTGTGCCCCAGCTTCAGAAGATATCTGGCGGCCATGGCCCCGGCCTCGTAATTGTTAAAGGTCACATTCCCGAACTGTCCGCCGAAGCTGTGCTCGTAGAGCACCACCGGAATCGAGATATATTCCATAAGATTGTTGGACACGTTCTGCCCGTCGATGGCGGGATACAGGATCAGGCCGTCTCCGTTCCTTCTCTGGAATTCGTCGATCAGCGCCTTTTCCCTCTCGCAGTCGTTGCGGTGGAGCCCCACCATCACGCTGTAGCCCCGCTCCATGCAGCTTTCCTCCACCTGCTGGAGAAAGCTGGCGTGGATACTGGTAAGCTCCGGAAGAATCAGGCCGACGAGCCTGCTGGACCTGGCCCGCAGGCTGTAAGCCAGAAGGTTCGGCCGGTAATTCAGCTTCTTGATGGCGGCCTGCACCTTATCCCTTGTTTTTTCATCCACCAGGCTGCTGCCGTTTAAAACCCTTGAAACGGTGGAGACGGATACTCCTGCCAGACGGGCAACGTCCTTCTGTGTAGCCATAGCGTTCCCGTCTCCCGTTATTTTTTGATGCCGCTGACCGTTTTCCCGTGGTCGGAGATGGCCTTTGCCACCTCGAAGGAGATATCCGCGATCTCAGCGGCCAGGTTTTCGTTCCGTTCGCCCTTGAGCCATTTTCTCATCTGCTCCGTCACATACTCATAGCCCCTCTTGTGGAAGGTGATCAGGCACATCTCTAAAAAGCCGCCGGGGGTGGCGTGGTTTTTGGTGTTCTGAACCAGCTGCTCCTTGGGCTCAAGCTGGGCCTCCATCTGATAGGTTTCCATGGAGCCGCACACCTGCCGGTCAGCCGCCTCAAAGGGAATCTTCTCGGACTCTGTAAACCGCAGGACGCCTTCGCGCCACGCCTCCATGAGCACGTCCATGAACTCTAAAAGCTCGGGGGATACGTTCTCTCCTGAGCAGGGAAGGATCTCCGTGCAGGAGTCCTTAAAAATCCTGTGGAATACGCTTCTGTAGGCGGAGGCGGAATCTGCCAGGCTCTTTTCCAGGCCGAATTCCTTCTGCACGTCCTGGGCAATGTAGTTAAGCTCGAACATCAGATGGCAGGCGCACTGGGCGGAAAGATAAGGGATGGCCTTATCGGCCCCCACCTCCACCACCGTTCCCGTGGGAATCATAAACTCCAGGGCACGCTTTCTGTTTTCCTGCGGCCATTCCCTTCTGGGGTCAAAGGCCACGAAGGACACGCCCACCGGGGCCACGTGAAGGCCCGCGATCTCGCTGACCATGTTGGGGATCATGTTGGCGGCGTTCACATCAGGCCCGATGGCGCCGTAGAAATAATCCACCGTGGGATCCGGCGCGAAGGAATAAAGATCAGGCAGCTTTTCACCCTTTTCCCTGAGCATCTGGTAATAGGGCGCCAGGGTCCCCTCGGTCATGGCGGCGATCTGCTCGGGCTTTACCGCCAGCACGATGATGTCGGGACGGCGCTCCTCGAGGGTTTCCCGCACATGGCCCACAATCACCGGGAAGGGGCACTGGGCCTGCCGCTCGGCCAGTCCTCTTTCGCTTCCCTTGATGCCGATGCAGTTTGTTTTGATCTCGTCCCCCAGAAGCCGCTCATAGCAGGGCATCACATAGGTGGCAAGATAACCCATTCCGACAATTACAATCTTTTCTTTTCCCATTTTTCCTTCTCCTTTCCCGTATATGGGCGCAAAAAGCCCATACACAATAAAACCCTTATCATATTCGCACCCGGGGAATGTTCAAGAGAAGAAATTGAAGATCAGATAGATTATGAAATCGATTGTATTCATTATAAATGAATTCTCCGGATTCTTCAACAACTTTTTTCGTTCCTGTAGCGCACCAGGATCCGTCCGTCCCCGTAAACAAGCACCTGCTCCACCAGAACCGCAGCGCTTAACCGGTTCAGGCGAAGGGCGGGCGAATGATCGGCGGAGAGCGCCTCCCCCCCGGCCCTTAAGGCCTCCAGGCTTTCTGAAAGCTTCTCCTCCTGCCGCCTGTAGTCCTCGTGGTAGGCCTTAAACTCGTCCCGGCCGATGAGGCCGTCCCGGTAATCCTCGTAGCAGGCCCGCTTCCTGGCCCGGGCCCGAAGAAGAGCTCGCTCCGTCCGCTCCCGCCGCTTAAGAAGCTGCTCCCCGTCTTTTTCGTCCTTAAAAAGCTGTTCTCTCCACTCCTTCGTCTCTTCAAAGAGGGATTTAAGCTCCCGGAGAATCTCGCCGAAAACCGTCTCACAGGAAACGGCGTGGGAGGAGCAGTAATTTTTTCCCTGTCTTTTATAAGTCCCGCAGTAAAAGACCTGAACGAGGCTTCCGTCCGCCCGTTTCCAGGAGCTTTTGACCATGGCTTTTCCGCAGTCCCCGCAAAAGATCAGGCCCGAGAGAGGATGGGGCTCCGCCGGCCTGCGGGGCGTCTCCGCCTGCCTGCGCCCGGCGGAAAGCTGCTGCACTCTTTCCCACAGCTCCTCGGAAATAATGGCCTCGTGGGTTTCGGGCACCTCAATCCAATGGTCCTTCGGCTCCGCCCGCTGGCCCCTTCTCAGCTCCTGCCGTTTTTTCCCCTGCACCATGGTCCCCGTGTATATTTTATTGTGAAGGATCCCGTGGACGGTGGAATAGGTCCACAGCCGTCCTCCATGGGGGTTCTGATACCGGGCGCCCTTCGCCCGCTTGTACTCTCCCGGGCAGAGGATTCCCTCCGCATTCAGGGCTCCGGCGATGGCTCTTTTGCTCATCCCCTTTAAATACATGGAATAAATCCGCCTTACGACGCCCGCCGCGTACGCGTCCGGCTCCAGCCTGTTTTTGTCCAGGGGAGATTTCTCATAGCCGTAGCAGGCGAAGGCCCCGATAAACTCCCCATCCCTCTGCTTTGCGCGCAGCGCGGTGCGGATCTTCACGGAGATGTCCCTGGCGTACTGCTCGTTGAAAATGTTTTTGATGGGAAGAAGCAGATCGTAAGCCTCTCTGGCGCTGTCAATCCCGTCGGACACCGACACGAACCGCACGCCCCGCGCCGGAAACTCCCGCTCCAGATAACGGCCCGCGTCTATGTAGTCGCGGCCGAAGCGGGAAAGATCCTTGACCAGGACGCAGCCGATCCTTCCGGCCCGGATTTCGTCCAGCATCCGTTTAAAGGCGGGACGGTCAAAGCTGGTTCCCGTGTATCCGTCGTCGGTGTAGATCCCCTGAAGCTCCATGTCCGGCCTGCCGCTCAGGTAGTCCAGAAGAAGCTTTTTCTGGTTCCCCACGCTGTCGCTCTCCTCCCGGTCGCCGTCCTCCCTGGAAAGGC
>CALWAW010000022.1 GCA_944375845.1 uncultured Lachnospiraceae bacterium
CTTAACCTCCGCCGCCCTGGACCTTGCCTCGGAGGGCTCCCCCGGCTACGGCTCTGTCAAGACCCGTTTCCTGGACGCCCTCTCGGATCCTTCCCTCCTGGAGCGGACGACCCTTCAATATAAGGAGCTTTGATGCTATGAGACTGAAACGGAAAAAAGGAATCCTGTACCTGATCGCCGACTGCGAAGGGGGCCTCGCCCCCATCGAGGAGGCCCTGCGGGCCGGGGTGGATTACCTTCAGCTGCGGGAAAAGAATATCTCCTCGGCAGAATACTTAAGACGGGCCAGGGCCGTCAAAGGGCTGTGCGAAGCGTACCGCACGCCCCTGATCATCAACGACCGGGCGGACATCGCCCTTCTTTGCGGCGCTGACGGCGTCCATCTGGGCGCCTCGGACATCCCTGTGGACGAGGCCCGCAGGCTTTTAGGGGAGGGCTTCATCATCGGCGCCACGGCGAAAACCGCCGCCCAGGCCGCACAGGCGCAGAAAAAAGGCGCCGACTACCTGGGCAGCGGCGCTTTTTTCAAAACCTCTACAAAATCTGACGCGGCTCTTATGGAGCCGGAAACATACAGGGAAATTCTTTCTTCTGTTACAATCCCCGATCTTGCCATCGGGGGACTGACCCCGGAAAACTGCGGCCTTCCCCTCTCGCTGGGGGCCGACGGCCTGGCGGTCTCCGGCGGGATCCTGCGCTCCGGCGACATCGGCGGCGCAGTGCGGGCTTTCCGCAGGCTTTTAGAGGCCTGATCTGCAAATTCTCTTCTTACGCATGTTCTTTGCGGTGCGGCAGCTCGTTATCGGAGCCGTGCCGCATCCATTTTGTTCCCGCCATACGCGCAATAAACACGATACAACGGAAAATCCAGTCGATGCTCATGGCGATCCATACGCCGATAACGGGGGTATGGAACACATAAACCAGAAGATATGCCAGACCGATCCTAAAGGCCCACATGGAGGACACGGCGATCACCATGGTAAAGGTCACGTCCGAGGAAGCCCGCAGGGCGTTCGGAAGCACAAAGGCGGGCGGCCATACCAGCATGGCGAAGCCGTGGAATAAGATCAGGCCGGATGCAATGGCAGAGGCCTCCGGCGAAAGGTTATAAATGCTGACGATGGGCCCCCGGAACAGATCGATGGCCAGCACAACGAAAAACAGGAGCCCATAATTAAGAAGGAGCAGCTTTTTCGTATACTGACGCACCTGCCCGAACTCCTTGGCTCCGGAGCACTGGGAGGCGATGGTCACCAGGCCCATTCCAATGGCGAGGCCCACCAGGTACTCGATATTGGCCAGGTTTCCGGCCACGGCGAAGCCTGCGATGGAGGCCGTTCCCATGGTGGAAACCAGGCTCTGGATCATGATTTTCCCGAACTGGAACATGCCGTTTTCCAGGCCGTTGGGCACGCCGATCTTTAAGATCTGCCGGATCATGTGGGGATCGTACCCCAGCCGGAACCGTCTGTCAATGTGGATCTGCCTGTCCTGATTACGGACCACCGCCAGCATGATGAAGGCGGCCACCATACGGGAAACCAGGGTGGGGACGGCCACACCGGCCACGCCCACCCGCAGCACATAGACGCCGATGGCGTTTCCGGCGATGTTGATGCCGTTCATCACAAGAGAGGCTTCCATGGAGATCTTGGAGTTGCCCATGACGCGGCAGAGGGCCGCGCAGGAATTATAGACCGCCAGGAAGGGGAAGGACAGGGCCGTGATATAAAAGTAGGTTCTGGCGTTGGCCATGACGTCGGCCTCGATCTTCCCGAATAAAAGCTTCAGGATCACCCCGTTCCCCAGCAGGGAAATGGCCATGATCACCACAGAGATCAGGGTGGTGATCAGCACCAGCTGATTGGCCGACCGGCAGGCCCGCTTTTCGTCCTTGAAGCCCAGGGCCTGCCCCGCCACCACGGCGCCCCCGGTGGCAAGGGCCGCCAGACACTGGATAATCAGCAGGTTGATGGCGTCCACCAGAGACACGCCGGACACGGCGGCCTCGCCCACCTCAGCCACCATGACCACGTCCGCCATGCCCACCAGCACCGACAGAAGCTGCTCGATGATCAGCGGAATCAGAAGCTTTTTCAAATCACGGTTTGAAAACAATGGAATCCCCCTCGGTTCTTTTATTTTAATCCTTTAGCATTCTAGCACCGTGAAGGGGAATTTACA
Organism: uncultured Lachnospiraceae bacterium; assembly: GCA_944375845.1. GTDB lineage: Bacteria > Bacillota > Clostridia > Lachnospirales > Lachnospiraceae > Lientehia. The sequence continues at coordinate 2,188 of CALWAW010000022.1, forward strand.
AGTGTTTTCTCCGGTTGACTTTTGAAGCAGATATGTACAAACTTGACACTAAATGTTATAATGGTATCAAATTATAATAAGAGAGGTGATGTTATGACCGATTTAGATTCTTTGAGAAAACTTGTCAGAGAAAATGGCTATCTATATACGAAAGACGTAACCAACGCAGGAATTCGCCGCGAACAACTCAAAAAACATCTGAATGAAGGTAGCTTGATCCGAGAAAGCCGGGGAATCTATTCCTTCGCGGACAGTATCAATGACGAATTTGTATTGCTGCAGAGCAGATGTAAAAAAGGGGTTTTCTCTTATGGAACAGCATTATATTTTCATGGTCTGTCTGACCGTTTCCCACAGATGATTTCTATGACAGTGCCAAAGACATATAATGTATTTTATTTAAAGGAAGAATTATTTCATGTGGAGTTCCACCGGATCAAGCCATCTTTATGGAGCATTGGAATGATAGAAATAGTCTCACCTCAAGGCGGAAAAATCATGGTCTATAACAGAGAGCGGTGTATCTGTGATTTGATACGGCACCGCAAACAGACAGACCCACAGGTTTTTAGCCAGGCGGTGAAAGGATATTTTTCTTCCAAAGAACGTGACAACATCCGACTGATGGAATATGCCAGGAAATTTCACATTGAGGAAAAAACACAAGAGTATATGGAGATATTATGATGAAATCACCAGAACAATTAAAAGGAGCCCTTCGCAATCTGGCAAAGCAGAAAGGAATCCATGCACAAGAACTCCTTCAGATTTTTATGTTTGAACGTATCATTGAGCGTCTTTCTGTTTCTCCGTACAAAGACAAATTTATTTTAAAAGGCGGGCTGTTGATTTCTGCTATCCTCGGCGTAGAGGAGCGGACAACAATGGATATGGACACAACTGTAAAAGGTTTACTAATGGATGAGCAGATCATACAGAAAGCAATCAGTGAAATTCTGGATCAATTTGTGGATGACGGGATTGAATTTCAGCTTTCAGACCTAACACCAATCCGAGAGGATGACGAATACAAAAATTTCCGCGCTTCCATCCAGGCTACTTATGGGAAAATGAGAATACCTATAAAGATTGATATAACAACCGGTGACGAAATTACACCAAAAGAAATCCTATTTCCCTACCCCTTTCTGTTTGATGACCGCCAGGTAATGGTAAAAGCCTACACACAGGAAACCATACTGGCGGAAAAGTACGAAACAATCATCCGAAGAAATGTAGGAAATACGCGGGCAAGAGATTTTTATGATTTACATCTTCTGTACTGGCTATACCAAAAAAATGCAGACTGGAGCCTTCTAAAACAGGCAGTTCTTGCTACAGCGAAGAAAAGAGATTCCTTATCCATTTTACAGGACGCAAAACAGATCCTGCTGGCGTTGGAAGAATCAACGGTCCTGCAGAATTTATGGAAAAGGTATCAGGCACAAAATTTGTATGCAAGAGAGATTA
>CALWAW010000023.1 GCA_944375845.1 uncultured Lachnospiraceae bacterium
TGGTAAGGCTCCTCCATGCCAGCGATGGGCTTTACGGGACAGATGCCCGCCAGCAGCCTGTTTACCGTCTCCTGCTTCTTTTTCAGCTGTTCCCCGTATGGGACGCCCTGATAGGCGCAGCCGCCGCATTTTTTTGCTACGGGGCAGATTTCATACTTACTTTTCATCGCACACCTGGAAAATATAGAATTTTAAATAATAGGAATCTCCCGCGCCCCACAGGATCGGATGATCCGGCGCCTGGGTGCGGAATTCTACCTGACGCAGCCTCTTATGGACGTTCGCCGCCGCCTGGGCGATGGTCTTTGTGAAGAGCTCGTAATCCATAAAATGCGAGCAGGAGCAGGTGGCCAGATAGCCGCCGTCCTTCACAAGCTTCATGGCCCGCAGATTGATCTCGCGGTAGCCCTTCACCGCGTTTTTCACGGAATTTCTGGACTTGGTGAAGGCGGGCGGATCCAGGATCACGAGGTCGTACCGCTCTCCCTCCCGCTCCAGCTCTGGAAGCAGATCAAACACGTCGGCGCAGACAAACTCCACCCGGTCCTCCAGATGATTGAGCGCCGCGTTCTCCTTTGCCTGGGCGACGCCCAGCTCAGAGGCGTCCACTCCGGTCACATGGGCGGCTCCGGCCAGGCCCGCGTTGAGGGCGAAGGAGCCCGTATGGGTAAAGCAGTCCAGTACCCTCGCTCCCCGGCACAAGGGCCAGATGGCCTTCCTGTTATACTTCTGATCCAGGAAAAACCCGGTTTTCTGGCCCTCGGCCACATCCACAAAATAGCGGACGCCGTTTTCCTCGATCTCCACCTTTGTGTCGAAGGGCTCTCCGAAAAAGCCCTTGAACCGTTCCATTCCCTCCTGCTCCCGCACTTTGGCGTCGCTGCGCTCATAGACGCCGCGGATCCGGATCCCGTCCTGCTCCATAAGCTCCTTAAGCGCTGCGACAATCTGCCCTTTGAATCGGTCGATACCCAGAGCCAGAGACTGGATCACCAGAACGTCCCCGTACTTGTCCGCCACCAGTCCCGGAAGAAAATCCGCCTCGCCGAAGATCACCCGGCAGCTTCCGGTATCCACCGTCTTTTTCCGGTATTCCCAGGCGTCCCGGACCCGGCGGCGGATAAAAGCCTCATCCACCTCCTGATCCGGATTTCTCGTCATCATCCTCACCGTAAGACGGGAGCGGCGGTTCACAAAGCCGCGCCCCAGAGGATACCCGTCAAAATCACGGACCAGGGCCATATCCCCGTCCTCAAAGCTCCCCAGGATGCTTTCAATCTCATTGTCATAGATCCAGGGCCCGCCCGCCTTCATGGCGCGGCCCCCTCCCTTTTTCAGCGTTACAATGGGTATTCCCATGGCTGTCCTCCTATATGCCTTCGTAATCAAATTCCGGGATAAAGCTCTCCTTCGCGGTGTCCCCCTCCTGGATAAATCCGTTTTCCACTCCTAAAGAGACCGCGTAATCCACCAGCCTGTCATACTCCCGCTTCGTCACCCTCCTGTCAAGCTCCGGCCAGTCCTTCACCTGAGGAAGGGGGGTATACTGGTTCATCAGGCTCAGATACACCTGATCCCCGTAGGTCTCATACACGTATTTTACAACTGCCTTCGCGTTCTTTAAATGCCCCGGAAGCAGAAGATGACGAACGATCACGCCCCGCGTCATCATTCCCTCACTGTCAAAACAGGCCCTCCCTCTCTGGCGCACCATCTCCGTAAGAGCCGCTTTCGCCGTCTGCGGATAGTCCGGCGCGTGGGAATAGCGGGCCGCCGCAGCCTCCTCCATATACTTGAAATCCGTCAGATAAACGTCCACAATCCCTTCCAGGGTCCGGAGGGTCTCCACCTTCTCATAGCCTCCGCAGTTATAGACGATGGGAACCGAAAGGCCCAGGCCCCTCGCCTCCTTTACGGCCAGGATGATCTGGGGCGTGTAATGGGTGGGCGTCACTAAATTGATGTTTGCCGCTCCCTTTTCCTGAAGCTCCAGAAAAATCCGCGCAAGCCGCTCCCGGCTGATCCGCTTTCCCGCCTCTGCCCCGGAGATCCGGTAATTCTGACAGTAAACGCACCTAAGAGGGCATCCGCTGAAAAACACGGTGCCGGAGCCGGTCTTTCCCGAAATGCAGGGCTCCTCCCATTTATGGAGCGCCGCTCTGGCGGCCAGGATATCCGGCCCCGACACTCCGCAGGCCCCGGTCTGGCCTTCTTCTCTTTTCGCCCCGCACTGACGGGGACACAGCCTGCATCCTTCCATTTTCACCCTTCCCCTCAAAGCCCGAGCCGCCGCCCGATCACAAGTGCGCAGGAATCCGGCCTGTGCCCGAGCATGGAGGTTTTCGCGACGGGAATGCGGTTTCCGGCGTATTCTAAAATCAGCTCCTCCGGCGAGGGGCCATCCTTAGCCTCCATCTCCAGAAACGTACCCAAAAGGATCCCGTTCACCTGCTCAAAAACCCCCATCTGGGAAAGCTGCGCCATTCCGGAGCCGATGCGGGCCGCACTGCCGCCCATGGCCTCCAGGACCAGCAGCTTTCCCCTCATATCGGGAAAATACGGCGTGCCCGCCAGCTTCAGCAGGCAGCGTAGGTTTCCGCCCACGGCGGTTCCCGCCATTTCGCTTCCCTGAATAAACCGGTACTCAAAGTCAAAAAATCCACCGCGGCCCCAAAAAGCCTCCCTCTGCCGCCGTCCTTCCTCTAAAACAAGATTCCTGGCCTGATACAACACGGAGGCCTTCCCGGTCTTTGCGTAAAGGGCGTTGATGACGGCCGTCAGGTCGCTGTAGCCCCAAAAGACCGCCCTGCTTTCCGCGATGGCCTCATAGTCCAGAAGGGGGAGGATCCCATTGGAGGCGTCCCCGCCGGATACGTCGAGAATCAGCCCCACCTCGGGATCCTTAAAAAACCCTGTCAGCTCCTTCGCCCGTTCCGCCGCGCTTCCGGAAAATCCGCCCCTTTTCCGGGCGTAGAGGCATCGCGAGAAAACGGGACAAAGCCCCGCCTCTCTTAAAAAGGCCGCCAGCTCCTCCACCTGCGGCGCCGCCGCTTCTGAAAGGCCGTTGGAGCAGGCGATGAGCGCCGCCTTTTTCCCCGCGGGCGGGAGAAATGGTCTGTTGTCATGGTAAAATAAGGTTTTCATGTGATTTATTATAAAATGTTTTTCGGGCAGTGTCCAGATAAACCAATTTATGGCATAATAAAGAAAACATCCCCTTCTGTTTCCTGTCTTAATAAGTAAAAGGAGGGAACGCCTATGAAGAACAAAAAGCTGATGAACGCTGTTACGGAGCTTCCCGATGAGATGATCGAGGAAGCGAAGG
>CALWAW010000024.1 GCA_944375845.1 uncultured Lachnospiraceae bacterium
ACGAGCTGGCGCCCATCTATAATAATGTAAACATCGCGGTGGATCACAACCAGCTTGTGATGGAGACCATGAAGAAGGTGGCCCAGCGCCACGGCCTTGCCTGCCTGCTTCACGAGAAGCCCTTCGCCGGCGTCAACGGCTCCGGAAAGCACGACAACTGGTCCCTGTGCACCGACGACGGCATGAACCTTCTGGATCCCGGCGAGACCCCCAACCAGAACATCCAGTTCCTTCTGGTGCTGGCCTGCGTCATCAAGGCGGTGGACATCCACGCCGATCTGCTGCGCCAGTCGGCCTCCAACGTGGGCAATGACCACAGGCTGGGCGCCAACGAGGCGCCGCCGGCGATCATCTCCATTTTCCTGGGCGAGCAGCTGGAGGACGTGGTAAAACAGTTAATCGAGACCGGCGAGGCCACTTCTTATAAGAAGGGCGAGCGGCTCTACACCGGCGTCAGCACCCTGCCCGACCTGCAAAAGGACGCTACGGACCGCAACAGGACCTCACCCTTTGCCTTCACGGGCAATAAATTCGAGTTCCGCATGGTGGGCTCCTCCGACTCCATCGCGAGCCCCAACACTACCCTGAACGCTATCGTGGCCGAGAGCTTCTGCGAGGCGGCCGATATCCTGGAAAAGGCTGATAATTTTGAGATGGCCGTCCATGACCTGATTAAGGAGTATCTGACCGACCATCAGCGGATCATTTTCAACGGCAACGGCTATTCCGAGGAATGGGTGAAGGAGGCCGAAAGAAGGGGCCTGCCCAATATCCGCTCCATGGTGGATTCCGTGGAGACTCTGGTCACCGACAAGGCGGTGAAGCTTTTTGAGAAGTTCCACATCTTCACCAGGGTGGAGCTGGAATCCCGCGCGGAGATCCTTTACGAGACCTACGCCAAGACCATCAACATCGAGGCCATGACCATGATCGACATGGCCGGAAAGCAGATGATCCCGGCGGTGGTCACCTACGCGACCGAGCTGGCGGACTCCATGAATTCCGTGGCCATGGCCTGCCCCGAGGCGGATACCAGTGTGCAGAAGGAGCTTTTAGTGGAGACCTCTGCCCTGCTGGCCCAGTCCCAGAAGGCGCTGAATCAGCTGAAAAAGCTGACGGCCCAGGCCGCGGCCATGGCGGCCGGAAAGGCCCAGGCCGAGTTTTACCGGGATCAGGTGATGGAGGCCATGAAGGCCCTGCGCGCGCCTTTAGATAAGCTTGAGATGATCGTGGATAAAGAAATCTGGCCGCTTCCCTCCTATGGCGACCTGACCTTTGAGGTATAAAACAGAAAAGAACGCAATAAAAAACCCCTGTTTTGACGAGGAACAGGGGTTTTTTATATAAATAGTAAAAAGGGAGGAGAGCTGAAGACAGCTCAAGTTATGAAAAAAATATGAGGCACTAGGCTCTAAATATTGGAAAATGTCTTGTTTGTTGTCTATGGTTACAGTATAGAGGTCAATCGTGAAGAAAACGTGTTGTGACTGTAAAAAGATTTTGAATGATATTTGAATAAAATATGAACAGTGGACATTGAAGGACGCCTTTGATAGAATAAAAAAAGAACGTACATAAGGAGGACGGTATGGTAGTCATTTATAAATGTCCCGGCTGCGGGGCGCCGATGGTATTCGATCCCGAGAGCCAGAAGCTGACTTGCGAACACTGCCAGACAGAGCTGACCGTCGAGGAATATGAACAGAAATACGGGGAGCCCCTGTTCCGGGATGAGCCGGAGAAGGAGGAGGCGCCCTACAGGGGGCCGGTAGAAACGGAGGAGGAGGGAGAGCGCTTTACCTTTGAAGGCGGTCCTGAGATGGAAGTCAAAAAATACCACTGCTCCGCCTGCGGGGCGGAGCTGGTGACCGACGAGGCCACCGCCGCCTCGATCTGCAGCTTCTGCGGGAGCCCTGCCCTTGTGGAGGAACGGATCACGGCGAAGCGGCCTTCCAGGGTGATTCCCTTTCAGATCACCAGGCAGCAGGCGGAGGAACGGTTCCGGGCATGGACGAAAAAGGGGCTGTTCACGCCGGGGGACTTTCGGAAAAAAAGCGTTATCGACAAGGTCACGGGGCTTTACGTGCCCTTCTGGCTGGTGGACTACAAGGCCAACGTAAGGCTTCACGCCCACTGCACCAGGACCAGGGTCAGCCGCCGGGGCGATACGGAATATATTTACACAGACCATTTCGACGTGCGCCGGGACGTGGACGCGGGATATGTGAAAATCCCTCTGGACGCCTCGGAGAAAATGGACGACGGGACTATGGACCTTCTGGAGCCCTTTGATTACGGGGCGCTGAAGGAGTTTGAGGCGCCTTATCTTTCCGGTTATCTGGCCGACGTTTACTCCTACACCGATAAGGATATGGAGGGGAGGGGCAAGCACCGGGTCCGAAGCTACGCCATAGACGCCGCCAGAAGCACCATCATGGGCTACAGCGGCGTGCAGGTCATCGACCAGAGGCTTAAGATCGACGAGACACAGGCCGAATACGTGATGCTCCCTGTCTGGATGTTAAATTACCGGTATAAGGGGAAGGATTACCAGTTCGTTTTGAACGGCCAGAGCGGAAAGCTGGTGGGAGAGCTGCCCTTAAGCTACGGCAGGATGGCCGCCTGGTTCGCGGGGCTTACCGGCGGGATCTTTGCCCTGATTACCCTGATTATGGTGATAGGAGGGCTGTTTTGATGAAAAGACTGACAAAGAAGGCTTTCCGCGGTTTTTTTGCCCTTCTGGCCCTCACTGTCTTGCTTTGCGGCTTTGACAGCCAGGAGCAGAAGGTCTACGACGACGCCGGGCTCCTCTCAGAGGAGGAACGGGGAGAGCTCCAGGAAATGCTGGTGGCCGCGGCCTATGACACAAAGCAGGATCTGGTGATCGTGACCACGGCGGACAGCGGCGGAAAGAGCGCCAGAGAGTACGCCGACGATTTTTATGATGAGCACGGCTTCGGCTACGAAGGGGAGTACGGCTCCGGCGCGCTGTTCCTTATCGATATGGATAACCGGGAGTATTATATCAGCACGGCCGGAAATGCCATCGGGCTTTATTCCGACGACGAGATCGACGATACGCTGGACGCCCTCTATGATGATATGAGGGATGGGAATTACGGAGAAGCCTGCCGGGATTTCGTGCTGGAGGCCCGGGCCGCCGTACTGGGCGACGCCGAGCTGAAGGACAGCTATTTTGACCGGGAGGAGGGCCGTTTCGTGACGGTCCCGGAGTGGAAGAAAAACCTTTCCCCCTCGCATCTTTTGGCCTATTTCGCCACTGCCCTGGTGATCTCGGCGGTGGTGGTCTGGATTGCCGCCAGAAAACGGAAAACAAGGATGACGGTGACAGGGCGCACCTATATGAAGGATGGAAGCCTTGATATCCGTTTTAAAAACGACAGGTATATCAACACCACGGTGATCCGCCGCCAGATCCCCCGAAATAACGGCGGGAGCGGCCGCTCCGGAGGGGGCTTCAGCTCCTCCCACACCAGCAGCGGCGGGCACAGCCACGGCGGAGGCGGCAGAAGCTTTTAAAAAAATAAAAAGGAGAAATCAAGATGTCAGAACAGAAAAATCCCATTGTTACCATTGAAATGGAGGACGGCGGCGTGATCAAGGCAGAGCTTTATCCCGACATCGCCCCCAATACCGTCAACAACTTTATCAGCCTGGTGAAAAAGGGCTTTTACGACGACCTGATCTTCCACCGGGTGATCAGAGGCTTTATGATCCAGGGCGGCTGTCCGCTGGGCCAGGGAACAGGCGGCCCCGGCTATCAGATCCGGGGCGAGTTCGCCGCCAACGGCTTTGATAATCCCCTGGCCCACGAGCCCGGCGTCCTTTCCATGGCCAGGGCCATGAACCCCGATTCCGCCGGTTCCCAGTTCTTTATTATGCACGAGAAGTCTCCCCACCTGGACGGCCAGTACGCCGCCTTCGGGAGAGTGATCGAGGGAATGGACGTGGTGGACGCCATTGCCCGGACCGCCACGGGCTACGCCGACAGGCCGGTGAAGCCCCAGAGGATGAAAACGGTGACGGTGGAGACCTTCGGCGCAGAGTATCCGGAGCCGGAGAAATGCTGAAAAATCGGAGAGGGCTTGACATTTCCTGATTTTGGGCCTTATAATAGGTGGCGTATGACAAAGGCTGTGATAGAGACAGTAGGGCGGCATGAAAGGCGCAGAGACCCGGCGGCGGTGCGAGACGGGGCGAGTAGTGCAGTCTGAAGATCACTCTGGAGCTGCTGGCTGAAGGGCGAAGCGCCTGGTAGGCCATGCCGGTGTCCGCCGTTAGAGGGAGCGTATATAACCGCGCTGCGGCGTATACAGAACAGGTGGTACAGCGAAGCTTTGGCTCCGTCCTTTTCTGGGCGGAGCCTTTTTGTTTCATGGACAACGAGAAACAGGAGGGAAATATGTACAGCAAAGTGCCTGCCAACATGAACTTTGTGGAACGGGAAAAGGAAACCGAAAAGTTCTGGGAAGCAAACCATATTTTTGAAAAAAGCATCGAGCACAGAAAGGACGGACCCACCTACACCTTTTACGACGGGCCGCCCACAGCCAACGGAAAGCCTCATATCGGCCACGTGCTCACCAGGGTCATCAAGGACATGATCCCCCGCTACAGGACCATGAAGGGCTATATGGTGCCCAGAAAGGCCGGCTGGGATACCCACGGCCTTCCCGTGGAGCTGGAGGTGGAGAAAAAGCTGGGGCTGGATGGCAAGGAGCAGATCGAGCAGTACGGCCTTGAGCCTTTCATCGAGCAGTGCAAGGAGAGCGTGTGGAAATACAAGGGGATGTGGGAGGATTTCTCCTCCACCGTGGGCTTCTGGGCCGACATGGAGCACCCCTACGTCACCTACGACAACGACTTTATCGAGTCCGAGTGGTGGGCCCTCAAGAAGATCTGGGACAGGGGCCTGCTCTACAAGGGCTTTAAGATCGTGCCCTACTGCCCCCGCTGCGGCACGCCCCTTTCCAGCCACGAGGTGGCCCAGGGCTACAAGGACGTAAAGGAGCGCTCCGCCGTGGTCCGCTTTAAGGTGAAGGGCGAGGACGCCTATTTCCTGGCATGGACCACCACCCCCTGGACCCTGCCCTCCAACCTGGCCCTCTGCGTGAATCCCGACGAGGAATACGCGAAGGTGCAGGCGGCAGACGGCTACACCTATTATATGGCCCTGGCCCTTCTGGATACGGTGCTGGGACGCCTGGCAGAGGATGGAAAGCCCGCCTATAAGATCCTTGAGACCTGTAAGGGCAAGGACCTGGAATATAAGGAGTACGAGCCCCTGTTTGAATGCGCGAAGGAGGCGGCCGACAAGCAGAAGAAAAAGGGCTTTTTCGTGGTGTGCGATGGTTACGTCACCCTGACAGAGGGCACCGGCGTGGTCCACATCGCCCCGGCCTTCGGTGAGGACGACGCCCGCGTCTGCCGAAAATACGGCAATATGCCCTTCGTGCAGTTTGTGGACGGAAAGGGCGACATGACGAAGGAGACGCCCTTTGCCGGAAAATTCGTAAAGGACGCCGATCCCGAGGTATTAAAATGGCTGGACGAGAAAGGACGGCTTTTCGACGCGCCGAAGTTCGAGCACAGCTATCCCCATTGCTGGCGCTGCGGCACGCCCCTGATCTACTATGCCAGAGAGTCCTGGTTCATCAAGATGACGGACGTCCGGGACGATCTGATCCGCAACAACAACACCATCAACTGGATCCCCGCCAGCATCGGAAAAGGACGCTTCGGCGACTGGCTGGAGAACGTCCAGGACTGGGGCCTTTCCCGGAACCGCTACTGGGGAACTCCTTTGAATATCTGGGAATGTGAGTGCGGCCATCAGCACGCCGTGGGAAGCATTGAGGAGCTTAAGAGCATGTCTCCCAACTGCCCCGACGAAATCGAGCTTCACAGGCCCTTTATCGACGAGGTGACCATCACCTGCCCCCACTGCGGAAAGCAGATGCACCGGGTGCCCGAGGTGATCGACTGCTGGTTCGACTCCGGCTCCATGCCCTTCGCCCAGCATCATTATCCCTTTGAGAATCAGGAGCTGTTTAAGGAGCAGTTCCCCGCCCAGTTCATCTCCGAGGCGGTGGACCAGACCAGAGGCTGGTTCTATTCCCTGCTGGCCATCTCCACCCTGATCTTCAACAAGGCCCCCTACGAGAACGTGATCGTTCTGGGCCACGTGCAGGATGAAAACGGCCAGAAGATGAGCAAATCCAAGGGGAACGCGGTGGATCCCTTCGAGGCCCTTGAAACCTACGGGGCTGACGCCATCCGCTGGTATTTCTATATCAACAGCGCTCCCTGGCTTCCCAACCGCTTCCACGGGAAGGCGGTGATGGAGGGCCAGAGGAAGTTCCTGGGCACCCTGTGGAACACCTACGCCTTCTTTGTGCTCTACGCCAATATCGACAACTTTGACGCCACAAAATACACGCTTGACTATGAGAAGCTCTCCGTAATGGACAAGTGGATCCTCTCCAAGATGAACACCATGGTAAAGACGGTGGACGGCAATCTGGAGAATTACCGGATCCCCGAGGCCGCCAAGGCCCTCCAGGAGTTTGTGGACGATCTTTCCAACTGGTATGTGAGAAGAAGCCGCGAGCGCTTCTGGGCCAAGGGCATGGAGCAGGATAAGATCAACGCCTACATGACCTTATACACGGCTCTGGTGACGGTGAGCAAGGCCGCCGCTCCCATGATTCCCTTCATGACCGAGGCCATTTACCAGAACCTGGTGCGAAGCATCGACAAGACGGCCCCCGAGAGCATCCACCTGTGCGATTTCCCCAAGGCAGACGAGGCCCATATCGACAGCGCCCTTGAGGAGAACATGGAGCACGTGCTGAAGGTGGTGGTCATGGGACGCGCCTGCCGCAACACAGCCAACATCAAGAACCGTCAGCCCATCGGGCGCATGTTCGTGAAGGCTCCCTTCACCCTGCCGGAGTTCTACGAGGAGATCGTGGAGGATGAGCTCAACGTAAAAAAGGCCCTCTTTACAGACGACGTGCGGGAGTTCACCACCTACACCTTCAAGCCTCAGATGCGGACTGTGGGACCTAAGTACGGAAAGCTTCTGGGCCAGATCAAGCAGGCCCTGGCAGGCCTTGACGGTAATCAGGCCATGGACGAATTAAAGGAAAAGGGCGTCCTGACCCTGAATGTGGGCGGAACCGGGGTCTCCCTGACCGAGGAGGATCTTCTGATCGATACCGCCCAGAAGGAGGGATACGTGACCGAGGCCGACAAGGACGTGACCGTGGTGCTGGATACCAACCTGACGCCGGAGCTTCTGGAGGAGGGCTTTGTCCGCGAGATCATCAGCAAGGTGCAGACCATGAGAAAAGAGGCCGGCTTTGAGGTGACGGACCATATCCGCCTGTATCAGGACGGGAACGAAAGGATCGCTTTGATCTTAAAGACCCACGGCGGGACCGTGAAAAACGAGACCCTGGCAGACGAGATCCTTTCCGGAACCGTGTCCGGATACGAAAAGGACTGGAATATTAACGGGGAACATGTTATGCTGGGTGTGGAAAAGGTTACGAACTAAAAGAAATGAACACAGTAGGAGGCTGTTATGTCAAGCTATCAGTTTAACAAGGAGCAGTTCAAGCAGGAGGTCACAAACAACGTAAAGACCCTCTACCGCAAGACCATCGAGGAGGCCACGCCCAAGCAGGTGTTCCAGGCGGTGGCCTACGCGGTCAAGGACGTCATCATCGATGAGTGGATCGCTACTCATAAAGAATATGAGAAGCAGGACGCCAAGACCCTGTACTATATGTCCATGGAGTTTCTCATGGGCCGGGCCCTGGGCAACAACATCATCAGCATCAGGGCCAGGGACGGCATCCGCGAGGCCCTGGACGAAATGGGCTTTGACCTCAACGTGATCGAGGATCAGGAGCGGGATCCCGCCCTTGGAAACGGCGGCCTGGGAAGGCTTGCCGCCTGCTTCCTGGATTCTCTGGCGACTTTGGGTTATCCGGCCTACGGCTGCGGCATCCGCTATAAGTACGGCATGTTCAAGCAGGAGATCAAAGACGGGTTCCAGATCGAAGCGCCTGACGACTGGCTGCGCGACGGCAATCCCTTCGAGATCCGCCGTGACGAGTACGCGGTAGAGGTGAAGTTCGGCGGCTACGTGCGCACCGAATGGAGAGACGGCCGCAACCACTTTATCCAGGACGGCTATCAGTCCGTCCGCGCGGTGCCCTACGACATGCCCATCGTGGGCTACGGCAACAACGTGGTGAACACGCTGATGATCTGGGACGCCGAGCCCATCAACACCTTTAACCTGGATTCCTTCGACAAGGGCGATTACCGCACCGCCGTGGAGCAGGAGAACCTGGCCAAGAACATCGTGGAGGTGCTCTACCCCAACGACAACCACTATGCGGGCAAGGAGCTGAGGCTCAAGCAGCAGTACTTCTTCATCTCCGCCAGCGTCCAGAGGGCCATTATGAAGTTCAAGGCCAACCACAGCGACATCCACGACCTTCCGAAAAAAGTGGTGTTCCAGATGAACGACACCCATCCTTCCGTGGCCGTGCCCGAGCTGATGCGGATTCTTCTGGACGAGGAGGGCCTGGAATGGGACGACGCCTGGGACATCACCACCAGGACCTGCGCCTACACCAACCACACCATCATGGCCGAGGCTCTGGAGAAATGGCCCATTGAGCTGTTCTCCCGCCTGCTTCCCCGTATTTATCAGATCGTGGAGGAGATCAACCGCCGCTTCGTGGAGAAGATCCGCCAGACCTATCCCGGAAACGAGGAGAAGGTCCGCAGCATGGCCATCGTCTATGACGGCCAGGTGAAAATGGCCCACCTCGCCATTGTGGGAAGCTTTTCCGTAAACGGCGTGGCCCAGCTCCACACGGACATTTTAAAGAAGAAGGTGCTCAAGGACTTCTACGAGATGAACCCGGAGAAGTTCAACAATAAGACCAACGGCATCACCCAGAGAAGGTTCCTGCTTCACGGCAACGAGCTTCTGGCGAATTGGGTCACCGACAAGATCGGCGACGAGTGGATCACCGACCTTCCTCATATCAAAAAGCTGGCCGTTTACGCCGACGACAAGAAATGCCAGCAGGAGTTTATGAACATCAAGTACCAGAACAAGCTCCGTCTGGCGAAGTATATCAAAGAGCACAACGGGATCGAGGTCAATCCCAGATCCATTTTCGACGTGCAGGTAAAGAGGCTTCATGAGTACAAGAGGCAGCTGCTCAACATCCTTCACGTGATGTATCTGTACAATCAGCTCAAGGACAATCCGGAAATGGATATGGTTCCCAGGACCTTCATCTTCGGAGCCAAGGCGGCGGCGGGCTACAAGATCGCCAAGCTCACCATCAAGCTGATCAATTCCGTGGCCGACGTCATCAACAACGACAAGTCCATCAACGGCAAGATCAAGGTGGTGTTCATTGAGGATTACCGGGTATCCAACGCGGAGCTGATCTTCGCGGCGGCGGACGTCAGCGAGCAGATTTCCACCGCCAGCAAGGAGGCCTCCGGCACCAGCAACATGAAGTTCATGTTAAACGGCGCCCTGACCCTGGGCACCATGGACGGCGCCAACGTGGAGATCGTGGAGGAAGTGGGCAAGGACTACGCCTTCATCTTCGGCATGAGCGCCGACGAGGTCATTAACTACGAGACCAACGGCGGCTACAATCCCATGGATATCTTCAACAACGACCAGGATATCCGCCGGGTGCTGATGCAGCTCATCAACGGCTACTATTCGCCCAGCAATCCGGAGCTGTTCAGGGACATCTACAACTCCCTGCTGAACACCTTAAGCACCAGCAAGGCGGACACCTACTTCAATCTGAAGGACTTCCGCGCCTACGCCGCGGCCCACGAGCAGGTGGATAAGGCCTACAGGGACGAGGCATGGTGGGCGAAGGCCGCCATCCTCAACGTGGCCTGCTCCGGCAAGTTTACCTCTGACAGAACAATTAAACAGTATGTGGACGAGATCTGGCACCTGGACAAGGTAAAGGTGGATATGGACGCCTGATTTTGTAAAAAGCACGTAAACCAGGTTGACAATGAAAAGAAAAATGTAGTATAAATGTTTTAGGCGAAAGAGGCACGTCACCACCCAAGACGTGCCTTTTTCTATCAAGGACTTTCAGACAGGAGGCGGGAGTATGACGGAAAAGGAAATTTGCAGGCTGCTTGCCGAACGGCGCTACAGGGAGCTTAAGACCTCCTTCGGGGAGATGAACGAGGTGGATCTGGCGGATCTTCTGGAGCAGCTCCCGGAAAAGGAAATGGTCATGGCCTTCCGTCTGATCGGAAAGGAGGAGGCGGCGGAGACCTTCAGCTATATGGAGCCCAGGCAGCAGCAGATCCTGGTGGAGGCCCTCACAGAGAGGGAGCTTAAGGAAGTGCTGGACGAGATGTTCCTGGACGACGCGGCGGACGTGCTGGAGGAGATGCCGGCCAACGTGGTGGAGCGGATCCTCTCCACCACGGATGCCGAGACCCGCAGGCAGCTAAACCAGCTGTTAAGCTATCCCGAGGACAGCGTGGGAAGCATTATGACGGTGGAGTATGTGGACCTGAAGCCGGAAATGACGGTGAAGGAGGCCCTCACAAAGATCCGCCGGGTGGGGATCGACAGCGAGACCATCTATACCTGCTATGTGATCCGCAATAAAAAGCTTCTGGGGATCGTCACGGCCAAATCCCTGATGATCTCCGACGAGGCCGCGGTGATCGGTGACCTGATGGAGACCAACATCATCAAGGTCACCACCTACGACGACCAGGAGGAGGCGGCCAAACTGGTGCGCCGCTACGGCCTGATCGCCCTTCCCGTGGTGGACCGGGAGGGCTGCATGGTGGGCATCGTGACAGTGGACGACGCCATGGACGTCATGCAGGATGAAAACACGGAGGACATGGCCCTCATGGCGGCCATCCAGCCCAATGAGAGCTCTTATTTTGAGACGTCGGTGCTTCGCCACGCAAGGAGCAGGATTCCCTGGCTTCTTGTATTGATGTTCTCCGCCACCTTCACCGGCATGATTATCACAAAATACGAGACGGCCTTCGCGGCCATCCCTCTTCTGGTGTCCTTTATCCCCATGATTATGGATACCAGCGGAAACTGCGGCTCCCAGAGTGCCACACTGGTGATCTGCGGCATGGCGGTGGACGAGATCCGGCTGCGGGACGTATTCAAGGTGATCTGGAAGGAGCTTCGGGTGGCCCTGGTGGTGAGCAGCACCCTGGCGGTGGCCAACGGCCTGCGGATCCTGATTATGTATCACGATGTCAGGCTGGCGCTTTTGATCGGCCTGACGCTGGTCTGCACGGTGACGCTGGCGGAGCTCATCGGCTGCATGCTGCCGATGCTGGCGAAGCGGTGCCGCCTGGATCCGGCCATTATGGCCTCGCCGCTGATCACCACCTGCGTGGACGCGGCGGCCATTGCCATTTACTTTTTTATCGCAACAAGGCTGTTCAGCCTGTAAAGGAAAATTCCAATGATAAGCAGAAGAGAAGCAAAGAAAAGGGGAAGAAAAAGCTTAAAGCGCCATTATTTCCTGTACGTTGCGGTCTGCCTGATGGCGGCCTTCATCGGGGCGGAGTTTTCTTCTTCTCTTGACGCGGCGCGAAGCTACACCTCTTTTAAAGAGGAGGACGATCTGGGCTCCCAGTTTTTAAGCCTTGGGAGCCTGTCCATCGTTTACGAGGATCTGGCTCAGGAATGGGCCGAGGAAAATCCCGACAAGCTTCCCGAAAAGGAGGAAATTCAGGAGGAGGAGCAGGATCATCCCGTTCTGGGAAGACGCAGGGGCGTGTTCGCCAAGATCGTCAACGGAATCACCAGCGGTTCCTTTCTGGTGACGGTCGCCTCGGTGGTAAGGAATCTGTCGGGCTCCGAGAACCTGGCCCTTCTGGCACCGATCCTTTTAAGCGCCGGCCTGTCCTTTTTATTATGGTTCTTTTTCTCCAATATGTTCACGGCCGTTTCCCGGAGGATTTTTCTGGAGGGGCGGGTCTACGACGAGGTCCCCATCCAGAGGTTCGTGTATTTCCTCCGGGTAAAAAAGTGGGTCAGGGTATCCTGGGTCATGTTCGTGACGGCCATGTACAGGCTGTTCTGGTGCCTGACCATAGCGGGGGCCGTTGTCAAGCGGTATTCCTATTATCTGGTCCCCTATATCATGGCGGAAAATCCCACCCTCTCGGCCAGGGAGGCCATCACCCTCTCCAGAAGGATGATGAAGGGCCACAAATGGCAGTGCTTTGTCTTTGAGCTCTCCTATGTGGGCTGGTTCATCCTGGGCGCCTTCACCCTGGGGCTCACGGAGATCCTCTACTCAAATCCCGCAAGGACGGCGGCCTTTTCCGAGTATTACGCCGAATACAGGCGGCTGGCCCTGGAAGGGGGAATCCCCGGTTCCGAGGCCCTGAACGACAAGTATCTCTTTGAGCAGGCCGACGAGGAGACCAGGCGGAAGGTGTACGCCGACGTGTTTCAGGCCATGGACACCCCCCGGGAGGCTCAGGAGGAGCTTCGCGGGTTCCGGGGCTTTCTGGCCAGATGGTTCGGCATCGTTTTGTGGAACTCGCCCAGGGAGAGGGCCTACGAGGAGGCGGAGAGCCGCCGGATCCGTGCCGAGGCCTATGAGGCAGCGGCCAGGGGAGAGGCTTATCCCGGACGGCTGCACCCTGTTCCGGAGGCGGAGAGGCGGATGCGGATGGAGGCCCTTCTCTATATCCGCCGGTATTCCCTGTGCTCTCTGGTGCTGTTATTTTTCAGCTTTTCCCTGATCGGCTGGCTGTGGGAGGTGGGCCTTCACCTTGTGTCCGACGGCGAGTTTGTGAACAGGGGCGTGCTCCACGGGCCCTGGCTTCCCATTTACGGGGCGGGCGGCGTGATGATCCTGGTGCTTCTCAACAGGCTCCGGAAAAAGCCGGTCCTTGAGTTCGTGGCTGCGGTGGTGCTCTGCGGGATCGTGGAATATTTTACGGCCTATTTCCTGGAGCTGACCCACGACGGCATGAAGTGGTGGGATTACAGCGACTATTTTCTGAACCTCCACGGGCGTATCTGCGCCGAGGGCCTTCTGGTGTTCGGCCTGGGCGGCGCGGCCATCGTTTACGTGCTTGCCCCCGTGCTGGACAACTGGTTCAGGCGGATCCCCAGGAAGCTTCTGATCCCCCTGTGCGTCCTGCTGGTGGGAGTTTTCACCGCCGATATGATCTATTCAAATGTGCATCCCAATACGGGAAAGGGCGTCAGCAGCCAGGAAACGGCTGCTGCGCCTGCTGATCCCGCGAAAAACCTTGACTACGCCTGAGAACTGTGATATACTTAGCGGGCGTATGGAAGCAAAAGGGCTCTTTTTTTTTGACCCGATTTACAAGAAACGATAATGGAGGTGGAAGTTGTGCGTACAAGAATCACGTTGGCATGTACGGAATGCAAGCAGCGCAATTACAACATGACAAAGGACAAGAAGACGCATCCCGAGAGGATGGAAACCAAGAAATACTGCAGATTCTGCAAGACCCACACATTGCATAAGGAGACCAAGTAACTGGTCCGGCAGAAAGTGAGTGTGACATGGAAGAGAGCGCAAAGAAGAAAAAAAGCGTATTCAAAAATCTGAAGGCTGAATTTAAGAAGATCATCTGGCCCGACAGGAAATCCCTGGCCCGTCAGACGGTCGCGGTCCTGCTCACGTCTGTGATCCTGGGTGCGGTGATCGCCTTACTGGATCTGGTGATCCGGTTCGGCATCAATTTTGCAATATAAGGATAAGGGTGATGATATGGCAGAGGCAAACTGGTATGTAGTCCATACCTATTCCGGTTATGAGAATAAGGTCAAGGTCGATATTGAAAAGACCATTGAGAACCGCAATTTGCAGGATCAGATCCTGGAAGTGACGGTGCCGATGCAGGACGTGGTGGAGGTCAAGAACGGCATGCGCAAGCAGGTCCAGAAGAAGATGTTCCCCGGCTATGTCCTCATCAACATGGTTATGAACGACGAGACCTGGTACGTGGTGAGAAACACCAGAGGCGTGACCGGATTTGTCGGACCGGGATCGAAGCCGGTGCCCCTCTCCGAGGAGGAAATGAGGCCTCTTGGGATCCGCAGCAATGAGATCTCTGTGGATTTTGAACTGGGCGATGCTGTGATCGTGATCTCCGGTCCCTGGGAGGGCACTGTGGGCAGTATCAAGGGCATCAACCAGGGCAAGCAGAGTATTACCATCAATGTGGATATGTTCGGCCGCGAGACGCCGGTCGAGCTGAACTTCACAGAAGTTAAGAAGATGTAGCGCTTTCAGACAGCGCGTGGGAGGCGAAAGCCGTTAGTCAGGATGGTACCCCATCCATTACCACAATATTTAGGAGGTGCCGATATGGCAAAGAAGGTAGTAGGTTACATTAAGTTACAGATTCCGGCAGGCAAGGCGACCCCGGCTCCGCCCGTTGGTCCCGCACTGGGCCAGCACGGCGTGAACATTGTCCAGTTTACAAAGGAGTTCAACGCCAGGACAGCGGATAAGGGCGATCTGATCATCCCCGTCGTTATCACCGTATACGCAGACAGAAGCTTCAGCTTCATCACAAAGACTCCGCCGGCAGCCGTTCTTTTAAAGAAGGCCTGCAACATCAAATCCGGCTCCGGTGTTCCCAACAAGAATAAGGTAGCCTCCATCTCCAAGGCGAAGCTCCAGGAGATCGCCGAGATGAAGATGCCCGACTTGAACGCCGCTTCCCTTGAGGCCGCCATGAGCATGGTCGCCGGGACAGCCCGCAGCATGGGGATCACGGTAGAGGAGTAATTGGATCATGTAGAATGTGGGAGGGATATTCCCGCAATTACCACTAGGAGGTTTTTTTAATGAAAAGAGGAAAGAAATACGCAGAAGCTGCTAAATTAGTTGACCGTACAGTCCAGTATGACCCGGAAGAGGCAGTGGCCCTGGTAAAGAAGACCGCTGTCGCCAAGTTCGACGAGACCATCGAGGCCCATATCCGTACAGGCTGTGATGGCCGCCATGCCGATCAGCAGATCCGCGGCGCCGTTGTGCTGCCTCACGGAACCGGCAAGACCGTCCGCGTGCTGGTGTTCGCGAAGAACGCCAAGGCTGACGAGGCGCAGGCCGCAGGCGCCGACTATGTGGGCGCTGAGGAGCTGATCCCGAAGATCCAGAACGAGGGCTGGCTTGATTTTGACGTGGTGGTCGCCACTCCCGATATGATGGGCGTCGTCGGCCGTCTGGGCCGCGTTCTCGGCCCCAAGGGCTTAATGCCCAACCCCAAGGCCGGAACTGTTACCATGGATGTGGCAAAGGCCATCTCCGACATCAAGGCCGGTAAGATCGAGTACAGACTGGATAAGACCAACATCGTTCATGTACCCCTGGGCAAGGCTTCCTTCACGGAGGAGCAGCTGTCCGACAACTTCCAGACGTTAATGAATGCAATCATAAAGGCAAAGCCCAGCGCTTTGAAGGGCCAGTATTTAAGGAGCGTTACCCTGACCTCCACCATGGGCCCCGGCGTGCGGGTGAATCCGTTAAAGTTCCAGTAAGGAGCTTTTCCGGCGCGGGCCCCTGCCCGCGGCCCCGTTCCATGCCCCGGGTCCGCCTGGAGCCGGAACAAAAAAGGAATTGACACAGATCGGAATCTGTGTTAATTTATAGCAGTACGGGCAAGCCCGTACATCCGCCGAAGACAGCAGGTACCCGAAGGGTGTAAGCGAAGCGCCTGCCGAGGAGATAAGATTGACAGTATGTGAATCCTTATGCCCCTGCGCTTTCGGCGCAGGGGCTTTTTATCGGCGGAAGGCCATGCCGGCACGGCCCGCATGGCTTGCAGCTAAGAAAAATAAAATAAGGAGGAAATGAGAATGGCAAAAGTGGAATTGAAGCAGCCCATCGTGGACGAGATCTCCGCTCTGCTTAAGGACGCCAAGTCTGCCGTGGTCGTTGATTACCGCGGACTGACCGTTGAGCAGGACACAGAGCTGCGCAGACAGCTTCGGACCGCCGGCGTTAATTACAAGGTATACAAAAATACCATGATTAACTTCGCGATCCAGGGAACAGACTTCGAGCCTCTGAAGGCTCATCTGGAAGGGCCTACGGCTCTTGCAACGTCTGCCACCGACGAGACGGCGCCCGCCAGAATCCTGAACGAATTCAGCAAGAAGGCCGACAAGCTTGAGCTGAAGGGCGGCGTTGTGGAAGGAACCTACTACGATGCGGACGGCATCAGACTGATCGCTACGATCCCCGGACGCGAAGAACTCCTTGGAAAGCTCCTTGGAAGCATCCAGTCCCCGATCGCAAATCTGGCCCGCGTACTCAATCAGATCGCGGAGTCCAAGGCAGAGTAATTTTTATATCATCAATCAAATATTACGGAGGTAAGATCAAATGGCAAAGTTAACCACAGCAGAATTTATCGATGCTATCAAAGAGTTAAGCGTATTAGAGTTAAACGAGCTGGTAAAGGCTTGTGAGGAAGAGTTCGGCGTATCCGCAGCAGCAGGCGTTGTTGTGGCGGCAGCAGGCGGCGCAGGCGCAGCGGCTGAGGAAGAGAAGACCGAGTTCGACGTTGAGCTGACCGAGGTTGGCCCCAACAAGGTTAAGGTTATCAAGGTTGTCCGCGAGGTTACCGGTCTTGGCCTGAAGGAGGCTAAGGACGTTGTTGACGGCGCTCCCAAGGTTGTCAAGGAGCAGGCCAGCAAGGAAGAGGCCGAGGACATCAAGACCAAGCTCGAGGCTGAGGGTGCCAAGGTTACTCTTAAGTAATCCGACCGATACGAACATCTCATGCGGCATGCCGGAAGGCATGCCGTTTTTTTGATGGAAAAACTTTCCAGGATTGACATCGACAAAAAATGCGGTGTAATAGAAAGAAATTGGATTCTTGATACGGTGACGGTCAGCACAAAAAAGGGAGAAAAGCAAGTGAAGGTCAGCTGGAATTCCGAGCAAGCGGAGTACGATCCCTTTCCGGCGCCGTGGCCGCGGCGATGGCCGCTCTCTGTGAAAAGAAAAGACGATGATTGCCCCTTGACAAACCTCCGGCAGGCTGTTATACTGAAAAAGCGTTGTAACAAATTTGTAATAATTGACTAAAATACGTAGCAGCTTAGGTTGGAGGACATTATGAGAAAAGTTAAGACTTTGGTTGCGGCAGGCTGTCTGTGCGCGGCGATGGCCATGAGCTCCACCGCTTTCGCGATGCCCGGCGCCACCAGTCTGGTGACAGTAGAATCAAGAGCAGAAGAGATCAACGAAGAAGAAGCGAAGGAAGAAGCAAAAGACAAAGCAGATCAGGAGGAGGCCTCTGTAAAGACGGCTTCCGATAAAGAGGAGGAATCGGCAAAAACGGCGGACGGCGCCAAAAAGGCCGAAGAGGAGGAGCCCTCTCCTTATGACGACATCGCGGTATCCACCGTCAACGGCGACGACGATTACGTGAACGTCCGCGACGAGGCCAGCACCGACGGCGAGATCCTGGGAAAGATCTACAATCACTGCGCGGCGGATATTTTAGAGACCGTCGAGGCGGAGGACGGCGACTGGTATAAGATCCGGTCCGGTTCCGTGGAGGGTTATACAAAGGCGGAATACTTTGTAACGGGCGGCGAGGCCAAAGAGCTGGCTCTCGAGATCGGCAAAATGTACGGCTATGTCTTAGAAGGCGGCCTTCGGGTACGCACAGAGCCCAATACGGACAGCGAGGTGCTCACAAAGCTCTGGAGCGGCGAGGTCTACTCCGTTCTTGAGGAGGACGGCGATTTCGTTAAAATTTCTTTGGGAGACGACGACGAGGGCGAACCGGTGACCGGTTATATCGCGGCGGAATATGTGGATGTATATGTAAAGTTTGACGAAGCTATTTCCATTGAGGAGGAGCAGGCGCAGAAGGAGGAAGAGGAGCGCAGGGCCAAAGAGGCCAAGGAAGCGGCGCGAAAGGCCGAGGAAGAGGCTGAGGCGGCAAGCAGCGCCTCCACCAGGGACGCTGTGGTGGCATACGCCAAGCAGTTCATCGGCAATCCTTACGTATGGGGCGGGACAAGCCTCACAAACGGCGCGGACTGCTCCGGCTTTACTAAGAGCGTCATGGCCCACTTCGGAGTGGGGCTTTCCAGGACCTCCGGGGCTCAGGCAAATGACGGCTACCGGATCTCTGTGGGATCCGTGGAGCCAGGCGACCTGGTGTTTTACGCCAGCGGCGGAAGCATCTATCATGTGGCCATGTATATCGGCGGCGGCAAGGTGATTCACGCCATTGACGAATCCCGGGGCATCGGCGTTTCGTCCATGTACTTTGCGACGCCTTACTGCGCGGTGGACGTACTGGGATAATTTCATAAGAAAGACAGGAAGGGGAGCGGACAGGCCGTTCCCCTTTTTACGCAGTGCGGTCGGTCCCCGAAGGCCTTTTAAGGCTCTGCCGGGCCCTGTAAATATTCCATAAAGGCCCTGGCGCTTTCCGAAAGATAAGCGCCGCGGACGCGGATCAGAGAGATCTCCGAAACCAGGCCGGCGTCTGCGATGGGCAGGCAGATGGTATCGGGATCCCGCAGAAGCGGGGCCGAGGAGGCGGGAAGGATCCCCACCCCAAGCCCGGCGTCGGCCCAGAAGGCGGTGGTGCTGGCGGAGTCATTCTTGCAGAAGGGCGCAAGCTCCAGCCCTCTTTTGCGGAAGGCCTCGCTGAGTACAGATTCCCAGCGCCGGTACAGGATCAGCGGAAGCCGGGACAGCTCCTCGAGGGAGATGGAGGGTGCCTTTGGCGCCTCAAAAAAGCTGCGGCGGCCCGCCGCCAGGATGGGCTCTTTTTTCAGGGGCACGCATTGAAGCTCGCCGGGGGGAAAGGGCGTCCGCACCACGGCCAGCTCAATGAGCCCGTCCTGGAGCTTTTCCAGAAGCTGATAGGTATTGGCCTCGAAGATCTCAAAGCGGATATGGGGATGGGCCTCGTGAAAGTCCTTCAGCCAGCCGCCAAACAGGGTGCCGCCCACGGAGGACACCACGCCCAGCCGCAGGGTGCCGTGGGAGCCCAGCCGGTATTCCTTAAGCTCTTCCTTGAGGAGGTCTGACATGTGCAGCAGGGCGGAGGCGCGCTCATACATCATCCGGCCGGCGTCGGTAAGGCGGATGGAGCGGGAGCCCCGTTCAAAAAGCAGGCAG
>CALWAW010000025.1 GCA_944375845.1 uncultured Lachnospiraceae bacterium
GGTGTAGACCTCCTGCATCCCGCAGCGGGCCGCCAGATATTCCTTGATGCCGCGGATCAGGTCCTGATCCCTCTGGTTGATGGCCCCCTCAAAGGCCGTGGTAAAGGGCGTCGCCTCGAAATTGTCGTAGCCGTACATTCTGGCGACCTCCTCCATCACGTCGTCCTTGATGGAGATATCGCCGGTGGAGCGCCAGGTGGGCGCCGTCACGTGCATCACGCCGCCGCAGATCGCTGCTTCGAAGCCTAGAAGCTCCAGCTTATGCTGAATCTCCTCGTTGGAAAGATCCTTGCCCAGACGCTTTGCCAGCCAGGAAAGCTCCACGTCGATTTTCGCCCGCTCCAGGGGCTTTTCGTACCTGTCGCAGAAGCCGGTCACCTTAAGCTCCGGGTAAAGCTCCTTAAAGTATTCCATGGACATGGCCAGGGCCTGCTCGCAGCGCTCCGGGTCGATGGCCTTCTCATACCGGGCAGAGGCCTCGGTGCGGTTGTCGTAGCGCAGGGCCGTCCGGCGGATCCCGGCCGCGTCAAAGTTGGCCACCTCCAGGATCACCCGCTTTGTATCGGGAAGGATGGAGTCCTTGGAGCCGCCCATAACGCCCGCCAGGGCCACGGGGCCCTCGGAATCGGTGATGGCCAGATCGTCGGCGCAGAGGGTAAGCTCCTTGCCGTTTAAAAGGGTAAGCTGCTCGCCGTCCTTCGCGCACCGCACCACGATATGGCCGGAGATGTTGTCGGCGTCAAAGGCGTGAGTGGGGTTTCCCGTTGCCAGCATCACGTAGTTGGTGATGTCAACCAGCGCGTTGATGGGCCGCATCCCCGCCTTCCAGATCCGGTTTCTCATCTGGTAGGGGGACTCCTTTACCGCCACGCCCGACATTTCCACGCCGATATAGCGGGGGCACCTGTCGGGATCCTCGATCTCCACCCGGAAATCCGACGCTGCGTCGGTCTCAAAGGGCCTGATGGGCTTAAGGGGCAGGTCGTAGAGGGCCGCGATCTCCCTGGCGATCCCGTAATGGCCCCACAGGTCGGGACGGTTCGTCATGGATTTGTTGTCGATATCCAGGATCATGTCGTTCATGTCCAGGGCGTCAGAAAGAGGCGTTCCCGCAGGCGCCTCAAAGGCGGAAAGATCCAGGATCTCGGCCTCCTCATGGGCCGGGAACAGATCTCCCAGGCCGATCTCGTCAGAAGCGCAGATCATCCCGTAGGATTCCACCCCCCGGAGCTTGGAGTTTTTGATCACCACCGGCTCGCCCTCACCGTGCCAGCGCACCTTGGCGCCGGGGCAGGCTACCGCCACCTTCATGCCTGCCTTTAAGTTGATGCCGCCGCAGACGATCTCCTTTTCCTCGCCGCCAAGGTCCACCCGGCATACACGAAGCTTGTCGGCGTTGGGATGGGGAAGCACCTCGAGGATCACGCCCACGATCATCTTGTCGAAGCGGCGGGCCAGATCCTCCACGTCCTCCACCTCCACGGTGGACATGGTCAGGTCATAGGCCAGCTTCTTTAAATCCATATCATCCGGGATCTGCACATAATCCCGGATCCAAGACAGTGATAATTTCATCTTCTTCTCTCCTTATCTGAACTGCTTCAGGAACCTTAAATCGGCGCTGTGGAACAGCCTCACGTCGTCCACGCCGTAACGCATCATCACCAGCCGGTCCAGGCCGATGTTCACGTAAAAGCCGGTGTACTCGTCGGGGTCAAGCCCTGCCGCCCGCAGTACGTTGGGATGGGGGGAGCCGCCCGGCATCACCTCAATCCAGCCCACGTGCTTGCAGACGCTGCACCCCTTTCCGCCGCACACCTGGCACTGCATGTCGATCTCAAAGCCCGGCTCCACGAAGGGGAAGAAGCCGGAGCGCATCCGCACGGGAACATGGGTTCCGAACACCTTGCTCAGAATACTCTGGATCATCACCTTGCCGGAGGTGAAGGTGATGTCCTTATCCACGATCAGCGCCTCGTACTGGAAAAATGCCCTCTCGTGATGGGCGTCGGTGGTCTCGTTCCTGTAAACTCTGCCGGGATACACAAAACGGTAGGGAGGCTTGTGGGTCTGCATATAGCGGACGCTTCCGCCGGTCAGATGGGGACGCAGGCAGAGCTTTTCGTTGGTGCTCCCGCTGTCGTGTCCTTCGAGCCAGTATGTGTCCATGCTCTCTCTGGCCGGATGGTTGGGGGGAAAGTTCAGCTTGTCGAAGGCGTAAAGCTCGCTGGTGATGTCGTCCTCCTGGAACACCTCGAAGCCCATGGAACGGAAGGCGTCGTTCAGGTCGTAGCACATCTGGGTAATGGGATGCAGGCCGCCCGCCGCGGGCATGATGCCGGGAACGGAACAGTCAAAGTCCGGGGAGACCTCGGAGGCCTTCAGCTTAAGCTCCATCCGCTTTTCGTCGATCAGCGCCGTGACCTGGCCCTTGGCCTGGTTGAGAAGCTTTCCCATTTCGGGGCGCAGGGACACGTCCAGCTTCGGAAGCTCCTTCATCAACAGTGTGAGAGCCCCCTGCTTTCCCACGTAGGCGCTCTTTACGCTCTGAAGCTCTCCCTCGCTGGAGGCCGCAGAGATTTTTTCCTTTACTTCTGACAGAATGCCAGTGATCTGATCCTTCATCGGGATCCTCCTTTCCTGTGAAACAAAAAACACCGTCCCTTGAACAAGGGACGATGTTGATCGCGGTACCACCCTATTTCAGAGCATAGGCTCTGCACTCTTTTGTGCTTTCTTCTGCCGCACAGGCACCCGGCTTAACGCGCAGGGCTTTTCGCCGGAAGGCTCCCATGCTGAAATTTCCGGAAGGCTCGCGGGGAAGGCTCACAGCCGGCGGCTTTCCCTCTCTGGTTCGCTGTCTCTCCCGTACTGACGCATGCTCACAGCCTGAAACCAAAATCACTCTAACACAGATTCCTCCGTTTGTCAATCGGACGCTTCGCCGCGGCCGTTATGAGCCGTCTGCGTTCCCCAGCCTGGAGCTGTTGTGGGTGCCGGGGAAGATATAATCATAAGCATCATTTTCAAAGACAATAGTAGAAATCTTTCTCCTATTAGACGCAACTGTTCTCATGGCCTGCACGTATTCCTCCTGGGAGGCCGCGTCGATGGTGCAGCCTTCCGACGGCGTGAAGGTCTGGGTATAGCGGTCGTAGTAGCCCTGGTCGGTGAGCCAGCTTCCGGAGTTGAAGGCCACCATCCCGGCGGAATCCGAGAGGATGTCCGTTCCGGAGAGCATTCTGGAATCGTACTCCAGGCCCAGCAGGTTGGAGACCGTGGGAAGGATGTCCACCTGGCAGCAGACCTTGTCCACCTGCACCGGCTCCTCCATGCTGCCTGACCACATAATCAGCGTGCTCTTATAGAGGTTATAGTCCCCGATCATGGACTCGTCCAGACTGTCGGCGAGGGCCTGGCTGTCGCCCTTGGCAAAGGTCTTTCCCGCCAGCTCCTCAATGGTCGTCACATCAAAATAAGGGATATGGTCGGGAGCCAGCACGATCAGGGTCTTGTCGGCGATACCCGCCTCCTCCAGCTTCTGGAGCAGGTACTCCATGGCCTTGTCCAGCTCGATCACCGTGGCCAGATACCCCTGCGTATTCTCAGAATACCCGGAGTTCGCCACCAGCTCCTGATTCTTCCTGGCCATGGCATTGCTGGGAAAATCGTAGCTTTGATGGCCGCTGATGGTCAGATAATATACATTAAAGGGCTGCGCATTGATATACTGATCGATCGTCTGCTCCACGCAGTAGAGGTCGGACTGGGGCCAGACCTTGTTTCCGTTTTCATTGGTCTCCATGGTGAAGCCGGTTCCGTCCTGAACCCATTTATAGCCCATATTGGTATGGCAGGCCTGGCGGTTATACATATCGCCGTTGGCGTGGAAGCCGATGGAATTATAATTCTCCCGGTTCAGCTGCTGGGCCAGGCTGAAATACCAGTTGGTCCCGGTATTTCCGCTCTCCTGAGTGATAATATCCCCGCCGTTCTGGGGGTAAAGGCCCAGAAGGTTCTGGCACTCGCCGCCCGCCGTACTGGTATAGTGAAGGGCCGTGTAGAAATTGTTGAACACGAAGCCCTCGTGGGACAGCTTCCAGAGGGTGGGCGTATACTCCTCGCTGATGGCGTAGCCGGTGAGGCCCTCCGCCGTAATATAAATCACATTATAGCCCTCAAAGGCCCCGGTATACTTGTTCTTATTGCTGGGCGTCTGGCTGTTGAAGTAGTTACACAGCCATGCCACTTCATCGTTGGGGGCGTTCTCCGCCAGAGCCGCCAGGTCCACGTTCATCACATTGGGAGAGGTGTCGGTATTGTCAAACAGGGCGTCGTTTCCTGTGAGCGCCGGCTGGGACTCGCCGGGCTGACTGGCTCCGGCGCTCTCCCCCTCGGAGGTCTGATCGGCGAACTGGTTGCCGTCCACAAAGTTATCATCCAGCTCCATCTTGACGCCGAAAATGGAGTGCTTGAGGTCAAGGCGCAGCATGGTGGTGACGCCCAGCTGCTCCACCTGGTCGTCCACATTGGTGTTGGTGGCGTAGATCTGAGAAGGCTTATACTCTCCGCCCCAGGGCAGATGCAGCATGATGAGGGCCAGAAGGTGGGTCACCACCACCGCTCCGAACACCACGCCGGAAAGGCCGATCCATTTTTTCTTGAAATTATAGAAGTTGCGGCCGATCACAAAGATGAAGATCACCGGCACCAGCATCAGGAAGATGCCGAACAGGTTTCCCACAATGCCCTTGATGATGGCACTCATATAGTCGGTCAGCTTGTTGTTGGCCGCCGTGGAGGCTACGCTGAAAAGCTGATAATAGGAGGCCAGGATCTTCTTGGTCATCATCTCGATGATATAGACCACGCTGAACAGGACTGTGATCACGTAGGTGATGATCCTGTTGACCCGGAAGCTGAAATTGATGGCCAGAAGGGATAAAAGAAATCCCATGGACACGGAAAACAGCAGCCAGATGGGCAGGTATTTGAGGCTCTCTCCCATGTAGATATGAAAGAAAAACTCCAGATAAAAGATCATCATGGGAAAATACAGGATGGGGCCCAGAACCGAAAACAGTCCCAGCACGCCTCTGGGGCGCCTTCTCCTCACCGTACTCTCCACCGGCCTGTAGCTTTTTTTCCGGCGTCTGCCGGATCTGCTCTTAAACATAGTTTCCCTCATTTCTCCTTATCGCTTTATTTAACCGCAAAGTATAAGACCACCAGGACGCCCAGGACGATCCTGTAAATACCGAAGGCTGTAAAGTCCTTTTTCCGGATATAGCTCATCAAAAACTTGATGGCTGCCACCGACACCAGAAAGGCCGAGATCATGCCGGTGACCAGTATCGCCACCTCGGCGCCCGTGTAGGAAAAGCCGAATTTTACCAGCTTTAAAAAGCTGGCCCCGAACATGACGGGGATCGACATAAAGAACGAAAACTCCGCCGCGATGGGACGGGAAACGCCGATCAGCATGGCTCCCAGGATCGTGGCCCCGGAGCGGGAGGTGCCCGGAATCAGCGCCAGCACCTGGAAGGCGCCGACGATCAGCGCGTCCTGATAGGTGAGCTGAGAAAACTTTTCCACGGAAAAATACCGCTTTCTGTTTCTCCGCTCCAGAAGGATGAACAGCACGCCGTAGATGATCAGCGTGGCCGCCACCACGTAGCTGTTGTAAAAATGGGTATCGATCCAGTCATCAAAGAGGATTCCCAGGATACCGGCGGGAATACAGCCTGCCACCACCTTCGCCCAGATCCGCCAGGTCTGCTTTTTCTGCCTGGGATTCTTTTTTGGCGAAAACGGGTTCAGCCGGTGGAAGAACAGCAGGCACACCGCCAGGATCGCGCCCAGCTGGATCACCACCCGGAACATTTCCATAAATTCCTCGCTGACGCCCAGCGGAAGAATATCCTCCAGAAGAATCATGTGCCCGGTGCTGCTGATGGGCAGCCATTCGGTGATTCCTTCCACAATGCCGAACAGCAGCGCCTTTAAAAACTGTACAAAGCTCATACTTTACCCCCGATATTTTCAATCTGCCAGTCAATGGGTTCCTCCCCGTGGGCCTTTAAAAATTCATTGGCCTTACTGAAGGGCCTGCTCCCGAAAAAGCCTCTGTAGGCCGAGAGGGGACTTGGATGGGGAGCCTCCAGAATCAGATGCCCCGGATTATGGAGCATCGCCTTTTTATTCTGAGCCGGCCTGCCCCATAAAATGAACACCATGGGCTTATCCAGGCCGTCAAGGGCCTTTATGGCCGCGTCGGTAAATTCCTCCCAGCCGATTCCCCTGTGGGAATTGGCCGCGTGGGCCCGCACCGTCAGCACGGTGTTCAAAAGCAGCACGCCCTGCCTGGCCCACTTGGTGAGGCAGCCGTTATCCGGGATATAGCAGCCCAGATCGTCGTGGAGCTCCTGATAGATGTTCACCAGCGAGGGCGGGATCTCCACTCCCGGCTTCACCGAAAAGCACAGGCCATGGGCCTGACCCACGTTGTGATAAGGGTCCTGACCCAGGATCACCACCTTCACCTTGTGAAAGGGCGTCAGCTCAAAGGCCGAAAAAATATCTCCCGCGTCGGGAAAGACCTGCCTGGTCTGATATTCCTCTTTTACCGTCTTATACAGCCTGGCGTAATAGGGCTTTTTGAATTCCGCCGAGAGCGGTTCCAGCCAGTCGTTGGAAATGGCCGCCATATCCTTCGCTTCCTTTTCTTATGTTCAAAGCCTGACCGGGACGCCCCGCCCCACCAGATAGCGCTTTAGCTCCATGATCTCCAGCTCTTTATAGTGAAACAGGGAGGCCGCCAGGGCGGCGTCCGCCCCACCCTTTGTGAGGGCGTCGTAAAAATCCTCTTTTGTTCCCGCGCCGCCGGAGGCGATCACCGGAATCGAGACGTTTCCGGCCACAGCCGCCGTAAGCTCCAGGTCGTAGCCGTTTTTTGTGCCGTCGCAGTCCATGCTTGTGAGGAGGATTTCTCCCGCCCCCAGCTTTTCGGCCCGCATGGCCCATTCCACCGCGTCGATGCCCATATCCACGCGGCCGCCGTTTTTGTAGATGTTCCAGCCGCTTCCATCGGCCCGGCGCTTGGCGTCGATGGCCACCACCACGCACTGGCTTCCGAACTTATCGGCCGCCTCACAGATCAGCTCCGGCCGCATAATGGCCGCCGAGTTTACGGAGACCTTATCGGCCCCCTCCCTGAGCAGGGCCCTGAAATCTGCCACCGTGCGGATGCCGCCGCCCACCGTAAAGGGGATGAACACCTTCTCTGCCACCCGGCGCACCATGTCCACCACCGTGGCCCTGGCGTCGGAGGAAGCCGTAATGTCGAGGAAAACCACCTCGTCGGCCCCGGCCTGATCGTAGGCCGCCGCGATCTCCACCGGATCTCCGGCGTCCTTTAAATTGACAAAATTAACTCCCTTGACGACCCGCCCTCCATGGACGTCCAGACAGGGGATAATCCGTTTTGTAAACATTGCTTTCTCCCGTCAGAGCTCTGTAAAATTCTTAAGAATCCGAAGCCCTGTGGCACTGCTTTTCTCAGGATGGAACTGGCAGGCGAAAAGATTGCCCTTTTCCACCGCCGCGTCAATGGACACCCCGTATTCTGTCCGGGCGGCCACCGTTTCCGGCTCCCCCGCCTTCAGATAATAGGAATGGACAAAATAAACGTAGGCGCCGTTTTCTATGCCGCGAAACAGCCTGCTCCCCTCCGTGAGCCTTAAGGAGTTCCAGCCGATGTGGGGAACCTTGAGGCCCGGCCCGTCGGGGATCCTTACGATCCTTCCCGGCAGAAGGGAAAGGCCCTTCACCCCCGGCGACTCCTCGCTCTCCTCAAAGAGAAGCTGGAGGCCCAGGCAGATGCCCAGAAAAGGCTTTCCCGCGCTTACCGCCTGGCGGATCACCGGAATCAGGCCGTAGGCCGAGAGCTTTCCCATGGCGTCGCCGAAGCTTCCCACTCCCGGGAGGATCACCCGGTCCGCTGCCAGGATCGTTTCCGGCTCCCTTGTCACCACCGCCTGCTCTCCCAGATGGGCGAGCGCCTTTTCCACGCTTTTTATATTGCCCGCATCATAATCTATGACTGCCGTCAGGCCCATATCTCCACCGCCTCGATATACGCAAAAGCCGCTCCGGCCACGGCCGGAGCTTTATTCTCTGCTCATTTTATCATAGTTATATGCCGCATACAATAGAAGATTCTTAAGAAAAACCACATTTTCTAGAAGGATTTCAGCCATTTTATACTATTTTCCCGGATGGAGACGCCTTTTCCCTCCAGATTCTCCGGAAGCTGGGGAAGCTTCCCGTGAACCCGGAAAAGCATTGCCTGACGGTTCAGATAGGCGATCCGCTCAAAGGGCCACCTGACGGCGTCCGGCATCCGGAAGCCCACGCCCAGCTCCAGGATCAGAAGCCGTTTATTCAGGGTCCCCTGAAGCCATTTCATGTAGGTATCCCAGGAGGAAGCCCCGTCCTCTCCCGCGGCCCCGGCCTCCGCAATCCTGTCGGCCGCAAGGTGCGATTCCCGTATCATTCCGTCGGCGGCCGTGGTCACGATAAAATAATTTTTTCCGGCAAGGAGCTTCTCCAGGCAGGCATAGCCTTCCGCTCCTTCGGGACTCTTTTCCCATTCCTCGCCGATTCCCACCAGCACCAGCTCGCTCTCCGCAAGGGCCTTTCTGAACGCTTCCTGTTCCATATTCCGCTCTCCCTTCTTCATACCCTCCTATTATATCAGCGTAAATTTTTTGTTTCAAGTTTTGATATTCATAAAACCTTTTTTGATTTTCATCTGTCATAGCAATGAAAAAACAAATTTATGGAGGATATCAAAATGTACTGTACAAACTGTGGAGCAAAAATCGAAGACAGCGCGGCCTTCTGCCCTTACTGCGGGACGCCGGCAAGGAACCGGGAGCAGATCCCCCCTGTAACGGAGCCGCCGGAAAGCGGACGCCCGCTTTCTGCCCAGAGCACCGCCATCCGCAAAAAGCCCCGGCGCAAAAAAGCCAGAATCATCGCCGTGGTTTCTGTTTCCGTCGTCATAGCGGCCGCTGCCGCCATTTTCGGCCTCGTCCGCCTGTTCCGGAACGATGAAAGCTACCGTGAAACCGTCGATCTGTTTCTTGAGGCAAACGCCGCCTGCGATCTGGAGGGAATCGTGGAACTGGTTCCCGATAAAGTGGTCAACGCCATGATCGAGGGACTGGGCTATGCCCCCCTCACCACGCGGGAATTTGTTGAAATCGGCCAGGAGAACTGGAACAGCTATCTGGAGAACACATACGGCGAGGACTGGAGATCCTTTATCCTCAATTTGGATTTCAGCTATTCCATCGAGGGGCGCGAAAAGCTTTCTGAGGATGCCTTCAACGATCTTTATGAAAAATACGATAAAATCGGCGTAGAGATCTCCGACGCCATCACCGCAGAGGTCGCAACTACTCTGGAAGATGAAGAAAGCCTCGAGATTTCCCTGATTAAGTCCGGCGGTTCCTGGTATCTTGACGCAGTCGGAATGAACATGGTGTCCTTCTGGCAAGGGGGGACAGACGGTAATCCGGCCGCCGCCCCTGCTTATGGAGACTGGGGCTCTCAGGAATGGCAGGCCGCGGATGACAGCCAGAAGCGCGCCGCCGTCATCGAGGTGATGCGCGAAATTTTAGAGCAGCAGAATGTCAGCATCTCTGACGCCCTGGCAGAGGCGGTTGAGCAGCAGGCTGCCGACTGGGTTATGAGCCTGGATGTCTATTACGGGATCAATGCCGGTTCCCAGACGCTTTCGGAATTTTTAAGCTCCCCCAGCCTCTTAAGAGAGCTGTTTCGCTCTGTAGAATAAGCTTTTGCCAAAGAGGCCTGAGGGGTTATAATAGAGGCAGCAGCAAAAAGGGAGGTGTTTTTATGGAACGGAAGCTTCATGTGGGAATCGCGGGAACCGGTATGATGGGAAGGCTCCAGGCCGACGCCCTGCGCCGCCTGCCCGGCGTGGAAATCGTGGCGGTGTGCTCGGGAAGCCCTGAGCGGGCGAGGGACTTTGCCGCAGCGCATGGGATCCCGAATTTTTACGGGGACTATGAGGAAATGTTAAATGCCTGCCGCCTCGACGCAGTGCATATCTGCACGCCCAACCATACCCATTTCGCTTACAGCAGGGCCGCCCTTGAACGGGGAATCCCGGTCTACTGCGAAAAGCCGCTGACGGCCGGAGGGGACGAGGCGAGGGAGCTCTGCCGCCTCGCGAAAGAAAAGGGCGTTCCCGCCGGCGTCAATTTCAACTACCGCCACAACGCCATGGTGCAGGAAATGCGGGAGCGGATCGCCTCGCCCCAGTGGGGGAAAACCTTTCTCCTTCACGGCCGCTATGTGCAGGACTGGATGATGTACGAGGACGACTACAACTGGCGGTGCGAATCTGCCCTGGCCGGTCCCTCCAGGACCATTGCCGATATTGGCTCCCACTGGTTTGACACGGTCCAGTTCATCACCGGGAAGCGGATCGTCCGGGTGTTCGCCGATCTGGTGACGGTACTGGGCTCCCGGAAAAAATACGCCTTCCAGACGGGAAGCTTCGGAAAGCAGAGGGGCGCTTCCTTTTCGTGGACAGACATAGACACCGAGGACGCGGCCTTTATCCTGATCCGGTTTGAGGACGGCGTCTCCGGAAGCCTGGTGCTCTCCCAGGTTTCCGCCGGATACAAGGACAATTTTGTCATCAACGCGGACGGCTCCCGCTATGGCATGAGCTGGAATCAGGAATCTGCCGATCAGCTTCTGATCAGAAGCCGCGAGAACGGAACCTCCCTCCTTCGGGCGGATCCTTCCATTCTCCACGGCGAGGCCGTATCCTACGCCGTCCTTCCCGCCGGTCACGCCGTCGCCTGGAGCGACGCCCAGGCCGCCGCCATCCGACGCTTTTATGAATATCTGCGGACAGGCGGCTCCCCCGGCTTCGCCACCTTTGAGGACGCAGCCCGCATTGTGGACATCGTGGAGGCCTGCCTGGAAAGCAGCAGAAGGCAGGCATGGACGGATGTGCGCTGAAACCTTTTTCCGCACAGTAAAAAGTCGCGTGGAGGATGCTTCACCTGAAGCGTCTTTCACGCGGCTTTTCGATCCGTATCTTCAAAACTGCACATTGTCATACATCCACCTGAACCGCCTGGATAAGCCCTCGGCCGATTAGTAGCAGTCAGCTCCATACATTGCTGTACTTCCACCCCTGCCCTATCTACCTCGTCGTCTTCAAGGGGCCTTACTG
>CALWAW010000026.1 GCA_944375845.1 uncultured Lachnospiraceae bacterium
TTTTTTGGAACAATTACAGAGTTGCTTGTGCTTCCAGATTATCAGAATAAAGGAATTGGAAGCCAGCTTCTCCAACTGGCAAAGAAAAATACACCGACAATGCTGTATTTTGGCTCGCAACCGGGAATTGAAGCGTTTTATGAAAAGAATGGTTGTCAGAGAAGTTTACAGTCCTACATCATAGAAAAGAAACGATAGCGCAAATTCAAGGAGGTAGTGCAATGAAGATAGAGATTGGAAAAGATTTTCCGCAGTATTTCAAGCCCTCATATCCAGAAGAATTTGAATTGTTTTCACATTTTGAAGTGACCGCAGGAATACCAACCGTTTTGTTTGCAATTACTACATGGAAAGAAAACGGGAAACCGAATGTCTGCTTCCATTCATGGAGTTGCTTTCATGGGGATAAAACTGCTTTCTTCGCAGTAATGGGAAATCTATATCAGCATACCCACACTTATGCCAATATCAAAAGGGAAAAATGCTTTTGTATCAACTTTCTCCCGATAAGCTATTATGATAAGTTGGTAGACACAATTAAATACAACGATATGGAAACAGACGAATTTGCAGTAGGCCATTTTACGCTTTCCAATGCAAAAACCATTCATGCGCCAATCATCCAAGAAGCATTTATCAATATGGAATGTACCTTGAAGGAAACACAAGATTTAAGCGGCGCAGGAATAGCAGCTATGGTTATCGGCCAAGTGCAACACATTTCTGTTGAGAAAGAATATGCACAAGGCTATGAGCAGAGATATGGAAAAGATGGTTTTATGATGTTAATACCGGCACCACAAAACCTTGTCACCGGGGAGCCAAACCAATCTGCGATTGCTACGGTAAAGATAGAAAGGTTGGATTAGATAATGGGCAGTTTACGAGACATCCCCGGAGTTGGAAAAAATATTGAACAAGATTTAATAAACATTGGCATCCGGGAAATTTCCGACTTAAGGGGTAAGAATCCAGAGGAATTATATTTGCAAGATTGTCTATATAAAGGATTTCAGGAAGATAAGTGCCAACTTTATGTTTTTCGTCTTGCCGTGTATTTTGCCGAAAATGAAACCCATGAAGCAGAAAAATTAAAATGGTGGTATTGGAAAGATAAAGAATATCCAAACAAAGAATGAAAAGTGAATATCATGCTTTGGGGTAGATTATTTGCTTTACCATAGGAAAGGGGGTGTAACAGACAAAAATGAAAACAGTTCTTTTACACGGATTGGGACAAACGGCACAGGACTGGAAAGAGGTAGTTCGTCAACTTTCAACTTCCCATGTTGATTGCCCGGTGCTTTTTTCTGCAACGGGGAATGAAATATCTTACTCTCGGATTTTGGCCGATCTGGAACGGCAGTATTCTAACGCAACAGAGCCGCTTCATATCTGTGGCTTATCGTTAGGGGCGCTACTTGCCCTCGATTTCACTATTCGTCATGGGGATAAAGTAGCATCGCTGGTCTTAATCGGGGCGCAATACAAAGTACCTACATTCCTGATAGATTTTCAAAATTTCTTGTTCCGCTGTATGCCCAGCAAAAGTTTTGATAGCATAGGATTATCAAAAAGCGATACGATTAAACTGTCACACTCGATGCGGTCATTAGATTTTACTTCACAATTAAGCGGGATTACTTGTCCTGTCACTATTGTATGCGGTGAAAAAGATAGCGCCAATCTAAAAGCGTCAAAGAAGTTAAATGAGTTACTTCCTCAAGCAACTTTGCAAATAGTCCCTGGTGCAGGCCATGAAATTAATAAAGATGCACCAGAAGTCATTGCTGACATACTCAATAAAAATTTTTGAGAAATAAAACCTATTAACTATATGACTTTTGTGAAAAAAGGAATCTCTTTTCAAACCGTCTCATTGCATGGAATAGCTTGCTCTACTATAATTTAAGGCAGGAGGTGTTGAGAGATGGCGAATGAAGATAAAAAAGATTTTAATGCAATGCTGCACGATAGCAAGGATATGCCTAAATTTCAGACCATTACCGACCAGAAAAGCATTGAAAAATATGGCGGAAGCAGAATGTACTTTGCCCCACCAATCGACTATGACAAAGTGATGAAACTAATTCCTTATGGCAAAGTAATCACTGTTGGAAAAATCCGTGAATATTTTGCTGAATTAAATGGAGCGGATTTCACAGAACCTATCACAGCTGGGATTTTTGTATCGATTGCAGCATGGGCGAGCTACCAGCGTTCCGAAGATAAAACCCCGTATTGGCGAACATTAAAGGCAAACGGAGAATTAAACGCAAAATATCCCGGCGGCATAGAAGCGCAGAAGAAAAAGCTGGAGGCAGAAGGCCACACAATTATTCAGAAAGGACGTACAAATATAAAGTATTTCGTAAATGACTACGAAAAGGCGCTTTTTGAGCTGAAGTAATCTTTTTATCTCATATCAATAGACGCCGCAGGCTGTCCTGCGGCACTTTTTCTATCTTTAAAACCCGTGTCACCTCTGAGAAGAAATAGTGCGAGGAGAAACATCTATGTCAGAAGTAGCGCAATAGACCAATTATGAAAATCGGCCTTATTCCCCTCATTTTCCTCATTGGCGCAATCTGATCTCCAAGCAAAGCCTGAAATAATCAAAAAGAGCGCAAAAAAGCGGAACACCCCTGTTATTTACAGGGGTGTTCTATAATTCCTCGCCGCTATGCGATATCCATAGACGACGTCATAATCTGGTGCGGATGGTGGGACTTGAACCCACACGAGGTCGCCCCCGTCAGATTTTGAGTCTGATGCGTCTGCCATTCCGCCACATCCGCTGAAAACCGAAGATGATTATACCATATCCACCGGCCTTATGCAAGACTTTTCTGCGGGGCGCGGCCGTTGACGGCCTTTGTCCTGTCTGCTACAATAAAGCTGCGGCCGCTTTTTTGCGGTGCGGAAACCGGCCTGCCGGTGGAAAGGATGAGAGTCATGTCAGAGACTGTTTTACTGTATAATCTGGCCGGAACGGAGGCCGGGCGAAGACTGAAGCCGGTTTTGCTGAAAATGAGGATCCGGATCCGGATTGTGGAGCCGGAAAGCTATCAGCTTCCCATTGAAACGCTTATCGGCGGCAGGACCGCTACGGCGGACAAAGGGGACGCGGGCGCGGAAAACGCGCCGAAAGCCGGTATGAGCACGGCAATCCCGGAGCCCATGCTGGTAATGGAGGGATTTTCCGAAAGGCGGCTGGATCAGCTTCTGGCTGAAATGCGGCGGCACAAGGTTCCGCCCATCGCCTTAAAGGCCATAGTCACCGCCCATAACAGGGAATGGAGCTCCGTCATGCTCTACGAGGAGCTTAAAAAAGAACATGAAGCCATGAACGGGGGAGCAGAATGATCTGCTCCCCCGCATTTTATTCCCGGTCCGTCCCTTCTGTGAGCTCCTCCAGGGTGCGGCACAGAAGCTTGAAATCAATGGGCTTTGAGATGTGGGCGTCCATCCCCGCCGCCGTGCTCTCGGCGATGTCCTCCGTAAAGGCGTTGGCCGTCACGGCGATGATGGGCACTCTTTTCGCATCGGGCCTGGTCATGGCCCGAATCAGCCTGGCCGCCTCGCAGCCGTCCATCTTCGGCATTTTCATATCCATCAGGATGGCGTCATATTCGTAGGGCTTGGACTCGGCGAACTTCTCCACCGCCTCCTCGCCGTTCCAGGCCTCGTCGATCAGAAGCCCGTTCTCCGAGAGGATCTCCTGGGCGATCTCCATGTTGATCACATTGTCCTCCACCAGAAGGATGTGCTTGCCCTCGAGAGAGAATCCGTCCGCCGAGGTCTCCGCCTCATCCCTTTGCTTCTGCCCCGTCTCCTCCACAGGCATCAGGGGCACCGTGATCACAAAGGAGGTGCCCTCTCCCAGGGTGCTCTCCACATGAATCTGCCCGCTCATCTGGGTGACCAGATTTTTCACAATGGGCATGCCCAGGCCCGTTCCGGTGATCTGCCTGGTGCTGAACCTGGTTTCCCTGGCGTAGGGCTCAAAAAGCTTTGATAAAAATTCCTCGGACATGCCGATGCCCGTGTCCTTTACGGTGATCTGATACTGGGCGTGCTCGTTTTCCTTAAGCTGCGTCACCCGCACAGAGATCGTATCTCCCCTGTTGGTGAACTTGAGAGCGTTTGAAAGAAGATTATTCATGATCTGGGTCATGCGGAAGGGGTCGCCCAGAACAACGGGATCCTGGAGGGAGTATTCCTCGAGGAAGGATTTTCCGTCCTTTTCCGCCTGGAGCCGGAAGGGCTCGGCGCACTCCTCAATGGAGGCTTTCAGATCAAATTGCTCGGAGTTTAAAATCACCTTTCCCTGCTCCATCCTGGACATTTCCAGAATATCGTTCACCAGCTCCAGAAGCTGTCTGCTGGAGCGGCTGATCTTATGAAGATAATCCTCCACCCGCTCTTTATCGTCGATATGCTCCAGGGCAAGGCCCGTAAGGCCCTCTATGGCGTTTAAGGGCGTCCGCATATCGTGGGACATATTGTTGAAGAAGGCGTGCTTCGTCTTTTCGCTGCGCCTGGAATTTTCCAAAGCCGTCTCCAGAAGGCTCCTCTCCTGGAGCTGCACCTGCTTCTCCTGCTGCACCTCCCGGAAGCAGAGAAGGGCCTCCCCAGATTTCAGGGCCTCGTCAAAGAGCAGGCTCACGTTGACCCAGCGGTACTCCCCGTCGAAAAGCCGCTGGAAGTCTCCGCCG
This sequence comes from uncultured Lachnospiraceae bacterium, assembly GCA_944375845.1. Lineage (GTDB taxonomy): Bacteria > Bacillota > Clostridia > Lachnospirales > Lachnospiraceae > Lientehia. The sequence continues at coordinate 4,719 of CALWAW010000026.1, forward strand.
AAGCCGCCCGCCTGGCGGGCCACCAGCCTGCGGATGCTCTCCGCCGAAAAGCTCTCCACAAATTCCTGATAGGCCTTCTCCTCGATCACCTCTCCGGCCACCTTTAAAAGCGCCTCATAGTCCCCCTTCTCTGGAAGCCGCTCCCGCACATAGGAGGAGCCCTTGATCATGGTATAGGTCTTTTCCTCGTAATCAATCCTGTAAAGGGCGTAATAAATGTTCCCCAGGATCTGCACCGTCTCGTTGATATAGCCCATACGGGCGCTGATGCGGTAATCCCTCCAGAAAATAAAGGCGAAGGCGGCGATCACGATGACAAAGATCCCCACGAACAGGAAGAAAAGGTGATAGAGGTTTCCCAGTATCTCCGCATAGGGGATCGTCACGATGGAGTACCACCCGTTGGACATCTGGGCGTAGTAGACATTCCGCTTCTGCCCGTCCACATCGCGGACGGCGGCGTCATATTCGTCCATTTCTCCGGCCCGCACCTCGTCGAGAAGCTCCCTCACATAGTCCTCGATCACCTCGCGGCTTCCGGAAAGGTCCGTCTGCATATAGATCACGTTCCCGGACTCATCGCAGAGAAAATAGGAGGCTCCCTTCGTCATGGTCAGGGAATCATCCTGAAGCTGGAAGTTTTCCGGGAACACGTCGAAGGCCAGAATCACATCGGAGGCTTCGCACTTCTGGGCGATGGTGATCACCTGCTTTCCGGAGACCGCGTCGCTATAGGCGCCGGTAAAAATCACGGCTCCCTCCGCCGCCCGGGCCTTCTGATACCATTCTGTTGCCGTCACGTCGTAGGAGGAATCGCCCTCCCAGGGGTTCGCCGCGATGATCTCGCCGTCCACAACGGCGTAAGGATCCACCACGTTCTCTCCGGCCACCTTCTGAAACCGCTCGAAATAGATCTCAAGCCAGGTCTCGATCTCCTGGCGGGTCCAGCCCCGCTCCTTCCAGTTTTCCACGGTCTGGGTGCCGAAGTTCATAATGGTCTCGTACACAGTCAGGTTGTTCTGCTCCTCGGAGGCGTAGCTTCGGGCCACAGCCGTGCCCACATCCTGCATGTTCTTAAGAAGCTGGCCCCGCAGAAGCACAAAGGCCACCGTGCCCAGGACCACCAGTGCCGCCAGAAAAATCAGATAGAGCCTCAGCTCCTTTAAGATCTTTTTCAGTCTTTTCTGTTTCTTTTTCATTCTGCACCCCTATCCCCTGATACATAAGAACGCCGCCAGGCTCCCGCGCCTTCCGCCGGAGGCCCGATGGGAAAACAAAAGCTCATGATTGCAGCAGGTGCAGATATCCGACACCTGAAGATTCTCCTCTTTTACGCCCGCCTTCAAAAGGATCTGCCTGTTGGCCTCCCAAAGATCCAGCTGGAACTTGCCGCCCGGCTTCTGATCCAGAAGCCGTTCCTCAGCCAGAGGGCCAAAGGCCTTTACAAACTCGGAGGCCACGTCCTCGCCTACCTCGTAGCAGTCCCGGCAGATCCCGGGGCCGACGCAGGCCAGCACGTTCTCTGCCCTGGTGCCGAAGGCCCGTTCCATGGCCTTCAGGGTCACGGCTCCCATGCAGTTCACGGTGCCCCGCCAGCCGGAATGGGAAAGGCCGATGGCTCTGTTCACCGGATCCACAAAATACAGGGGGATGCAGTCCGCATAAAAGGTCACCAGAGGAAGCATGGGAACATCGGTGATCAGGCCGTCCACATCCGTATAGGGAAGGGGGCGGAGGATGCCGTTCCCCGCGTCGCCTTCCATGACGCGCCTTACATTGGTGGTGTGGGTCTGGGAAGAAAGCACCATCCGCTCCATGGGCATATCCAGCGCGCGGGCGATTCTTCTGTAATTTTCCAGCACCCTCTCCCGGTCGTCTCCCCGGGAAAAGCCCAGGTTCATGGAGGAAAGCTCCCCCTCGCTGACCCCGCCCAGCCTTGTGGAAAAGCCGTGGCTCACAAGGCCGCAGCCCTCCAGCAGGGGAAAGCTTAAATAAACCACCCCGTCCTTATTGCGCTCTGCAAGGACCGGGGCCTTCCCCGGCCTTCTTTTCCATTGTTCTCCCATAGCTGCCTCCTTAAAGCCAAAAGGCGTTCTCGATTACCCGGACGCGGTCTCCGGACACGGAGACCACGTCGAACCGGCAGGGCTTTTCCAAAAGGCCGTTTTGGGCCAGATAAGCCTTTGCGGCCCGGCCGAGGGCCTGCCGCTTTCTTTCGTCCACCGCCTCCTCAGGATAACCGGCCCCGCTGTTTTTCCTGTATTTCACCTCGATAAAGACCAGATACCCGTCCCTTTCCGCGATCAGGTCGATCTCGCCGCGGGCGCACCGGAAATTGCGCTCAAGGATCCGGTATCCAAGCTTTTCAAGATAAGCGGCCGCGGCCGCCTCGTATGCCGCTCCCACAGCCCTTCTGTTCAATCACATCAGTCCCTTCAGGAATGTCCTTCTGTGGATGGGACAGGGGCCGTGCTCCCTTATGGCGCGGATATGCTCCGCCGAGCCGTAGCCCTTGTGCCCCGCGAAGCCGTACTGGGGATAAAGCCTGTCGTATTCCCGCATAAGCCTGTCCCTGGTCACCTTTGCGATGATGCTTGCGGCGGCGATGGAAAGGCTTTTGGCGTCTCCCTTGATGATGGGGACCTGGCGGATGTTCCCCTGAAGGCCCGGAATCGTCACCGCGTCGTTCAGGGTGACGGCCGGAGTCACGGACAGCTTTGAAACCGCCTCCCTCATGGCCTCGTAGGTGGCCTGAAGAATATTGATCTCATCGATGCGGGCGGGGCCGGAAAGCCCCACGCCCACAGAGACGGCCTTTTCCATGATGACGTCGTAGAGCTCCTCCCGACGCTTTTCCGAGAGCTTCTTGGAGTCGTTCACGTAGGGGATCAAAAGCCCCTCGGGAAGAATCACGGCAGCCGCCGCCACAGGCCCCGCAAGAGGCCCCCTTCCCGCCTCATCGATTCCGCAGACCGCGCCCAGAAAGGCGTACTGCCGCTCATAGGCCGTCATGGCCACGAGCCGTTCCTGCTCCCGTTTTTCGGCCTCCCTGCGCTTCTCGTAATCGGCGGCCAGCTTTCGCACTCCCGCCCTGGGATCCTCCTTATACAATTCAAGCAATGCGGAAACCTCCGCATTGCCTGCCTGCTCCAGCCTTTGTTTCATCTCCTGTATGGTCATAGCTGCTCCTATTTATGACTGATAAACCCAATCTTGTTAAGGGGCCAGATCCTGAGCCATGCCTTGCCCACAATCTGACTTCTTTTTACGTTTCCCACCGCCGGATCGCGGCTGTCTGAGCTGTCGTTCCTGTTGTCGCCCAGGACAAAATATTCATCCTCCCCCAGCGTGATGGGCTCCGACGCCCTGTTGGCGTACTGGATGGGCTCAAGGCCGTAATCCTCCTCGAGGATCTGGCCGTTGATAAAGATATCGCTCCCCACGATCTGCACCGTCTCGCCGGGAAGGCCGATAATCCGCTTGATATAATACACGTTCTTCGCGTGGGCGAACCGGAACACCACCACGTCAAAGCGCTCCGGGTCATGGAACCGGTAGCTTAACTTTTCCAGTATCAGGTTGTCCCCGTCCTCCAGGGTATCGTACATGGAATTTCCGGAGACCTTCGTCCTCTGGCCCACAAAGGTGATAATCAGGAATGTGCAGCCGAATATGATGGCCGCGTAGATCAGAAAGCTGATGATCTCCCGCAGCACGTTCCGCTGCTTTCCTCTTTTTTCCTCGTTTTCCTCGTCTTTTTCCAGCGCCCTCAGCATTTCCTCAAGGCGCTCCTCTTCCCAGTCCTGTTTTTTTTCATCCATTGAAGTTATCCTGACCCGGAAGCTCCAGGGTGATGCGCCCCAGTCTCCCGCTCCTGAAATCGTCCAGCAAAAGCTTTGCCGCCCTTGCGTAATCAAACTCGTTTCCCTTTAAGAGACAGCTTCGCCTTTCGGCGATCCTTCCCAGAAGGAAGGCGGGCTCTCCCTTTAATTCCTCCGCGGAAAGCTGATAACGGTCCGCGAGGCTTTCCGGATACCGCTCCCCGGCGAACCTTAAAAGCTCCAGCGCCAGGGCCTGCGTATCGAGAATATCGTCCTTTACAGAGCCTAAAAGGGCCAGACGGACGCCCACCTGCTGATCCTCAAACCTGGGCCACAGAATGCCCGGCGTATCGAGAAGCTCCACCTCGCGGCTCAAGCGGATCCACTGGTTGCCCCTGGTGACCCCCGGCCTGTTGCCCGTTTTGGCGCAGGCCTTTCCTGCGAAGGAGTTGATAAAGGTGGACTTTCCCACGTTGGGGATCCCGGCCACCATGGCCCGGATGGGCCTGTTTTTGATGCCGCGGCGCCTGTCGCGCTCAAGCTTTTCCCGGCAGGCCGAAAGGATTGCCGCCTGAACCGGCTTCATATCGGCCCTGCGCCTGGAATCCGTCTCCGCCACCTCAAAGCCCATGGACTGAAAGTGCTCCTTCCATTTCCTGTTGGCAAAAGGGTCGGCCAGATCGGCCTTGTTTAAGATCACAAGCCTGGCCTTCTGCCTGCCGAGCTCGTCAATGTCGGGATTCTGGCTGGAGCCGGGGGCCCTTGCGTCAAGGATCTCGATCAGAAGATCCACCAGCTTAAGATCCTCCTTCATGGCCCGCCTGGCCTTTGTCATATGTCCCGGATACCACTGTATCTGCATGAATCTTCCTTTCTAGTTCACAAAGCCCAGCCGTGAAAGGGGCGAGATCCGAAACCAGACCTTGCCCAGGATCTGATTTCTTTCCACGCTCCCCACATTGGCAAAGCGGCTGTCCTCACTGGTTTCGGGATCGTCTCCAAGAACGAAGTACTCCCCTTCTCCCAGAGTGACCCCCGCCTCTGCCAGTCCGGCGGCCATCAGCCTGCCGTCCCCGGGAAGGGGCGTCTCGGTCCCGTCGATATAGAGGCTGCCGCCGCGGATCTCCACGGTCTCGCCGGGAAGGCCCACAATGCGCTTCACATAAATCTTTTCTGCGTTGTCCTTTCCGGTAAAGGCCACCACGTCCATCCGCTTCGGCTTTCCGAAATTATACCATAACTTATTTAATAAGACAACATCATCACTGGCCAGCTCCGGTTCCATGGAACGGCCCGCCACCGTGACCCGGTCTCCGAACATCATCACCACGAACAGGGCCAGAGTCACCACGACAGCCAGGTTTACGGCCCAGCTCAGGACGGTCCTGAGCCTGCTTTGTCCCTCGTTTTCTTCGGTGTGAAAATTCTGCTTCAACCTGAATCCCTCCTGACCCTGAAAAAGGAAAGAGGACAAGATACCGAAGTATTTGTCCCCTCTGATTCCCAAGCCGATTAACGAACCTTTTCTTTGACCTTGGCAGCCTTACCTACGCGGTCTCTTAAGTAGAACAGCTTTGCTCTTCTTACCTTGCCTCTCCGTACTACCTCGATCTTCTCAACGAAGGGGGAATGGACCGGCCAGGTCTTCTCTACGCCGATTCCGCCGGAAGTCTTTCTGACGGTAAAGGTCTCCTTGGCGCCGCCGTTCTGCCTTTTGATGACAGTACCCTCGAAGATCTGGATCCTCTCGCGGTTGCCCTCTTTGATCTTATTGTGTACCCTTACGGTATCGCCTACGCGAAACGCGTCTACAGACTCCTTTAACTGGCCTGCTTCGATCTCTTTGATAATGTCGTTCATCTGCGACCTCCTTATGATTGTTGGATGTTCTTAATGCAATACGCAAAAGCGGACCATCTCTTATCTCTCACAACTGTTTTACCTTATCATATTTCAACGGGAAAATCAAGTGTTTTCAGCAGTTCTTTTTCCTTTTCCGTAAGCCGCGCGCTCTTTAAAAGATCGGGCCTGTACTTCGCGGTCCGGATCACCGACTGCTCCCGGCGCCACTTGTCCACATTGCCGTGGTGGCCCGAAAGGAGCACCTCGGGCACCCGCCTGCCCATGAATTCCTCTGGCCTCGTATACTGGGGATATTCCAGAAGGCCGTCGTAAAAGGTCTCCACCTCGGCGGAGGCGTCGTTGTGGAGGGCCCCAGGAAGGAGCCTTCCGATGCTGTCGATCATCATCATGGCCGCAAGCTCGCCGCCGGTGAGCACGTAGTCCCCCGCTGATACGTTGTCGGTGACGATCATCTCCAGCACCCTCTCGTCGATGCCCTCGTAATGGCCGCAGAGAAAGATCAGATCCTCCTCCTTAGAAAGCTCCTCCGCCATGGACTGGTTGAACACCTTTCCCTGGGGCGTCATGTAAAGGACCCGGGGCGATTTTCCGATCCGCTCCGTCACCGACTGCCACGCCCTGTAAACAGGCCCCGCCTGCATCACCATCCCGGCGCCGCCGCCGTAGGGGGTATCGTCCACACGGTTGTGCTTGTTTCCAGCAAAATCGCGGATGTCCACCGCCTCAAGGCTTAAAACGCCCTTTTCCTCGGCGCGGCCGATGACACTGGTTCTTAAGCCGTCCAGCACCATCTGGGGAAACAGAGTCAGTATATAAAAGTTCATCTCTTTCCTCTCTATAAATCCAAAAGGCCGTCCAGGACGTGAACCAGGACCTGGCCCTTTAAAAGATCCACATCCAGCACACATTCGCGGGTAACGGGAAGAAGCAGCGGTTTTTTCCCCTCCCGCTCCACCTCGTAAACGTCGTTGGCTCCCGTCTGGAGCACGTCGCGGATCACGCCCAGCCTTTCCCCCGTATCCGAGATCACGGGAAGGCCGATCAGGTCGGCAATATAATATTCGTTTTCCTCCAGAGGCACCGCGTTCTCCCTGGTGACCCAGAGCTCCGCGCCCTTATACCGTTCCACGTCCTCGATCCTGTCGAGGCCCTTAAACTTGACGATAACCAGCTGCTTGAAAAAGCTGACCCGCTCCACCGTAAGCTCCCTGGTCTCCCGCTTCGCCTCCAGGATTACCTCCTTAAGCTTCTTGTAGCGGGCCGCGTCGTCGGTGGTGGGATACACCTTCACCTCGCCCTTTAAGCCGTGGGTGGATGTGATCACGCCGATCCGAAGTTTTGATACCATAATCTTCCTCCATTTTACGCCGCATAGAAAGCAAAACTGCCGCGGAAAACCGCGGCAGATATGCGCTACCGGATCTCCAGAACGGCTTTTTTGTCCTCTCTGGAGGCCGCCGCCTTAACGACGGAGCGGATCGCACGGGCGATCCTTCCCTGTTTTCCGATGACCTTGCCCATATCAGACGGGGCCACCGCCAGCTCCAGGACCGTATCCTTTCCGTTTTCCGCCTCCGAAACGGAGACCTGGTCGGGATGATCCACCAGAGCCTTTGCGATCACTTCAACTAATTCTTTCATCGCCATACCTCCAGTGCCGGTTATTTCTCGATGCCGGCGATCTTGAGCAGCTTGGCAACCGTGTCCGTAGGCTGAGCGCCCGTGGAGAGCCACTTCTTAGCCAGCTCCTCGTCAATCTTGATCACACTGGGTTCTTTTGTGGGGTCATAGTATCCCACCTCCTCGATGAACCTGCCATCTCTGGGGGAACGGGAGTCCGCTACGATGATTCTATAGAAAGGCGCCTTCTTCTGACCCATCCTCTTCAGTCTCATTTTAACTGCCATTTTATGTTTCACCTCCTTGGAATGAAATGCTGTTATTTATCAAAAAGGAAGTTTGAACCTGCCTTTTTTTCCACCCTTGCCGCCCATCATACCGGCCATCTGCTTCATCATCTTCCGGCTCTGCTCATGCTGCTTCATCAGCCGGTTGACCTCTGCGATTTCAACGCCCGCCCCCGCCGCGATCCGTTTTTTTCTGGAGGGGTTTATGATGTCGGGATTGGACCGTTCCGCCGGCGTCATGGAATAGATGATCGCCTTTGTCCTGTCCATGGCCTTCTCGTCGATGGTTACGTTCTTCATTTTGCTGCCGAAGCCGGGAAGCATGCTGAGCATATCGCCGATGCCGCCCATTTTCTGGATCTGCTCCATCTGCTCCAGGTAGTCGTTGAAGTCGAACTCGGCCTTTTTCATTTTCCGTTCCAGCTTCTTGGCCTGCTCCTCGTCGAACTGGGCCTCTGCCTTTTCAATCAGCGTCAGCACGTCGCCCATGCCGAGGATCCTGGAAGCCATTCTGTCGGGATAAAACTGCTCCAGATCGGAGAGCTTTTCCCCCATGCCCACATAAAGGATGGGCTTTTCGGTCACCGCTCTGATGGAGAGGGCCGCGCCGCCTCTGGTGTCGCCGTCCAGCTTTGTGAGAATCACGCCGTCGATGCCCACCTTCTCGTTGAACATGCCCGCCGCGTTGACCGCGTCCTGGCCGGTCATGGCGTCCACCACCAGCACTGTCTGGTCCACCTGGACGTTTGCCTTGATGTTGGAAAGCTCCGTCATCATATCCTCGTCGATATGGAGACGGCCCGCCGTATCCAGGATCACCAGGTTGTTGTGGTTTTTCTGGGCGTGCTCAATGGCGGCCTTTGCGATGTCCACAGGATCGTGCCTGTCGCCCATGGCAAAGACGGGGACGCCCTGCTTTTCACCGTTGACCTGGAGCTGCTTCACCGCCGCGGGCCTGTACACGTCGCAGGCCACCAGCAGAGGACGCATCCCCTTGGCCTTGAACTTTCCCGCCAGCTTTGCGGCCGTTGTGGTTTTTCCGGCGCCCTGGAGGCCCGCCATCATGATGACCGTCATGGCGCTTCCGGAATTCATTTTCAGCTCCACCGTCTCGGAGCCCATGAGCCGCACCATTTCCTCGTTGACGATCTTGATGACCATCTGACCGGGTGTCAGGCTGGAAAGGACGTCCTGCCCCACCGCCCGCTCCTCCACGGACTTGATAAACTGCTTTACGACCTTAAAGCTTACGTCGGCCTCGAGAAGGGCCATTTTGACCTCTTTTAAAGCGGCCTTCACGTCGGCCTCGCTTAAACGGCCTTTTCCCCGCAGCTTTTTAAACACATTCTGAAGTTTGTCGGATAAGCTTTCAAATGCCACGTTTTTCCTCCGCCGCGCTTACAGCCTGCTGATCTCGCCTGAGATCTCCTCGATCTTAAGGATCAGGCTGCGGTCACCTGTTTGCAGAAACTCCCGGGTCAGACAATGGATCTTACGGACCTTTTCCTGGGTCTTTAAAAACTTTTCCACAAGGCCCAGCTTCGCCTCATAATTTTGCAGGGCCTGGCCGCATCTTCGGATCAGGTCGTGAACCCCCTGTCTGGAGATTCCGTGCACCTCGGCCGCCTCGCTTAAGGAAAGGTCGTTAAAGACCACGTCCTCATAGACCTTTTTCTGATGGTCCGTGAGAAGCTCTCCGTAAAAGTCGTAAAGAAGCGTCTGCTCCACTATTTTTTCCATGGTCCTCACCGCCTTGACTATCATACAGGAGTTTCCCGCCGCTGTCAAGCTTTTTTTCTTGACACCGCAAAAAATCCCCGTATAATTGCTATTACAGAGGATTTTCTTTCTTTCCATTTCAATTTTCAATCTATTAGTTCTATTAAACCCCTCGTTAGTGAGTTGTCCCATAATGGTTTTTTTATTAAACTGAATATAGATAATTTTGTCATATTTTGCCAGAAAGGAACCGCCATGTCACAGCCCAAGCTGCCCAAGGAATGCAACGCCATCAGCTACAAGACCCTCTCCCTCAATTTAAAATTTTTCAGGCACCGTCTGAGGATGACCCAGGCTGATGTGGCCGCCCAGGCGGGAATCTCCGTGAAATATCTTTCCCTGATCGAGACGGCCTCCTTCCAGAATCCTCCCACTCTCGAGGTGCTTTTTGATCTGGCGCGGGTGCTCAAGGTGGAGCCTTACAAGCTTTTCAAAGAAATTTAGGAGGCGCTTCCATGACAGATAAAAAGGCCGCGGCCAAAAAGTTTTATACGGAATGGAACGGCCGCGGATACGAAAGGGGAGACTGCCAGCCCTTCTGGCTTTCACTGCTCCGGGACGTTTTCGGCGTTCCTGATCCGGAGCAGTTTATTTTTTTTGAGGAAAAGGTGTTTTTGGACCATACCAGCTTTATCGACGCCTCGATTCCCTCCACCCATGTGCTGATCGAGCAGAAGGGCCTGGGAAAGGATTTAAGCAAGCCTATCCGCCAGTCGGACGGCTCCCTTCTTACACCCTTTCAGCAGGCGAAGCGCTACGCGGCGGAGCTTCCCTATTCCAGGCGTCCCCGCTGGATCGTCACCTGCAATTTCAGCGAGTTCCATGTGTACGATATGGAACGTCCCGGCGGCGATCCCGAGGTAATCCTGTTAAAGGACCTTCCCGAGGAATATTACCGGCTCCGGTTTCTTGTGGATACGGAAAATGAATCCATCAAAAAGGAGATGGAGGTCTCCTTACAAGCCGGCGAGCTGGTGGGCGTGCTCTACGACGCCCTTCTTGGCCAGTACGCCGACCCTGCCGACGAGCACGCCTTAAAGAGCCTGAATATGCTCTGCGTCCGCCTGGTTTTCTGCCTTTACGCCGAGGACGCGGGCATCTTCGGCCGCCACGGCATGTTCCACGACTATCTGGCCTCCTTCCCCGCAAGAGACGCGCGCCGCGCCCTGCTGGATCTGTTCCTGGTGTTAAACACCAGGCCCGAGGACCGCGACCGCTACATGGACGAGCGGCTCCTGGCCTTTCCCTATGTAAACGGCGGCCTGTTCGCGGATACCGGGGTCGAGATTCCAAGGCTTAACGAGCAGATTGTCGATCTTCTGCTCCACCGGGCCAGCGAGGACTTCAACTGGGCCGAGATCAGCCCCACCATCTTCGGAGCCGTATTCGAGAGCACCTTAAACCCCCAGACCCGCCGGAGCGGCGGTATGCACTATACCTCCATCGAGAACATCCATAAGGTGATCGATCCATTGTTTCTGGACGA
>CALWAW010000027.1 GCA_944375845.1 uncultured Lachnospiraceae bacterium
GGATCATGATCGACGCGGCCAAGTGCGACGGCTGCAAAAGCTGTACCATCGCCTGTATGCAGGCCCACCGGGAGACGGAGGGGGCGGTTTACGATCTGGATCTTACGGATATCCGCAACGAATCCAGGAACCATATCGAGCTGGCGCCGGACGGCGGCTATCGTCCTATTTTCTGCCGCCACTGCGACGCTCCGGAGTGCGTGATGTCCTGCATGAGCGGGGCTCTCACAAAGGATCCGGTGACGGGCCATGTCCGGTACGACAGGGAAAAATGCGGCTCCTGCTTCATGTGCGTCATGAACTGTCCCTACGGGGTCTTAAAGCCGGATACGGCCGCCAGGAGCTATGTGGTAAAGTGCGATTTCTGTATCGGGCACGGGGAGGAGCCGAGCTGTGTGAAGGCATGTCCCACGGGAGCCATTTACGTAGAGGAGGTGTCCTAGATGAAGCATGTGATCATTGGCGCGGGGGCCGCGGGCATCACCGCGGCGAAAACCATCCGCTCCCTCTCTCCCGATGCGCAGATTTTGGTGATCTCGGAGGATGAACAGGTGCATTCCCGCTGTATGCTCCATAAGGTCATAAGCCATGAGCGGGACGCCGCCGGGATCAGCTTTGTACCGCAGGAGTTTTTCGAGGCAAACCGGATTCAGTGGATGCCCGGAACAAGGGTTAAATATGTGTGGCCCGTCACCTCAAAGGTGCAGCTTGAAAACGATGAGACCATCGATTTTGACCGGCTTCTGATCGCCGCGGGCGCGGAAAGCTTCATCCCTCCGGTGGGAGATTTCAGGACCGCGAAGAACGTGTTCGGCCTGCGCCACTTATCCGACGCCCTGAAAATCGACCAGATGGCGGAAACGGCAGAGCGGGTGCTGATCGTCGGCTCCGGACTGGTGGGAATGGACGCGGCCTATGCTCTTCTGGAGCGGGGAAAGCAGGTGACCGTGGTGGAAATGGCGGAGCGGATCCTTCCTCTCCAGCTGGACGAGACCGCGGGCGAGCCCTATAAGCGGCTTTTCGAGGCTGCCGGCTGTCGGTTTATTCTGGGCAAAAGCGCTTCTGAGACGGTCACGGACGAAAACGGGAATATCAGGACCGTGATCTTAAGCGACGGCACAGAGATTCCCTGCGACCTTGTGATCGTGGCCGCGGGCGTCCGGGCAGCCCTCTCCTGCGTGGAGAAGAGCGGGCTTAAGGCCGATCGGTTCCTTGAGGTGAACGAATATATGGAAACCTCGGCTCCCGGAATTTACGCGGCGGGGGACATTGCGGGGCTTTCCGGGATCTGGCCCAACGCCATGAAGCAGGGACAGACCGCAGCCTTCAATATGTGCGGCCAGCACATGAAATACCTGGACCGCTACGCCATGAAGAACACCATGAATTTCTACGGGCTGGTGACCCTTTCCCTGGGAAGAGGCGTGGCCGAAGAGGGGGACCTGGTGCTCATAAGGGAGGACAGGGGAACCTATAAGAAAGCTATTTTCCGGGACGGGCGGCTGGACAGCATCCTGCTCCAGGGCGATATCGACTATTCCGGGATCTATCAGTACATGATCAAGAACCAGGTGAAGCTTTCGGGAATGGAGGAGCGGATCTTCGATCTCACCTTTGCGGACTTCTATGACGTCTGGCCCGACGGCCAGTACGACTGGAAGCTGCCGATTTAAGGAAAAATTCAGAGAATAAAGGTGGAACTATTCAAAAGGCCGTCGTATAATAGAAGCTTATACGGAGGTCTTTTGTTTATGAATAAAAAACAAGCTTATCAGGACAGCAGGCTGGAGAGGGCCTGGGTGGAGCCGGTGCTCGCGGACCACAGAAGCGGCCTTTCCAGAAACCAGGTGGAGGAGCGGCTGGCGGCCGGCTGGGACAACAGGGCGGTGGACGCCTCCTCAAAGACGGTGAAGGAAATTGTCCGGGAAAACCTGTTTACTTATTTCAACCTGATTTTCGCGGTGCTGGGCGTGCTTCTGTGCGTCGTGGGCTCCTTCCGGAACCTGACGTTTCTGCCGGTGGTGGTCATAAACGCCCTGATCGGCATCATCCAGGAAATCCGGGCGAAGCGGGTACTGGATAAAATGAATATGCTGGGGAGCCCCAAGGTCTCCGTGGTGCGGGACGGCCGTCTGTGGAGCGTTCCCTCGGAGCGCCTGGTGCGGGACGACGTGGCCGTATTCGCGGCGGGAAACCAGATCTGCGCCGACGGGAGAGTTCTGGCGGGCGAGGTCCAGGTCAACGAGTCTTTGCTTACCGGCGAGGCCGACGAGATCACGAAAAAGCCGGGTGATACGCTGATTTCCGGAAGCTTTGTGGTGTCTGGAAAATGCTTCGCCAGACTGGAACGGGTGGGGGCGGATTCCTACATTTCCAGGCTGACCCTGGAGGCGAAGGAGATGAAGGCGGGAGAGCAGTCGGAGATGATCCGCTCCCTCAATAAGCTTCTGAAGGTGGTGGGCATCGCCCTGATCCCCATCGGGGCAGCGCTGTTCATCCAGGGCTTTTTCTTTAACCACGAAACCTTCGCCGACAGCATTACCTCCATGGTGGCCGCGGTGATCGGCATGATCCCCGAGGGGCTTTATCTGCTCACCAGTGTGGCCCTGGCCGTAAGCTCCATCAGGCTTGCCAGAAAGGGCGTGCTGCTCCACGACATGAAAAGCATCGAGACCCTGGCACGGGTGGACGTGCTCTGCGTGGATAAGACCGGGACCATCACGGAAAACTCCATGGCCGTAAAGGAAGCCGTTCCGGAAGAGGGAACCGCAGAGGAGCTTTCTCTTAAGCTGGGGGATTTCGCGGCTGCCATGAATAAAGACAATATCACCATGGCGGCCATAAAAGAATATTTTAAGAAGGGGACAGGCGCCCGGCCCATAAAGGTGATCCCCTTCTCCTCCACGGTCAAATACAGCGCCGTGATCTTCGAGGAGGGGGCTTATGTGCTGGGTGCGCCGGAATTGGTGCTCCGGGAGGACTTTTCCGGGAGAGAGGCTCAGATCAGCGATTACGCTGCGAGGGGCTTTCGTGTGCTGGCCTTCGCCTCCTATGACGGGACGCCCGACGGAAAGCCTCTCACGGGAAAGGCGAAGCTTCTGGGCTATGTGCTTCTTTCCAATCCCATCCGGAAGGAGGCGCCGGAGACCTTCCGCTATTTCGGCGAGCAGGGCGTGGAGATCAAGGTGATTTCCGGCGACAATCCCAGGACCGTGTCCGAGGCGGCAAAGGAGGCGGGGATCCGGGGGGCCGAGCGGTTTGTGGACGCCTCCGCCTTAAAAACGCCGGAGGCGGTCTGGGACGCCATGAAGCAGTATACGGTCTTTGGCCGCGTGACGCCGGAGCAGAAGCGGCAGTTTGTAAACGTGCTGAAGAATCAGGGAAGGACCGTCGCCATGACCGGAGACGGCGTCAACGACGTGCTGGCCTTAAAGGACGCGGATTGCAGCGTGGCCATGGCCTCCGGAAGCGAGGCGGCGGCCCAGGCCTCCCAGGTGGTGCTGATGGACTCCGATTTTTCCTGTATGCCCTCCGTGGTGCTGGAGGGACGGCGGGTGGTCAACAACATTCAGCGGTCGGCCTCCCTGTTTCTGGTGAAGAATATCTTTTCTTTCCTGCTGTCCCTGTTCTCGGTGGCCTTTATGATTACCTATCCTCTGGAGCCTGCGCAGATCTCTCTGATCAGCATGTTCACCATCGGCGTTCCCGCCTTTTTCCTGGCGCTGGAGCCCAACAGGGAGCGGATACAGGGAAGATTTCTTTCCAACGTGTTTTTGAAGGCGCTCCCGGCGGGCGTCACCGATACCCTGGTGGTGGGTGCCCTTGTGATCTTCGGCCAGACCTTCCATGTCCATGAGGAGGATATTGCAACGGCGGCCACCATGCTGTTAGCCGCCGTCGGTTTCCTGATTCTGTTTAAGATCTGCCAGCCCATGACGAAGATCCGCTTTGCGATCTGGGCCGTAAGCATCGCGGGCCTTCTGCTTTCCAGCGTGTTCCTCTCAGACCTTTTCGCCATCACCGCCATGTCCACGGAGTGCGTGATGCTTCTGGTGCTGTTTACGGTGGCCACCGAGCCGGCCCTCAGATATTTCACGGCCGGCATCGGAAAGCTCCGGGAGCTTTACGGAAGGCTCCGCAGAAGGTTTTACTGACGGCGGGGGCGGATCTGGATGCCGCCCACCCGCACCTCCCCCTCCAGGGGGATCACAAGACATTCTCTTCCGTCGATGAATCTTGTTTCAATGAGGTCCGCCTGTCCGGAGCTCACCTGTATGGTGATATCCGGCGTGCGGATCTCCATTTTTCTGGGGTTAATCAGGTTCCCGGCCAATACGGGAGCCTGATTTTTGTCTTCGGAAAGCTGACGGTCCAGGACAGAGAGGCTTTCTTCGGAAGCGCCGTTTTCCTCCAGAAGCCGCCGCATCTGGCGGGGCGAGTAGGAGAGGGGCTCCGCTTCATCCTTCGCCGCCTCCAGCTGTCCGCAAATCTGTTCGTGAAGGTTTTTTACGGCCTCATAGGTGCACTCCTCACCCAGGGCCTCCTCCACCATCACCTGGAAGGCCTCCCGCTGGGCGGGCGCCGGAGCGGGCAGGGCCGCGCCGAAGGCGCTCATCAGGCCCTCCGGGAACAGTGAGGTGTTCCTGGAATAAAACAGCATGCTGTGGATGTCGGAGCTCCTGTCGTGAAAGGCGGGGAATAAAAAGCCCGCGTCGGGCATTTCCACCAGCCAGTCGCGGATCCGGCTTCGGATTTCGCCGGTGGCGGTGTCGCAGGACAGCCCCTCCTTGGAGAGGTTCACGGGGCAGACGCTGCAAAGGAGAAAGCGGTAGGTTTCGTCGGAGGCGTCGAAAAGCTCCGTGCCGTCCAGGGTCTTTCCGGGAATATCGTAGGCGCCGTGAATTAGCAGGATCAGAAAGCTTCCGGCGTAGTCGCAGCTTTCAATGATTTTATCGTAAAAGGTATCCAGAAGGATATCGTCCTCAAGGGCGGATTCCCTGAGGCGCTGCAGAAGGTCGTGCATGCTTCCGGGGTTTTCGGCGGCCAGGGGAAATTCCAGGTTCAAAAGGCCTTTTCCGACGGTCCCGGAAAGGGTTTTCCGGAAAATCTCCAGATACTTGAAGATCTCCTCCTCAGGCAAAGAGAGAAAAGCCTCCTTCATGTGGGCCTTCTGCTCTTTTTCATTATCCACAAAGCAGCCGCAGATGCGCGTGATGGCGCAGCGGTCCATGGTAAGCTGTTTTTTGATTTCGGCGATTTCTTTTCTGTTCATGCTCTCGTCCCCTTTTTGTGATATGGAATCTATTCTATGACAGGGGCCTTTTGTTGTCAACTGAAGGCGGGCCCCGGCTTTCTTGCTAAGCGGCGGGATTTCTGCTATAATCACGGGGAAGTATGCAGACAGAGCAAAGGAGAAGCGATATGCGCGAAGTGATAGTAAAAATCGGGCCCTTTACCGTGTACGGCTACGGGCTGATGATCGCCATCGGCGTTGTGGCGGCCTTCTGGGTGGCCATGTACAGAGAAAAAAAATACAAGGTGGGCGACGACCATGTTTTTTATGCCGGGATCTGGTGTCTGGTCATGGGCTGGGTGTTCGCCAAGGTCCTGTACCTGATCACGGAGCTTCCCGACATTCTCAAGGACCCTTCCCAGTTCTGGGCGGCCCTTAAGGGGAACGGCTTTGTGGTCTACGGCGGGCTGATCGGCGGCATCCTCACCGGCTGGGTCTACGCCAAGGTAAAAAAGCTTCCGTTCCTTGAATATTTTGATCTGGTGATGCCCTCCATCGCCCTGGCCCAGGGCTTTGGGCGGCTGGGCTGCCTGATGGCGGGCTGCTGCTATGGAAGGGTTACGGACAGCGCCTTTCATATCGTGTTTCCGGAAAGCTGCCGGTTCGCGCCGGGCGGGGTGCCCCTGATTCCCACCCAGCTGATCTCCAGCGCCGCCAACTTCTTAAATTTCTTCCTGCTGATTCTTCTGGCGAAGCGCACAAAGGCGCCGGGGCAGGTGGGCGGACTGTATCTGATTTTCTACAGCGTCGGGCGGTTTCTCATCGAGTTCCTCCGGGACGATCCCAGAGGCGCGGTGGGCGTCCTTTCCACCTCCCAGTTTATCGCCATTTTCACGTTCCTGGCGGGGATCGCGGTCTTTGTGATCTGCGGAAAAAGAAAAAAGGAGCAGGCTGAGGAAGAATGACGGAAAGAGGGTTTACGGCGGCGGAATACGGGATCCTTCGGGGCAGTCAGCTGTTTTCGGGATTCTCGCAGGAGGATTTTTCCTACGCCCTGGATTTTTTCGGCGCCAGGGCGGCCCGGTATGAAAAGGGCGAGTTCCTTCACCGGGTGGGGAGCAGGCTTTCCCGGTTCGGGCTGGTGCTCTCGGGAAGGGTGCAGGTGCACATGGACGATTTCGAGGGGAATCTGCTCATTATGGCCAACGTGACGCCGGGAAAAACCTTCGGGGAATCCCTGTGCTTTCTGGAGCGGGAGGAGGAGCCGGTGACCATCTCGGCGGCCGAGGATACGCGGGTGGCCTGGCTTGGCACAGAGGCCGTCCGCCGGTTCTCAAAGGACGTAAGAGACCATGAGCTTCGCCTTCGCTTTATCACGCTGGTGACGGGGCGGGCCCTGGCCATGAACGACAGGATTCAGATCCTCTCCAAACGGGGGCTCAGGGACAAGCTGATGGTCTTTTTCTCCCAATGCGCCCACCAATACGGCGGCGGAACCTTCACGCTGCCCTTAAGCCGCGCCGACATGGCCTCTTATCTGGGAACGGACAGAAGCGCCCTTTCCCGGGAGCTTTCCCGGATGCAGGCCGAGGGGATCCTGGAATATCACAGGAACCGGTTTCGCCTGCTGCGGCCGGACGAGACCTGAAAAAATTGATAAATGTTGCCGGGGCAACGAAAAAGTCCTTCCATCTGTGGTATGCTGATTCAGGAATTGACAAAACATTCACAAGGAGGACGAGACATCATGAAAAAAATACTGGCAGTTTGGATGGCGGCCGTGCTGACGGCGCTGACCCTGGCCGGGTGCGGCGGCGGTCAGAAGGCGGAGACCACAAAGGCGCCGGAGACCACAAAGGCGGCCGGGGAGGAGACGGCAGAGCAGGAAACAGAAAGCACGTCCCAGGATAGCGCGGAGGCAGATGAGGCCACGATCCGGCTGGGCGGCCTCAAAGGGCCCACGTCCATGGGCATGGTGAAGCTTCTTGACGAGGCGGAAAAGGGAGAGTGCGAAAGCAGCATTGAGTTCACCATGGCAGGCTCCGCCGACGAGCTGACGCCGAAGCTTCTTCAGGGCCAGCTGGACATTCTGGCGGTTCCCGCAAATCTGGGAGCGGTCCTCTATCAGAATTCTGAGGGGGCTGTCCAGGCTCTGGCAGTCAATACCCTGGGTGTGATTTACATTACAGAAAAGGGCGGGCCCACGATCAGCTCCATAGCGGATTTAAAGGGTAAGACCATTTATGCTACAGGCAAGGGCTCTACGCCGGAATACGCTCTCAATTACCTGCTGGAGCAAAACGGCCTGGATCCGGCGTCGGATGTGACGATGGAGTGGAAGAGCGAGCCGACAGAGGTGGTGGCCCAGATGGCGGCAGAAGAGAACGCGGTGGCCATGCTTCCGGAGCCCTTTGTGACTGTGGCCAGGGGCCAGGTGGAAAACCTGAATGTGGTTTTGGATCTCACAGAGGAGTGGGATAAGCTGGAGAACGGAAGCCAGTTTATCACCGCGGTGCTTCTGGTGCGCACCGCCTTTGCCGAGGAGCATCCCGATGTGGTGGATACGTTCCTTAAGGAGTACCAGGCATCCACCGATTATATCAACGAGAATATCCCGGAAGGCGCTGCCCTGGTGGAAAAGTACGATATTGTGAAGGCGGCGGTGGCTGAAAAGGCCATTCCCGGCTGCAATATCACGTATATCGCCGGGAGTGAGATGAAAGAGGCCCTTTCCGGATATCTTGAGACCCTGTATGAGCAGAATCCCCAGTCTGTGGGAGGAGCCATGCCGGGGGACGATTTCTATTACGGATGTGAATGAGGATGGATAAAGAAAAGAGAAGGCTTTGGATCGGAAGGGCCGCCGCGATCGCGGCGGCCCTGCTCCTCTGGCATCTGGCCGCGCGGGCCGTGGGCCAGAGGCTTCTTCTGGTTTCGCCGGTGGATGTGGCCGTAAGGCTGGGGCAGCTTGTGTTTGAGAAGGGGTTTATGGCCTCGGTGCTTTTCAGCCTTTCGCGGATCGCGGCGGGTTTTTTCCTGGGGCTTTCTGCGGGCATTCTTCTGGCAGGGCTCTCCGCTTTTTTCCGCGGGGCAGAGCTTTTTCTCTGGCCTTATCTGACCGCTGTCAAATCGGTCCCCGTGGCCTCCTTTATCATCATCTGCCTGATCTGGCTGGACGCCTCGTCCCTGTCGGTTTTTATTTCATTTCTCATGGTGTTTCCCGTTGTTTATTTCAATGTGCTCCAGGGGATGAAGAGCACGGAAAAAGAAATGCTCCAGGCGGCCGGACTGTTCCGGATGCCATGGCGAAAAAGGCTCTTTTATTTATATCTGCCCCAGGTGGAGCCCTTTCTTTTATCCGCCTGCAGCACGGCCCTGGGCGTCGCATGGAAGGCGGGGATCGCCGCCGAAGTGATCGGCATTCCTGACGGCTCCATAGGGGAGCGTCTCTATGAGGCAAAAATTTATCTGAACACGCCGGAGCTTCTGGCCTGGACGGTGGTGATCGTGATTTTAAGCGTGTTGTTCGAGAAGCTTTTCATGGGAATCATGAGGGCGGGCTTCCGGCTCTTAAAAAGACGGTGAGGGGTGAGCGCATGGAGGATATAAGGTGCGAGGGGATTTTTAAAAGCTTCGGCGGCGAAGCAGTGTTTGAGGATTTTTCCGCCTGTTTTCCCGCGGGAAGGCTCTCGGTAATCATGGGGGAGTCCGGCTGCGGAAAAACCACGCTTTTGAATATGCTGATGGGCTTTGAGAAGCCGGACCGCGGAAAGGTCCTCGGCGTGCCGGAAAAAAAGAGCGCGGTCTTTCAGGAGGACAGGCTCTTTGAGGCCTTTCGTCCCCTGGCGAACTTAAAGGCGGTTCTGGGAAAGCGGTTTTCCGACGGCCGCCTTAAGGAGGAGCTTTTAAAGCTTGGGATCGGGGACGGGGATCTTATGAAACCGGTTTCGGACTTCAGCGGCGGGATGAAAAGGCGCCTTGCCATCGCGCGGGCGGTCCTTTACGGCGGGGAGGCGCTGTTTCTCGACGAGCCCTTCAAGGGCCTTGACGCGGAAACAAAGGAGGCCGCCATGGATTATGTGCGCTGCAGCGCGGCAGGAAAGACCGTGATCCTTGTGACCCACGATAAGCGGGAGGCAGAGCTTATGCGGACCGGCGCCCTGGTGTCGATGAAAAAGCCCGCCTCCCTCCTTTACAAAACCGGGACGGCAGATTAAAATGGACGGGAAAAGAAAGGAGGCGCCTTTTTATGGATGAAAGGATCAAAAGGCTGGCGAAGAACCTGGTGGAGTATTCCTGCTGGGTGCAGCCGGGTGAAAAGGTGTATGTTCATTATACAGGAATGGATACGGAGGACCTGGCCAGGCAGGTGGTAAAGGAGGTCTACCGGGCGGGAGGGCTTCCCTTCGCCCATTTTACAGATACCAGGATGGAGCGGGAACTGCTCCTCGGCTGCACGGAGGAGCAGCTTAAGCTCAAGGCCCAGGTGGACAGCCTGGAAATGTCCCGGATGGACTGCTATATCGGGATCCGCGGCGGCGACAACTTAAGCGAGCTTTCCGACGTGCCCGGGGAAAAGCTGTCCCTCTACAGCACCCTCTATACGACTCCGGTCCATCACGGGATCCGGGTGCCGAAAACGAAATGGGTGGTGCTCCGTTACCCCTCCGCCTCCATGGCCCAGAGCGCGGGGACGAGCCTGGAGGCCTTCGAGGATTTCTACTTCGACGTGTGCTGCCTGGACTACGCGAAAATGGGCCGGGCCATGAAGCCTTTAGTGGAGCTGATGGAAAAAACGAAAACGGTGCGGATCACAGGGCCGGGAACGGATCTTTCCTTCTCCATCGAGGGAGTTCCCGCCATTCCCTGCGACGGACGCATGAACATCCCGGACGGGGAGGTTTACACGGCCCCGGTGCGGGATTCCGTAAACGGGGTGCTCGCCTACAACACGCCCTCCGTTTACCAGGGCTTCACCTATGAGAACATCCGCCTCACCTTTGAAAATGGAAAGATCGTAAAGGCCGAGGCCAACGATACGGAACGGATCAATCAGGTGTTTAATATCGACGAGGGGGCCCGCTATATCGGAGAGTTCGCCATCGGCGTAAACCCCTGCGTGCTCTCGCCCATGAAGGATACCCTTTTCGATGAAAAAATCTGCGGTTCCTTCCACTTTACGCCGGGCAACTGCTACGACGAGGCGCCCAACGGGAACCATTCCTCCATCCACTGGGATCTGGTGTGCATCCAGAGGCCCGAGTACGGCGGCGGAGAAATGTATTTTGACGGCCGGCTGGTGAGGAAGGACGGCCGGTTCGTGATCCCGGAGCTTTCGGGATTAAATCCGGAAAATCTGAAATAATACAGAAGGGAAGATCAGCATGTCTGTTGACGCAGTAAGGGAATATCTGAAAAAATGGGGAAAGGATCAGGCGGTAAGGGAGTTTTCCCAGTCCAGCGCCACTGTGGAGCTGGCCGCGCAGGCCGTGGGCGTGATCCCCGCCCGGATCGCCAAGACTCTTTCTTTTCTGGAAAAGGACGGGGAGCGGGCCCTTCTTCTGGTGGCGGCGGGAGACGCCAGGATCGACAATCCCAAATACAAGCATACCTTCGGCTGCAAGGCGAAAATGCTTTCAGCCGGTCAGGTGGAGGAGCTTACGGGACACGCCGTGGGCGGCGTCTGCCCCTTCGCCAATCCCCGGGGGAAAACCGACGTCTATCTCGACGAATCCCTGAAGCGCTTTTCCACAGTCTTTCCCGCGGCGGGAAGCGCCAGCTCGGCCGTCGAGATGACCTGTGAGGAACTGTTTTCCTGCTCCGGGGCAAAGGGCTGGGTGGACGTCTGCAAGGACTGGCAGGAGAATCCGGCAGAATGACGAATATTTGCGGCCTGAGGCGGTATAATTGTAGATAATCAATAAATGCAAAAAAATCACTTGCTATTTTTTAACAGATTATGTAAAATATTTAGTGGTTACAGGTATTACTTATTCATTCTTAATATCTTTTTTTAGGAGGAATTCAAAATGGCAGTAAAAGTAGCGATTAACGGTTTCGGACGTATCGGCCGTCTTGCTTTCAGGCAGATGTTCAATGCTCCCGGATACGACGTTGTGGCAATCAACGATCTGACCAGCCCCAAGATGCTGGCTCATCTTCTGAAGTACGATTCTTCTCAGGGCAAGTATGCTCTGGCTGACACCGTTTCCTACAAAGAGGGTGAGGGCGACAACGAAGGCGCTATCATCGTAGACGGCAAGGAAATCACCATCTACAAGAAGGCCAACGCTGCTGAGCTTCCCTGGGGTGAGCTTGGTGTAGACGTAGTTCTGGAGTGCACAGGCTTCTACACCTCCAAGGAGAAGGCTTCTGCCCATATTCAGGCCGGTGCGAAGAAGGTTGTCATCTCTGCTCCCGCAGGCAATGACCTTCCTACCATCGTATACAATGTAAACCACAAGACCCTGACCAAGGAGGATACAGTTATTTCCGCAGCTTCCTGCACCACCAACTGCCTCGCTCCCATGGCCAAGGCCCTGAACGACCTGGCTCCCGTTGAGTCCGGTATTATGTGCACCATCCACGCCTACACCGGCGATCAGATGATCCTTGACGGCCCTCAGAGGAAGGGTGACTTAAGGAGAAGCCGCGCCGCTGCAATCAACATCGTTCCCAACTCCACAGGCGCTGCAAAGGCCATCGGCCTTGTTATCCCTGAGCTGAACGGCAAGCTGATCGGCGCTGCACAGCGTGTTCCTACCCCTACAGGCTCCACCACTCTGCTTTTCGCCGTTGTGGACAAGGCTGTTACCAAGGAAGAGATCAACGCTGCCATGAAGGCCGCTCAGACCGAGTCCTTCGGCTACACCGAGGACGAGATCGTTTCCAGTGACGTTGTGGGCATGACCTACGGCTCCCTGTTCGACGCGACCCAGACCATGGTTGCTCCTCTGCCCGACGGCAAGACCGAGGTTGAGGTTGTTTCCTGGTATGACAACGAGAACTCCTATGTAAGCCAGATGGTAAGGACCATCAAGTACTTCGCTGAGCTTGCATAATCGGAGCATAAACGAAGCTTCATAAGATCCTGTAAGCGGGTCCGGTTCTTTCAAAAGGACCGGACCTGTTTTTTTAGAAAAGGAGGCATTTTCATGCTGAACAAGAAATCTGTTGACGACATTAACGTAAAAGGCAAGAAAGTCCTTGTGCGCTGTGATTTCAACGTGCCCTTAAAGGATGGAAAGATCACTGACGAGAACCGTCTTGTGGCGGCCCTTCCCACCATCAAGAAGCTGATCGCCGACGGCGGAAGAGTGATCCTCTGCTCTCATCTTGGAAAGCCCAAGGGAGAGCCCAAGCCCGAGCTGTCCCTGGCGCCTGTGGCAAAGAGGCTTTCTGAGCTTCTGGGCCAGGAGGTCAAGTTTGCGGCCGATCCCGAGGTGGTGGGCCCCAACGCCAGAGCGGCCGCAGAGGCCATGAAGGACGGAGAGGTGATCCTCCTTGAGAACACCCGCTACAGGGCCGAGGAGACCAAGAACGGCGAGGCCTTCAGCAAGGAGCTGGCTTCCCTTTGCGACGTATTTGTAAACGACGCCTTCGGTACGGCTCACAGGGCGCACTGCTCCAACGTGGGCGTGACCCAGTTTGTGGACACTTCCGTTGTGGGTTACCTGATGCAGAAGGAGATCGATTTCCTGGGCAACGCGGTGGACAATCCTGTGCGTCCCTTCGTGGCCATTTTAGGCGGCGCCAAGGTTGCCGACAAGCTGAACGTGATCGCGAACCTTCTGGAAAAATGCGATACCCTGATTATCGGCGGCGGCATGGCCTACACCTTCTTAAAGGCGAAGGGCTATGAGGTGGGAACCTCCCTGGTTGACGATGAGAAGATCGGCTACTGCAAGGAGATGATGGAGAAGGCCGAGAAGCTTGGCAAGAAGCTTCTGCTGCCTGTGGACACCACCATCGCGTCCGCATTCCCCAATCCCATTGACGCGCAGATCGAGGTTTCCGTGGTGGATTCTGACAAGATCCCTGCCGACATGATGGGCCTGGATATCGGTCCCAAGACGGCTGAGCTTTATGCCGATGCCGCAAAGACCGCCAAGACTGTAGTATGGAACGGCCCCATGGGCGTGTTTGAGAACCCCATCCTGGCAAAGGGCACCATCGCCGTGGCGAAGGCCCTGGCCGAGACTGACGCCACCACCATCATCGGCGGCGGCGACTCCGCGGCTGCCGTGAACCAGCTGGGCTTCGGCGATAAGATGTCCCACATCTCCACCGGCGGCGGCGCCTCCCTGGAATTCCTGGAGGGCAAGGAGCTGCCCGGCGTGGCGGCTGCCAACGACAAATAAGCTTTCAAAGCGGATCATCACTTTCGCCGGGAGCTTATCGCGACGGGAGCATAAGGCGCGAAGCGCCGGCCGGGCGGATGCCCGGGCTCCTGGAGCCGGCCCACAGCCGGGACCGGACGCTTTGAGTGCGGAGCCGGTCTTTCGCCGGAACCGGACGCCTGCGGCGAAAGGAAGCACGAATTATAGAAAAGAGAGGTTACGAAAATGGCAAGAAAGAAGATTATTGCCGGCAACTGGAAGATGAACATGACTCCCAGCGAAGCCGTAGAGCTTATCAACACCTTAAAGCCCCTGGTGGCTACCGACGAGGCTGACGTGGTATTCTGCGTCCCCGCCATCGACATCATCCCCGCCATGGAGGCGGCAAAGGGCACCAATATCCAGATCGGCGCCGAGAATATGTATTTTGAGGAGAAGGGCGCCTTCACCGGCGAGATCTCCCCGAATATGCTCACAGACGCGGGCGTAAAGTACGTGATCATCGGTCATTCCGAGAGGAGAGAGTACTTTGCCGAGACCAACGAGACCGTCAACAAGAAGGTACTGAAAGCCTTTGAGCACGGCATCACCCCCATCGTATGCTGCGGCGAGACCCTGACCCAGAGAGAGCAGGGCGTGACCATGGATTTCATCCGCCAGCAGGTCAAGATCGCTTTCTTAGGCGTAACCGCCGAGCAGGCAAAGACCGCGGTCATCGCCTACGAGCCCATCTGGGCCATCGGAACCGGCAAGACTGCCACCACGGAGCAGGCCCAGGAGGTATGCCAGGGAATCCGTCAGTGCATCGCCGAGATCTATGACGAGGCCACTGCGCAGGCCATCCGCATCCAGTACGGCGGAAGCGTAAACGCCAAGACCGCTCCCGAGCTGTTCGCGCAGCCCGACATTGACGGCGGCCTGGTGGGCGGCGCTGCCTTAAAGCCCGACTTTGGCCAGATCGTAAACTGGAACAAATAAGACATGAAAAGAGGGCGTCCCTTTAAGGGGGCGCCCTTTTCGTTCAGAGAAAAAACCCCGGCTTGACCGGGGTTTTCTTAAATGCTGATGATATCTGAGTACAGCACGGATACGGCCTTTTCCACATCGTTTTCCCGGATCGCCTCCAGGATCGGCATGTGGAAGGCGGGAACATCGTGGAAGAAGCTGGTGTGCCATTCGTTCCAGCGGGTGAGAGCGTAAGCCCTGGTCTGAAGGGACATGGCCGCCCGCAGATTTTCGTAGGCGTACTGGTTTCCGTATATTTCAAAAAACGCCAGATGGAATTCAATGTTGTCGTTCCAGTGGCTGATGGCGTCGTTTGCCTCGGAGGTATCCTTGATATAAAGGGCTTCCAGGTTGTCCACGGCCTCCGGCGTAAGAGCGCTCCAGTAAGCCCGCATAAATCCGCACTCCATGACGCAGCGGTAGGACTTGACGTTGTTCACATCCTCATCGGTGAGGGGAGTGATCTTGTAGCCGTAATAAGGGATGCTGTAAAGAACCTTTTCGTTGCAGAGCTCAATCAGGGCTTCCCGGATGGGAGCGCGGCTCACATGGAATTTTTCCATGAGCCCCTTCTCGTTTATCACCTGGTCAGGAGAATACTCACCGAGGATGATCCCGTTGAAGATCGAGGTGTAGATCAGATTCTTTAAACTGTTCCCGTTTGTGTTCATTGTCTGTGTTCTCCCTTAATATGACCAGTTAGCCCTTCAAGGTATTTATTATAAGTGTATCAGAATGTTTTGTCAACCGACGGAAAGGTATTGACAAGCCATGGGGCGACTGATATGATTAGTTTAATGTTAAAGTACTTTCAGCAAGAAAATAAAAAAGGAGAGGTACAGATTATGGAAAAGAAAGTTTACGACAATTATCTGACAATCTTAAAGGCAGAGCTTCTGCCCGCCATGGGATGTACAGAGCCCATCGCCGTGGCCTTCGCCGCCGCAAAGGCAAGGGCAGTATTGGGGAAAATGCCTGAGCGCATGGATATGTATTGCAGCGGCAACATCATCAAGAACGTAAAGGGCGTGGTGGTTCCCAACTCCGGCGGCCAGATGGGCATCGACGTGGCCGCTGTCCTGGGCGTTGTGGGCGGCCGTGAGGATCTGGAGCTGGAGGTGGTCAACAGCGTCACCGAGGAGCAGATCGAAAAGACGAGAGAGCTGGTAAAGGCCGGCATCTGCGACTGCCATCTGGTAGAGGGCGAGGAGAACCTGTATATCCGCGCCGAGGTGTTCGCGGGCAGTGACAGCGCGATCGTTGAGGTAAAGACAAAGCACAACCACATTTCCCGTATCGAGAAGAACGGCGAGGTCCTGTTCGCGCAGGATGACCTGGAGGCCAGCACCTCCGGCGACAAGAGCCAGCTGAATATCAAGGACATCTATGAGTTCGCCAATACCGTGGATCTTGACGACGTAAGGGAGCTGATGGAGCGTCAGTTAAATTACAACAAGGCCATTTCCGACGAGGGCCTTACGAATCCCTGGGGCGCCCAGGTGGGCAAGACCCTTCTTGAGGTCAACGGCGACAGCGACTGGCGCGTAAGGGCCAAGGCTGCGGCTGCCGCAGGCTCCGACGCCCGTATGAGCGGCTGCGCCCTTCCCGTTGTGATCAACTCCGGAAGCGGAAACCAGGGCATCACCGTCAGCATGCCCATCCTGGTATACGCGAAAGAGGTGGGCTGCTCCGAGGAGAAGCTGCTTCGCGCCCTGACTCTGGCAAACCTTCTTTCCCTGCACCAGAAGCGCTACATCGGCAACCTGTCCGCTTACTGCGGCGCCACCAGTGCCGGCTGCTCCGCTGCCTGCGGTATCGCCTACATTGACGGGGCGTCCGCCGAAGTGATCGGCCACACCATCGTGAACGCCATCAGCACCATCGGCGGCATGGTATGCGACGGCGCCAAGTCCTCCTGCGCTTCCAAGATCGCAAGCGCCGTTGAGGCGGGCCTTATGGGCTACGAGCTGGCCAAGAGAGAGCGCAACTTCAAGCCCGGCGAGGGCATGGTGGTGGAGGATCTGGAGCAGACCATCCGCAACATCGGCCGCATGGGCCGCGTAGGCATGGCTTCCACCGATGTGGAAATCTTAAACATCATGCTTGGAAAATAAACAAAAACAGACTGAAAGAGCGTTCCTGCGGGAGTGCTCTTTTTTTGCGGGCGCTGTATGGGAAATTATGCAAAATACGGAGAACAAATTAGTACTCTGCCTCACCGAACCATAATTTTGTACAAAAAGGAAAAATCAAATCTGACGAAAATTGAAATAAACGTAGAAAAGTAAGAGAAAAACTATTGACAAGCCTCTCAATGACTGATATGATTAGCTTAACAGTGCAGTGTGTGTCAGGGCGCGCGAAAAACGTCTCCGGCATACAGGCATTATAAAATCAAGGGAGGTAAAGGAACATGAAAAAGAGAGTTTTAGCGCTTATGATGTCCCTGATCCTGGCAGTTGGACTGCTCGCAGGCTGCGGCGGCTCCAAAGATGCGGATGAGACAACAAAAGCGCCCGAGACTGCTGGCGAACAGCAGGACGGCGAAGAGGATGCCACAGAGCCTGCGGCAGAGGGTGACGGTGAATTCAAGGGCACCATCAAGCTGGGCGGCCTGGCTCCCATGACTGGTACATACGCTGAGTACGGCAAGGGCTTCGACATCGGCTTCAACAAGGCCATCGAAGAGATCAATGCCGCGGGCGGCGCCAACGGCTACAAGCTGGAGATCGAGATCGTCGATACCCAGGGCGACACCGTTACGTCCTCCACACTGTGTACCGCTTTCGCAGAGGATGACGAGATCATGGCAATCCTCGGCGACTTCACATCCGGCGCCTGCAAGGCTGACGCTGAGATCGTTGACCGTTACGGCGTGACCCTGTTAAGCCCCACGGCTTCCGCTGATGACTATGCTTCCATGAGCCCTTACTGCTTCGGTATTATGGGCCGTCAGGATGTTGAGGCACCTTTCCTGGCCAAGTACATCCTTGGCAAGTATGTCCCTGAAGAGATGGGCGTTGACGTTCAGAAGGTCGGCGTAATCCGTGTTGACAGTGACTGGGGCCTTTCCTGCTACAACAACTTCATGAAGCAGGCTGAGCAGGAGAGCTACGAAGTAGTAGTTGAGACCTACGCCACCGGCGAGAAGGACTTCAGCTCCCTGATCACCAAGATGCAGGCTGAGAAACCCGATGTTCTGGTTGTTATGGACCAGGGCGACGCTGTATTCCAGATCTTCAACCAGGCTGACGCCATCGGCTGGGAGATTCCTCATGTGGCCCTTGGGCCTGGAACCTCTGAGCAGGTTGCAGCACAGCTTACCGACAACAACAACCTGATTGTTACTTCTCCGTTCTTCTTCGATCCCAGCGATCCTGAGCTGGCCGCATGGGCAGAGTGGTTCGAGGGTGAGGCAGGCTTCGCTCCTACCATCCATCCCGCCTGCGCATACGACTGCGTATATCTGATTGCTGAGGCCATCGAGGCCATCGGCGACGGCGAAGTGACCCGCGACGCTATCCGCGACGCGCTGGCTGAGCTTCCTGCATACGAGGGACTGTCCGGAACCATCGAGTTCACTGAGGACGGCGACATCAGAAGAAACTACATGATCTGTGGTGTCAAGGACGGCCAGTGGACAGTTCTGGAAGGCTTCGAGTACGGTGCTGAAGGAGTCTAAAGAGCAGTTTTGACAGTTGAATAAGACAAAGGAGCGGGGCGGCGTAATTAAATCGCCGCCCCACCTTTCATAATGGAGGAAGAGTATGGGATATATTCTCAATCAGCTCCTTAACGGAATTTGTCAAGGCTCTATTTACGCTCTGATGGCCATTGGCTATTCCGTTATCGTAGGCGTGGTAGGAATGGTAACCTTCGCGTACGGCGAAGTGATGATGATCGGCGCCTTTTCTGCCTATTACATCTTTATTTACGTAGGAAACAACCTCCCGCTGGCAATCTTGGCGGCCTTCGCGGGATCCTTTATCATCGGTATCGTGATCTATAAGCTCTGCTATGAGCGTTTCTTTACGGCTCCCAGGCATATTTCCCTGCTGTGTACCATCGGTATCAGCATGCTGCTCAAGAACCTGGCGCAGATCGTGTTCGGTCCCGAGACAAAGCCGGTATTGAACGTTGTCAGCAACAAGACCTTTAACATCAATGTTTTCGGATCGACCTTAAACATCCGTCTGCTCCAGATCGTGATCATCGTTCTGGTCATTGTTCTGGCAGCCGCGCTGACCCTGTTCTTCAACAGGACCAAGTACGGAATCATGCTCCGTGCCGTCAGCCAGAATAAGGACGCCTCTTACCTGATGGGTATCAACGTAAAGAGAACCGCCCTTTTAGGTAACTGTATCGGCTGCGGCTTCGGCGGAATCGCAGGTATCCTGCTGGGTATCTACTATTTCTCCGTATCGGCAACCATGGGATCAGCCTACAGTATGAAGGCCTTCGCCGCGTCTGTTCTGGGCGGCCTGGTGGATATCAGGTTCTCCGCTCTGGGCGGCCTGTGCATCGGTATCATCGAGAACCTCGGTATCGTGTTCACAGCGGCAACCTTCCGTGATATCTTCGCATTTGCTTTCCTGATCCTTGTATTGATCTTCCGGCCTCAGGGCTTCGTTAGCAAGAAGGGGGCGAGAGTATAATGCAGAAAATTAAAGATTTTTACAATAAGTATAAGGTGATTATCCTGCTGGTGCTCTTTGTGATCATGGCGGTGATCCCCTTCCTGGGCATTGAGACCTTATATATCCGGTACATGTGCAACATTATGATGTACGCCACTCTGGCAGGCTCCTTGAACGCCATCAACGGCTACAGCGGCCAGATGTGTCTTGGCCAGGCCGGCTTCTTCGCCATCGGCGCATACACAGGCGCGGCCCTTTCCAAGAACTTCGGCGTCAGCTTCTGGCTCCTGCTTCTGGTCGGCGGCCTTCTGGCTATGCTGATCGGCTTCCTGGTAAGCCTTCCCACCCTGCGGCTGAGCGGTATCTATCTCTCCATCACCACCCTTGGCGCTTCTGAGATCATCCGTATCATCGCGCAGACCTGGACGCCTGTTACCGGCGGCACCATGGGCATCAAGCAGATCCCTTATCCGGAATTCTTCGGACTGGATATGTTCCGCCCTCAGTACTACTACTATATTTTCCTGTTCCTTTTGGTACTGTTCCTGTTCGTGACCAACCGGGTGCTCAAATCCCGCGTGGGCCGCGCCTGGATGTCCATCCGTGAGGATCAGATCGCTGCAAAGTCCCTGGGCGTTGAGACCAGCTTCTACAAGTCCACCAACTTCATGTACGGCGCCTTCTGGGCCGGCGTGATCGGCGTGGCTTACGCGCCCTTCGTAAACTTTATCGATTCCACCCAGTTCACCACCGACGTAGGCTTCAACGTACTGGCCATGGTCGTGCTTGGCGGGCAGGGTACTCTGGTAGGACCCATCCTCGGCGCGGCCGTGGTTACGATCCTTACCGAAGCCCTCCGTTTTCTGGAGAGCTGGCGTTACGTCATTTACGCGCTCCTTCTGATCGCGATGATGTGGGGCCGTCCTCAGGGTCTGGTCGGCGCCTCCAAGTCCATGCTTGCAGGCGGCAAGATCAAGGTGAAAGAGGATAAAGCAAAAGCTAAGGCGGAAGGAGGCAGTGCAAAATGAGTCAAGTTCCTGTATTGGAAGCAAAAGGCATCTGCAAGTACTTCGGCGGTCTGAAGGCAGTGGAAAACGTGGATATGCAGATCCAGAAGGGCGACGTATTCGGAATCATCGGCCCCAACGGCGCAGGCAAGACCACGTTCTTCAATATGTGCACCGGCATTTACGCGCCGACAAAGGGCGAGATCTTCCTTCAGGGAGAGAACATCACCAAGATGACTCCTGATAAGATCGCCAGAAAGAAAATGGCACGTACGTTCCAGAACTTACAGCTCTTCAAATTCATGAGCGTTCTGGACAATGTAAAGATCGGCTGCCATACCCAGACAAAGACCAATATGGCCGACGCCATCCTTCACACCAAGCGGTATAAGAGGGATGAGAAATACGCCGTGGAAAAGAGCCTGGAGATCCTGGAGTCCATCGGCCTGATCGACTATAAGGATACCATGGCCGGAAACCTGGCCTACGGTATGCAGAGAAAGGTTGAGATCGCCCGCGCGCTGGCCCTTGATCCGGTCATCCTGCTTCTGGATGAGCCCGCGGCCGGCATGAACGCCAACGAGACGGATTCCCTGAGGGAGTTCATCTTAATGCTGAACGAGAAGGGCTACACCATTGCCGTTATTGAGCATGATATGAAATTTATCATGAATTCCTGCAACAGGATTCTGGTTCTGAACTTTGGCCAGAAGCTCTGCGAGGGTACTCCCGATGAGATCAAATCCAACAAGGACGTGCAGGAGGCCTACTTTGGCAAGGGCATCGTCGCTGGAGAGGCGGTGAAAGTAAATGGCTGATACGATTTTAAAGGTTGAAAACCTGTCAGTAAACTATGGCTATATCGTTGCTCTCCAGAACGTCAACCTGGAGATCAAAAAGGGTGAGATCGTTACCCTGATCGGCTCCAACGGCGCCGGAAAGACCACCACGCTGATGGCCATTTCCGGACTGGTTGAGAAGCGTCACGGCAGCAAGGTCACCTTCAAGGGCCAGGATATCACAAAGATGGCGGCCAATAAGATCGTTCACATGGGAATGTGCCATGTGCCCGAGGGCCGTAAGATCTTCCCTTCCCTGAGCGTATATGAGAACCTGAGGGCAGGGGCTCTTGGAAACAAGAACATGACGAAAGCCAGGTTCGCGGAACTGATTGAGGAGCAGTACGCTCTGTTCCCCAGATTGAAGGAACGTTCCAAGCAGGCGGGCGGAAGCTTATCCGGCGGCGAGCAGCAGATGCTGGCCATTGCCAGGGGCCTGATGATGGATCCTGAGATCGTTATGCTGGACGAGCCCTCCCTTGGACTTGCCCCCATCGTCATTGAGGATATCTTCGAGCTGATCGTAAAGATCCGCGATATGGGCAGGACCATCCTCCTGATCGAGCAGAACGCTTCCGTAGCCCTTTCCATCGCCGACAGAGGCTATGTAATGGAGATCGGAAAGATCACCATGGAAGGCACCGGAAAGGAACTGCTGACGAATCCCGAGGTCAAGAAAGCATATCTGGGCGGTTGATTTTCAGTCCGCACCGGCCGAGGCGGCGCTCCCGATTATTCGGGAGCGTCGTTTTTGTGTGCTCCCGCAGGCGAGAAATTTCAGGCCGGGTCTTGCACAGAAGCAAAAAATGGGTTACAATTCTGAATTGAAAGATTATGACCTGTTTTCATAAGATAGATAAAGGAGAATGACCATGAGCAAAAGACCTACAGTTTTAATGATCCTGGACGGCTACGGCCTCAACGACAGGCACGACGGCAACGCGGTTTACGAGGCAAAGACCCCTGTGATGGATAAGCTGATGGCGGAGTGCCCCTTCGTAAAGGGCAACGCCAGCGGAATGGCGGTGGGCCTTCCCGAGGGCCAGATGGGCAACTCCGAGGTGGGGCACCTGAATATGGGCGCGGGCCGCATCGTTTATCAGGAGCTGACCCGGATCACCAAGGAGATCGAGGACGGAGACTTCTTTAAAAACGAGGCCTTCCTGGAGGCGGTGGAAAACTGCAAGAAGAATGATTCCGCCCTTCATCTTTACGGCCTTGTTTCTGACGGCGGCGTTCACAGCCACATCACCCATATCTTCGGCCTTCTGGAGCTGGCGAAGCGGGAGGGCCTTTCCAAGGTCTATGTGCACTGCTTCCTGGACGGCCGCGATACCCCTCCCACATCCGGCAAGGAGTATGTGGCGCAGCTTGTGGAAAAAATGAAGGAGCTGGGCGTGGGCAAGGTGGCCACCATCAGCGGCCGTTACTACGCCATGGACCGGGACAACCGCTGGGACCGCGTGGAGAAGGCTTACAGGGCCCTTACAAAGGGTGAGGGCAATACGGGAACAGACCCCGTTGAGATCATCCAGGCCTCTTACGACGCCGATGTCACCGACGAGTTTGTGGTCCCCTCCGTCGTCACGGAGAACGGGGCGCCGGTGGCCACCATCAAGAACGGAGATTCCATTATTTTCTATAACTTCCGTCCCGACAGGGCCAGGGAGCTTACCAGAGTGTTCTGCGACGACGAGTTTTCCGGCTTTGACCGGGGCGAGCGCGTAAAGACCACCTATGTGTGCTTTACGGAATACGACGTGACGATCCCCAACAAGCTGGTGGCCTTCCATAAGGTGGAGATCACCAACACCTTCGGCGAGTTTCTTGCGGCCCACCACATGACCCAGGCCAGGATCGCCGAGACGGAAAAATACGCCCATGTGACCTTCTTCTTCAACGGCGGCGTCGAGGAGCCCAACGAGGGCGAGGACAGGATCCTGGTAAAGTCCCCCAAGGTGGCTACCTATGACTTAAAGCCCGAGATGAGCGCCTTTGAGGTCTGCGACAGGCTGGTGGAGGCCATTAAGTCCTCCAAATACGATGTGATCATCATCAACTTTGCAAACCCCGACATGGTGGGCCACACCGGCGTGGAGGCCGCCGCCATCAAGGCCATTGAGGCGGTGGATCAGTGCGTCGGCAGGGCTGTGGACGCCATTAAAGAGGTGAACGGTCAGATGTTTATCTGCGCCGACCACGGAAACGCGGAGCAGCTGATCGACTACGTGCACGGCGGAAGCTTCACCGCCCACACCACGAACCCGGTGCCCTTTATCCTGGTGAACTATGATCCCGCCTATACCCTGCGGGAGGGCGGCTGCCTGGCAGACATCGCCCCCACCCTGATCGAGATGATGGGCATGGAGCAGCCGAAGGAGATGACGGGGAAATCCCTTCTGATCAAGAAATAAAAATTGATACAGGTATGAGACGGGCCGCCCGCGCAGAGAGATCTGCGCGGGCGGCTTTACGTTTTATTTACAAAAAAATCACATAGAATTGATTTGGGAAATCAGACGCCTCCTGTATAGTTATTTCAAATGACCCCGTTTTCGGGAAAGGGGTTCCGTATTCTATATACAGGAGGTTCTGCCGTATGGACAATGGAGAAAACCTGATCCGGCAGGTATATGCGGCCAGGGAGGATATGCGGGAGGCCGACCGGCTGATCGGCGCGTATATGCCGTTTATCCGGGCGGAGACGGCCAGGTGGCTGAAGCGGCCGCCCGTTGAGGGACATGACGACGAGCTGAGCATCGCCATGATCGCCTTTCACGAGGCGATATGCGGCTATTCCCGTATGCGAGGAGCGTTTCTTAAATATGCGGCCATGCTGATCCGGAGCCGTCTGATCGATTATCACCGCCAGGAAAAACGTCACGAAAGCCTGGTATCCCTTGATACGCCCTCGGAAAAGGATGATACGCCCATAGGTGAGCTGATCACCGACGGCCGGGATCACAGCGAGGAGCTGGCAGTCCGTGAGGCCACCAGAGCCGAGATCGAGGAGCTCGGCCGGAATATGCAGGAGTTCGGCGTAAGCCTTTCTGATGTGGCAGATAACTGTCCGAAGCAGAAGAGAACCTTAAACGCCTGTCAGAGGGCGGTCCGCTACGCAAAGGAGCATCCGGAGCTTCTGGAGGATTTTCTGAGGACGAAGCGGCTTCCCATCACAAAGCTGGCGGTGGGAAGCGGAGTGGAAAAAAAGACGCTGGAGCGTCACAGAAGCTACATGGCGGCCCTTTTGCTGATCTATACGAACGGATATGAGATCATCCGCGGACACCTGGCACAGGTTATGAGGGAGGTGACTTCATAATGGAATATCTGGTAATGGAATGTCATCCCGGCTATGTGATTCTGCTGGATGAGGAGGGAAGATTTCTCAGGGCGGCAAACTTTCATTATGAAGTGGGCCAGAAGGTGACGGATCCTGTTCTGATGAGGGAAAATCCCTCCAAAAGGCCGTCCATAGTCCGGATGATTTCCGGCGGGGTGATTGCGGCGGCGGCCTGCCTGCTGATCCTTTTGGGAGTACGCTATTACGACAATCATATCAGACCTTATTCCTCCATCTATCTTTCCATCAACCCCGAGGTGCAGATGGAGTTAAACAAAAAAGGAACCGTGGTTGGGCTTGAAGGCCTCAATGAGGACGGAGAACAGCTTCTTCTGGGCTACAGCGGAAAAGGAAAGGATAAGGTGACGGTGGCCGATGAGCTGATCGACAGGGCCATTGAGATGGGCTTTCTCTCGGAGGGCGGTCAGGTATCCTTTTCCATCGACGCGCCGGACGAGGCGTTATTTATGGAATACGGAATGGAGCTCAGGACTCAGGTGGAGGAGCATCTGGACGGAAGGATCTCGGTCACAATCCGGGTGATCAGCCACGGAACCGAAACAGAAGCTTCAGATTCTGTTAAGCCGACTGCGGCACCGGAGACAGCGCCTTCTACGGAAGCACCCACGGTGCCGGAGACAGCGCCTTCCACGGAAGCGCCCACGATGCCTGAGACAGCGCCTGAGACTGCGGCTCCCACGGAACCGCCCACAGCGCCGGAAACTGCGGCTCCCACGGAACCGCCCACAGCACCGGAGACTGCGGCTCCCACCCGGCCGCCTGCTCCCACGAGCCCTCCGGCTTCCGGCGGCGACAGTGATTATCATGACGGCGATACCGATTACGGCCCGGAAAATGACGATGACCATGATGACGGCGACAGCGGCTATGACAATGAGGATGACGACGATTAAAAAAAAATTTCCAGAAAACCCCGTTTTTAAAAACCCCCCTCCGTAATCTATGGATGTAAGGAAAAAAAGACAAAATAAAAGAGAGGAGTTTTGATTATGACAATGAGAAGAAAAATGGCGGCAGCGGTCTCTTCCCTGGCTGTGTTATCGGCAGCCCTTCTGGCCGGATGCGGATCGGCAGAAAAAACAGGTACGCAGACAGCCCTCCAGGACAGAGGCGTCCTTACCTTAAGCGTTAATCCGGAGATTAAGATCGAGTATAACAAAGAAGGAAAGGTTACTGAGGTGGAAGGCCTCAATGAGGATGGAAAATCCATTGTAGCGTCTTATCCGGATTATATCGGAAAAGACTGCGGACAGGTTCTTGAGGAACTGATCGTGGAGATCAATGAAGCGGGATTCTTTGTAGAGGATATCGACGGCCATGAAAAGAATATCGTGATCTCTCTGGAACCGGGTTCGGTTCTTCCCAGCGAGGATTTCCTGAATGAGATGAGCGCCGGCGCCCGGGAGACAGTGAAAGGGCTGAAGCTCACGTCGGACATTGTTCCGGTGGATACGGATGATTATGATCCCGCCTACGCAAAGGATGGAAAGCCTTCACCTTACATTACTCTGGAGAAGGCCGAGGAGATCGCGCTGGCCCAGGCGGATGTGGACGCAAAGGACGCGGTCTTTGAGGATAAGGAGTTTGACCACGATGACGGCACGCCTGTTTTTGAACTGGAATTTATGGCGGGCGGAATCGAATATGAATATGATATCCATGCGGTAAGCGGAAAGGTGATACGGGCGGAGCATAAGGCGGAGCTTCCCGCAGGAACCACGCCGGCTCCTGAGACGACAGCTCCCGCGTCCACCCAGGCGCCCACCACGGCGGCACCTGACTACGATGATACGGACTACGGCCCCAATAATGACGGGGTGACAGACTACAATGATACGGATTACGGCCCCAATAATGACGGGGTGACGGACTACGACGATAC
>CALWAW010000028.1 GCA_944375845.1 uncultured Lachnospiraceae bacterium
ATGGCCATGGGCAGGAGGATGATCGTAAAAAACGTGATCAGAAGCTTTGTCCTTAATTTCACGACTGCGCATCTCCCTCTCAGAGGCGGACGTTCCCCGCCTCTTCCTCTCTTTTACATCATACCACAATCTTCTTCTGCGCACCAATAAACTACTATAAAGAATCTAAACTTTTCATAAAAGAAAGAGAGCATTCTCCCATGGAAAATGCCCTCTCCACATTGATTATGATTTCCCCAAGTATGACTTCTCAATAAGGTCTGATTTCAGAAGAACATCTGCCCGGTCAGCCGCTACGATCCTTCCTGACTCCAGAACATAAGCCCGGTCAGCTGTTTTTAGCGCGATTCTGGCGTTCTGCTCCACCAGAAGAATCGTAACGCCCATATCGCGGATCCGCTTAATCAGCTTAAATAAGTTACTGACAATGATCGGCGCCAGTCCCAGGGACGGCTCGTCAAGGAGCAGCAGCTTCGGCCCGGCCATAAGGGCCCTTCCAATGGCAAGCATCTGCTGCTCGCCGCCGCTTAAGGTAAGTCCCATCTGATTCTGCCGCTCCTCCAGGATAGGAAACAGCTCAAAAACTGTTTTCATAGTTTCATCGTTTTCTTTATCAGATCGCAGATAACCTCCCATTAAAAGGTTATCCTTTACCGAAAGATCCGGAAAAATCTGTCTGCCCTCAGGAGCCAGAATAATTCCCCTTTTCACCAGCTCCCGGGTATCCATTCCTGTAATATCTTCCTCATAATGATGAATGGCGCCCTCTCTTGTCCGCACAAGTCCTGCAACCGTATTCATCAAAGTGGATTTTCCTGCGCCGTTCGCGCCGATAAGCGTTACAATCTCGCCTTCCTCCACTGTAAGATCCACGCCCCGGAGTGCCTGGATATTCCCATAGGACACTTTAAGGCCTTTAATATCCAATGCTGCTGCCATGGCTAATCCTCATCCTTTCCCAGATATGCTTCTATAACCTTTGGATCTGAATTAACCTCCTCCGGTTTTCCCTGCGCGATCAGTTCCCCGTGATCCAGCACATAGATACGTTCACAGATATTCATTACAAACTTCATATCGTGCTCGATCAGAAGAATCGTATATCCCTCCTGTTTCAGCATAAGAATGATTTTTCTCAGATCCTCCGTCTCCTGGTCGTTCATACCGGCTGCCGGCTCATCCAGGAGAAGCACCATGGGTTCTGTCGCCAGCGCCCTTGCAATTTCAAGCCTTCGTTGTTCTCCGTAAGGAAGGCTTGTGGGGAGCTCATATCGGTATTCATACAGGCCCATCATCTTAAGAAGCTCCAGCGCCCGTTCACGGATCCTTATATGCTCCTTCTTTTTTTTAGGTGTATCCGCAATGATCTGGAATACATTCGCGCTTGTCCTGCAATATGCTCCCATCATGACATTTTCTAAAATTGTCATCCTCGGGAAAAGGCGGATGTTTTGAAATGTCCGCGCAAACCCCATTTTTGTGATTTCAAATGGTTTTTTCCCCGTCCCGTTCTTTCCGTCGATAAAGACCATGCCCTTCGTAGGTTTGTAAACGCCGGTAATCACATTGAAAAGAGTCGTTTTTCCAGCTCCGTTCGGGCCTATGACTCCCACGATCTCTCCACGGTTTAATTCCATATTGATATCCTTAAGCGCAGAAAGCCCGCCAAACTGCTGAGTAATATGATCAACCTTCAGTACCTGTTGTTCCATTGTTTTCTCCGCCTCCCTTCTTTTTACCGCGTTCCTCCAAAAGCCTCGTCCGGATCAGGCCAAAATCCGTATAGCCTAAAAGGCCCTGAGGCCGTACCAGCATCATCACCACCATAATTACGCCATAAATAAGCATCCTGTATTCCGCAAGACCTCTTATGAATTCCGGGACCAGCGTCAGCACGGACGCTCCCAGCATCGTACCGGGAATGCTTCCGAGCCCGCCCAGGATTACCATAACACACATTTCCTGTGAAGCCTGAGTCGTAAAAGAGGTGGAATCTATATAGGAAATATAGTGTGCGAAAAAGGCTCCCGCCACCCCTGCGATCATAGCCGAAATCACAAAGGTCATGATCTTGTTGCGAACCACATTGACCCCCATGACCTCCGCCGCTGAATCATCATCCCGGATAGATTTTAAAGCCAGGCCGTATCTGGAATTGTTTATCCTCATTAAAATTACTGTTGTAAGAACCACCAGGATCAGGATCGCATAATAAAATGCCCTGGGAGATGTAAATTCCTGCGCGAATAAACGAATGCCTGATATGCCCCGGATGCCCAAAGCTCCGCCCGTCAGCCCGGAAGCATTGAGCTCCACCAGTCTGACGATCTCTCCAAATCCAAGGGTTACAATGGTCAGATAATAACCTTTGACCTTTAATACCGGAAGGCCCAAAAGGAAGCCAAATGCTCCGGCTACCAGAGCTGCCGCGATAATATCTACAATAAAGTTTGTTCCGAAGCGTCCCGATAAAATAGCCGCAGTGTATGCTCCGATCCCCCAGAAGGCCGCATGTCCAAAGGTCATCTGGCCCATATAGCCCATGATCAGGTTGATCCCCAGAGCCAGCATAATATACATCAGGCACAGGGTTCCCATCCTCAGGATGAAAAGATCACTGAAAAGGAGCGGATAAAGGAGCGCAAAAATCACAGCTGCCGCAATAATAAACCGCTGTTTCAGCGCAATAAATTCCACTGTCTTTTTTATCATTTTTGTCCCTCCTCTCACATTTTTTCAACAATCTTTTTGCCAAAGATCCCGCTGGGCTTAATTAAGAGAACCAGAATCAGAATCGCAAAGGCGATCGCGTCCCGATAGCCGGAGCTGATATAGCTTCCGCCGATGGATTCCGCCACGCCTACCAGAAGGCCGCCGACCATCGCTCCCGGAAGGGAACCGACGCCGCCTAAAACGGCCGCGGCAAATGTTTTCATGCCCACAGAGGAGGACATTAACGTATCAATCGCCCGGTAATATGCCCCTACCATGGTTCCCGCCACTGCCGCCAGGAATCCGCTTACCATGAACGTCCCTGATATAACAAGCTTCACGTTGATTCCCATAAGCCTTGCTGTCGTCATATTCTGAGAAACCGCGCGCATGGCTTTTCCGATTTTCGTCTTATACACCAGCAGTGAAAAAGCTGCCATTAAAAAGAGGGAAATGAAAAAGATACAGATCTGCGTTGAAGTCACAATCGCCGAGCCAATCTGAAAACTTCCAAAATTCAGGAAATCAGGAAACTGCTTCGTTTCAGTTCCGATCCAGATCTGGATAACATTTTCAATAATAGTGGCGATTCCCATCGTACTGATCAGCCCCGACATTCTGGGGGCATTATCCCGCCGTAATTTTCTAAGACCCACAAAGTCCACTAAAAATCCGGCCGCCGCAGTCGCCAAGAGGGCAAAAAGAATTGCCAGAACCAGCTGCCCGTTCATGGCGGAATAAAGCACAAACACCAGATACGCTCCCAGCATATACAAGGAACCGTTGGCAAAGTTGATAATACGAAGCACTCCAAAAACGAGAGAGTATCCGATTGCCACCAGTGCATAAGTACTGCCCAGAGCGATCCCGTTCAATAGCTGCTGTAAAAACATCCGTTTACCTCCAAAAGGCAGGTAAATGTCACGTCATCAGCATATCATGATACCCGCCCTTTTCCTCAAAACTATCAATTTCATTATGCAACAGCCGTTTGATTGTAAGCACCAGCGCCCTTGTGATCGTAACCTTCAGAACCGATCCGTAAGAGGGTGTTTCATGCTTCGGGATCATTGATACTGCCGAAAACGCACTGAAAGGAGAGCCTTCATCCGTAATGGAGATGACCACCGCATTCCTTTTGATAAAATGGTTGATCGTATTAAGCATCTGAGCGTTATAAACCCGGAAACTGTATATTAAGAGCAGATCATCCTCATTAACATTTTTAAGCTCATCTTCCAGATTTCCGGCTCCAAGAGTCAAAAGCATTACATTATCCATGAAGCCATTCAGACTGTAATGTAAAGAATAAGCCGATTCAAAATCCCCCTGCAATCCCATAATATAGATTCTTCTGGCCGCCAGTATTTTCTTTGCGGCCTCCTCTATACTTTCGTTAAGCTGGGATGAATCCGCTTTCATCTCCT
The DNA here is from genome assembly GCA_944375845.1 of uncultured Lachnospiraceae bacterium. Taxonomy (GTDB): domain Bacteria; phylum Bacillota; class Clostridia; order Lachnospirales; family Lachnospiraceae; genus Lientehia. The sequence goes on from CALWAW010000028.1 coordinate 4,140, forward strand.
GAAGGATACGGATATTCCTTTCAGCCTGAACCTCAATCATGCTCTGCTCTAAAGGATTTGATAAATCGCTGCTATAGGATTCATCATTGTATTCCTTTCGTATCAGCTCCTGAACCTCTTTCTGGAACTCCGTATAACCGCTTAATCCGATTTCCTGGCAGAACCTGATGATCGTAGCTGTGCTGACCTTGATCCGGCTGCTCAGCTCCTGAATGGAAAGAAATGCGATTTCCCTGCTGTGCTTTTCGATATAATTTGCAATCAAACGGTACGATTTTGTAAATTCATTTTTCTTTTCCTGAATAGCCTGCCATAAGTTTATCATTACTTCATGCTCCTTTTCTTTTGGACTGCGAGGTTCCCTTTCAGGAACCCCGCAGTTTTCTTATAATGATTTTAGCATACTTCATGAATAAAACCTAGTGGCGGCATTACATTTTTATTCTACTTTGTATAGACGTTTTACATTTTTGTACATAATATTCTCTGCCGATTCCATAGCAAAGCTGTACGAAATGTAATCTTTATCTACCAGCTCCTGAAGGATCTCTGTGAGGTATTCCCGGAACAAATGCGCCCCGTACCAGAACTGCTCCGGAATACTTCCGGAATCTGTTCCAAACATTACTTTATTAGCAGGCGCCAGCTCCAGGATCGATTTAATCTTCGTTCTCCCTGCTATACTGGCAAAAGGCACCATGGAGGAAAAATCTCCAAATACATTATCGTAATGCGCAATCAGAAAACCAAACTCCTCGCAATACGGATACCCTGCATGAATCAGCATAAATTTCGTGTCCGGATATGCGTTAATGGCGTCGTACAGCAAGGCCGGATTACATTTATGCAGGTTAAGCAGCGGAGAATCGCCCAACGCGGTATGGATCTGAAGCGGAATATCCAATGACGCCGCGATTTCACATCCTTTGCAGAAACAATAATCCCGGAAAGCCTTCTCATATTCTCTGTTGCTGGGATCTGAGAGATAAAGGTAATAGTATTCCTTAAACTTCTTCTCTGACCGGACCTTTACTTCAAGCCCTGTCTTATACGCTATGATAGATTTAAGCCCTACTAAATGGTTTTTCTCTACCATATCCCTTACGCCTTTTTCATAAAGGGCGGTAAACTCCTCAAAGCTATATGTTCCTGCTTCAATGACATCTTCGGCAACCCATTCTAACCGGTTCACCTTGTACATAAAGTGGCCTTCCATATCATGCTCAAATTCTGCCAGTTCTTCTTTCGTCAGCAGGTTTTTTGTGACCGGAGAGCCCACATCCGCGATCATTCCCAGATATCCTGCATCCTTCCAGAGGTCATCAATGTATTTTTTCCGTCCCTGTTTCTCACGCTCATTTCTCGCTTCAATTACTTTTTCAATCGCGCAGTCATCGGGAAGGCCTAAAAACCGGCGCAGCTTCCTGTTAAGCATCTGAAAGATCAGGGTGTTTTGTACATATACAGGATCCTTCTGCGCGCGGCTCAGCGTAAAATGCCTTTCATACTCCGAAGCCGCTGCCCTTCCTGCCGGAAAGGGATGCGCGTGATTATCAATCAAAGGAATTCCGGATAAATCGATCTTCATGTCAAATTTCCTCCTTTTATTCTTCCGGCTCAATCACGATATCCGGCTGTTCTACAAACTGACCATTTTCAATATGCAGCATATAAATAGCCTTCATCGTTCCGCCGTCTTCATCAAAAGTAAAGGTTCCGGAGCAGCCTTCGTAATTTTTAACTCCCATCAAATAGTCTTTAATGGCTTCTCTGTCGCCTCCCACTTCCGTTAGAGCGTCGATAAACAGTGATAGTGCGTCATAGCTGCAGGTTACATACGGATCAATCGTATTTCCGGTTTTTTCGTTATATGCTTTCTGGATAAATTCATAATCTTCTGTGTAATCAACCGTAGAAAACGGGTTCGGGATATAAATTCCTTCTGCGTCTTCGCCGACCACGTCAATAAATTCCTGCTTATAAAGCGTATTGGCTGAAACAAGCTGACAATCCAGCCCCAGCTGCTTCATCTGAGGAACCAGGAGGCAGCCATCTGTATAAAGTACCGCCAGATAGATCACATCCGGATCCGCCTCTTTTACCTTCGTTACAATGGTTGAAAAATCTTTTGTCTGGCCGGGAATAAATGTTTCCGCCGCCACAAGCTCAACGCCCTGCGCCTCTGCTGTCGCCGTAGTTGCCGCAACACACTGCGCGCCCCAGTCGTCATTACTGTAAATGATGGCTATCTTTTCTGCGTCAAAGAAATCGATCATCCACTCAACCTGCTTACGCTGTTCATAAGCATTGGGCATCTGAAGACTGAAAATATAATCTCCGGTTTTTGTAAAGTCCGCATGGGATGCCTGGGGAGAAATCATAGGGATTCCGGCTTTTTCCAAAACAGGCGCCGCCGACATGGAACATGAAGAGGTCTGGCTTCCGATTACGCCCACATAACCTCCATCCGCCACAATTTTATTCGCTACATTTAATGTCTCCTTGGGATCCTGCTTGTCATCAAAGAAATCAATTTCAAGCTGTTTTCCGTCGATTCCGCCTTCTTCGTTAACCTTATCCCGGAGAATCTCCAGAGTTGCCTGGTATGCCTGCCCATATTGAGCTCCCGCGCCTGTAAGCGGGCCTACCATCGCAATCCGATATGTATCGGATTCCTCCTGGGAGGAGTCTTTTCCGCAGCCGCCGAGTACTCCGCCCATAAGTGCAAGCGTCATTGCCAGACATACGATTTTTTTGCCCCAATGTTTCTTCATACATTTCCCTCTCTTTCTTTTTTGTGTTTTCCGTACTGTTCTATAGCTTAAATATAGCCTCTGTTATGCAATATGTCAATACATTTTTGTAATATATATTACATTTTAATTTTTTATTATGTTTTTTGCCATATATATCCAATTTTAAATCTGTTATATTGTGCATTTTGTATATTTACTATAAATATATTATTACATTTTCCCAAAAAGAAAGAGGCCTGCGCCGCAGGCCCCTCAGAAACCCTCTTTTTTATCTCACTACCGGCCGGGGATGCCCGGCTCTGTCATGGCGTACGGATCCAGAATCCTCTGGAGCTCCTCCTCGCTCATAAGCCCCTCCTCCAGGATCAAAGCGCGCACACTTCGCTTCTCCTTTACGGCGCGCTTGGCGATCTCGGCCGCCTTCGCGTAGCCCACATAGGGGCAGAGGGCGGTGACGGTGCCCACGCTGACCTCCACCATTTCACGGCACCGGGCGGCGTCCGCGCGGATCCCGCTTATGCAGTTATCCGTAAAGGTAGCGGCCGCATACCCCAGCATATCAATGGCCTGAAACAGGTTATAAAAAAGCACGGGCTCAAAGGCGTTCAGCTCAAGCTGTCCCGCCTCGGCCGCCGCAGTCACCGTCGCGTCGTTTCCAATGATATGAAAGGCCACCTGGTTCACCACCTCCGGGATCACGGGGTTTACCTTTCCCGGCATGATGGAAGAGCCATTCTGCTTTCCCGGAAGCTCAATCTCGCCCAGGCCCGCCCTGGGGCCGGAGGATAAAAGCCTGAGGTCGCTGGCGATCTTGGACAGCGTGACCGCGCAGGCCTTCACCACTCCCGATACGGCCACAAAGGGATCCAGATTCGAGGTTCCGTCCAGAAGGTTCTCGTTCTGCTTAAGGTCGAGACCCGTCACCTCTCCCAGCCTTTGCACCACGCGGCGCACGTAGCCGGGAGCGGCGTTGATTCCTGTTCCGATGGCCGTCCCGCCCATGTTTACCAGGCGCATTTCCTTAGCCGCCGCCTCCATCCGCCGGATGTCCCGGCCCACAGCCGCCGCATAGGCTGAAAACTCCTGGCCCAGCCTCACCGGCACCGCGTCCTGAAGCTGGGTGCGCCCCATTTTAATGACCGGGTAGAACTCTTTAGCCTTTTTGTCCAGCCCCCGCTTCAGCCGGCGAAGCTCCTTTTCCGCCCGGCGAAGAAGGCGGTACGCCGTGATCTTTCCCGCCGTGGGAAAGGCGTCGTTGGTGGACTGGGACTTGTTCACGTGATCGTTGGGATGGACCAGGCTGTAATCCCCCTTCGTTCCGCCCAGAAGCTCAATGGCCCTGTTGGCGAGAACCTCGTTGACGTTCATGTTGAGCGAGGTCCCCGCGCCTCCCTGGATGGGATCCACGATGATCTCTCTGTCAAAGCGTCCCTCCTCCATTTCGCGGCAGGCGGTAAGGATGGCCTTTTCCCGCTCCTCATCCAGAAGCCCCTCCTCGTAATTGGTGAGTGCGGCCGCCTCCTTCACCTGGGCCATGCTCCGTATCATCTCCGGATGGATGTGCAGCCCCGTGATACGGAAATTTTCCGCCGCCCGCACAGACTGGACTCCGTAATAAGCCTGCGCCGGGACCTCCCTGCTCCCGATGGAATCCGTTTCTATTCTGTATCCTTCTCCCATGGATTCCTCCTCCTTTCGGATTTCCTTTGAGCCCATTGTACGCCCGCCGTTTTCCATAATCAAATACCAATATTTCAATATGTTTTATAAATAATTATCTATATTCAGATTGACTTCCCCTCCGCCCCGCCTTATACTGGCCTAAAGGAGGCGTCCCATGTTCCAGGAAATGCGTTATGTTTACGAGGTTTACAGAGAAAAGAGCTTTTCAAAGGCGGCTCAGAAGCTTTTTATTTCCCAGCCCTCCTTAAGCGCCGCGGTGAAAAAGGCGGAGCAGAGGATCGGCGCTCCTCTTTTCGACCGGAGCGCAAGCCCCGTGCGGCTTACGGACTGCGGGCTGGAATATATCCGCTGCGCCGAACGGATCATGGACATTCAGACCGGCTTTGAGAACTATCTCAACGACGTGAACGAGCTGAACGCCGGACAGGTCTCCATAGGCGCCAGCAGCCTGTTCGCCTCTTACGTGCTCCCCGCCTGCGTAAGCCGCTTTACCGGGCGCTATCCCCGCGTGGCCATTCATCTGACCGAGGCCGATACCCCGGCCCTGGTGAACCGGCTTTCCTCCGGCTCCCTGGATCTGATCATCGACAATGAAACCCTTTCCGAGGACGTCTACGCCAGGTATCCCCTTTTTACGGATCAGGTGCTTTTGGCGGTGCCGAAGGCCCTGCTTCCCTCCGCTTCTTCGCTCCCCGTCCCTTTTACCGCCGCAGATATCAGGAAAAACCGCCATAAAAGGCCGCAGTCCTCCCGGGCCTTTCTGAATTCATTCCAAAACGTCCCATTTCTTCTTTTAAGGCCGGGCAACGATACGCGCCGCCGGGCCGACACCCTTTTTAACGGACAGGGATTTTCTCCTGATACGGTGCTGGAGCTGGATCAGCAGGCCACCGCTTATCATCTTGCCTGCTATGGAATGGGAGTCGCCTTTGTCAGCGACACCCTGATAAAAAGAGTCCCCCCTGACTCCAGGCTGGCGTTTTTCTGCCTGGATCCAGAGAGGACTCTCCGTACCGTATGCTTTTACCATAAGCGGGGCCGGTATGTGACCCGCGCCATGGAGGAATTTTTAAAGCTTTCGCGGGACGAGCTTTCAGCCAAAGCCCTTTAAGCCTCTGTCTGCTCCCACGAGGCGCCGAAGGCCAAAGCAGATGCCCGCCAGAAGAACGCCGGCCGTCGTCTTAAAGCAGAGGCTGGCCAGGTCGGCAAGATTTCCCAGGAAAACGGCCCGGTTCCAGTGAAGCAGGGATACCGCAATGCAGGCCGCAAGCAGCAGCCCCAGGTGGATCAGATACCAGCCGCAGAAGGATGAATAGCTTTTTCTGTTTCCGCTGACCCAGTTCCACCAGACTCCCATCCCCAGGAAAAAGTATAAAAGCACCCACCCCGTGAACAGGAGCTTCCCCAGGGTGCTGGCAGCCATGACGCCGCGATGGGGGACAGCGCTCCAGGCGGCATAGGCCGCCACCATCAGAACAGAGGGCACAAACCGCATCCATCCGCCCCGGCTCCTCCGACGGCTCATAAAGCCATGGAACCAGAAGCACAGGGCCGCCGTCATAAGCTGGAAGGCGCTTGCTGCAAACAGCCAGGCAAGGGGAAGCCACAGATCCACATAGATTCCGGGACGGGGGAAGAAGAGCTTCTGTGCAAGCATCACAAGGCCGCACAGGGCAAAGACAGAGGCAAAGCCCACAAGCCAGCATTTCACAAGGCCCGGAAGGCTCACCCTTCTTCCGCCCAGCCAGAACCAGAAGATACTGAGCGCCAGAAGCGCCTGCATCCCCAGCTCTGATAAAGGCTTGGCCCATCTCTTCCACTCAATGCTCTGTCTCAGCGCTTCGGACGAAAGGCTCCGAAAGCTCCATGGATAAAGCCAGCTCATGCAGTAGGCCAGATACGCGGCCGCCGTCAGAAGAATCAGCACGATCCCGATCACTCTCGCCTTTTTCATGGCCCCCTCCTCTCTTATGTCTCCCAGAGCCTTTCCGGATAAAGACCCTTTTTCTTAAGCTCCTTTATGGCCGCAGTTACCGCAGCCTTGTCCTCCTTGTAGGTGACGCCGAACCAGCGGTCATGGGTGGGAAGGAGACGCACGGTGGCCTTCCCCTCCTCCAGAAGCCTCCCCACCGCGGAGGGGATGTAAAACTCGCCCTTTAAGGGGTTTTCCCGCAGCGCCGTTTCCAGGAACCGGGAAAACTGCTTTTTTAATTCCGGGAAAATCCCCGCGCTGAAGCCCCACAGGTTCATGGATACATAGGTCCCCTCGGGGATCTCCTGCGGCCCTTCGCCCTCTTCCTCATAAACGATGACGCCGTCTCTTCTCTCAATACTGGTCCGCTCCGTGACCGTTTTCAGCATCCCCTCGCTGTCGGTCTCGCAGATTCCCCGGGCCACTGTCCCGTTTTCGGTCAGAGTGTTTTCGATCCTGTAGCCCACCATGGCGAATCTGTACTTGTCATCGTCCTTATGATGAGAGAGATACTGGAATACCTGGCGGAAGGCTTCTTTACCGTAATAATCATCGGCATTGATCACCGCAAAAGGGCCGTCCACCACACCGGCGCAGCTTAAAATGGCATGTCCCGTTCCCCAGGGCTTTACCCGTCCCTCGGGCACGGTATAACCCTCGGGGATGTTGTCCAGATCCTGATATGCGTATGCGGTCTCGATATAGTTTCCGATCCTGTCCCCGATGGCTGCCCGGAAGGCCTCCTCGTTCTCTTTTTTTATGATAAACACGGCCTTCTCAAAGCCGGCCTCCTTTGCGTCGTAAATGGAAAAATCCATGATGATATTCCCGTATTCATCCACCGGGTCGATCTGCTTCTGGCCGCCGTAGCGGCTCCCCATTCCTGCGGCCATAATCACAAGCACAGGCTTTTTCATAACGTACCCTCCTACTTTTTAAGCTCCAGCCCCTTTATGGACTGAGGCCCGATCTGTATGTAGCTTTTTTCGCTGAGGCAGATCAGCTTTTCCGTGCTTCCGCCCAGGGAACCGCTGTACTTTAAGTTTCCGGCCATGCTGTAGATGCGGCACTCGGAATCGCGGTATAAGAGCACATGGTTCCCGGAGATCTCCGCCGAATCATATTCCAGATCCACCTCCGTCTCAAAGGCGCTCTTCCCTCCGCTTCTGTAAACCTTCAGGAACCGGCCTCCCTCGCCGGATACGATCATGCCCGCGTGATCCTCAGAATAGAGGATGCTGTCGATCTGCTCTCCGTCGGCCAGCTCTGCCGTTCCCACAAGCTCCGGCTGGACGGTGTTCTCCAGCGAATAGAACCGCAGGCCGTCCTGGGCGAAGGCGCAGGCGTGGGTATCGTCCAGAAAGCGGACCCGCGGCACCATGGAGGAGCCGTAATCCCGGAAGCCGCCCACCAGCCTGTCCTTTATGTTCTGGCCTTCCTCGTCAAAATTATAGAACACCACCTGGTTCTGCATCAGGCCCTCGTCCAGATAGACGTAAGAAACCATCAAAAGCATCCCGTTGGGGGATATGCAAAGATCCAGGGGATAACCGTTTCCGGATAAGGTCGTCTGAATTTCGATCTGAAGCTTTGTCCCGGTCTTATCATAAAAGGCGATATAATTGCTCTTTGTATCCTCCAGAACGGCCACGGTCACTCCCGTGGCGGAAACCGACGCCTTTGATATGGGCAGGGTCGTGGTGACGACGCCCTGACAGCCGTCCTCGTCGCAGATATAAAGCGAGTATCCGCCCCTGTCGGCGATCACCGCAAAGTCACCGCAGGTCTGGACAAAGGGAGAGGTCATTTCGTATGCCTGGTTCCAGATCTCCTTTCCGTCCCTTCCCAGGCACGCGGCCCCGTCGCGGGTATACTTGATCACATTCTCCCCGCAGCCCTCATAGCCCGAAAAGCTCCCTCCGGAGAGCTCCTGCTCCCATTTCACCGCATATTCCCGATATCTGTGATGAAGGCTGTAATACCGGTAGCCCAATATCCCGCCTGCCGCAAGGAGTAAGAGCAGCGCCGCCACAACGGTTTTCACGCGGCGGTACTGGCGCCGCCGCTCCTTATATTCCCTTTCGTCCGCCTCTTCCCTCCGGCGCTCCAGCGTCTCGCTGTCGATCATACGCTCCCGGAGCATTTTTTTCCGGTATTCGCGTTCTCTCCTGTTATCCATAATTCTTCCCGTCTGATTTTATTTTATGATCCTTAGGGTATTATACAATAAAACAGGAGAATTTAAAAGGCGCTTTATTCCGGAAGCAGCAGAATCTGCCCCTCGTAGATCACGTCCGCGTTTTCCATATCGTTAAGCCGGCAGATCTCCCGGACGAGACTGCTCCCGTGCTCCCCATAGAGCTCCTCGCAGATACTGCTCAGCGTGTCCCCGATCCGCACCCGGTATTCCCGGTAAGCAGGCTCCGCCTGCGCTTCCGTTTCCGGTTCTGTTTCCGGCTCGCTTTCTGTCTCCGGCTCCGTTTCCGGCTCGCTGTCTGTCTCCGCCTCCGGCTCCGTTTCCGGTTCGCTGTCCGGCTCTGCTTCCGGCTTCCCGGAGACTTCCGCGCTTTCGCTCTCCGCCCCGGCCGAGGAGGCTTCAGGCGCTTCTTCACCGGCCTCCGATGACGAAGGAAGCTCACCCGGGACCTCCTGGATCACAGCTTGTCCGCCTTCTCCCTCCGCGGTTCCGTCCTCAGCCGTTTCCTCGTTTCCTCCGGCGATCACCGCGATCACGTCCCGCACCGCCTGCATCCTGTCATAACGGTACCAGGCCGCCAGCCCGAAGCCGATTCCGCAGAGCAGGGCCGCCGCCCGCACCGCCCGCAGGACGCCGGACACGCTTTTTTTGCCCTTGTCCTTTTTCTCATCCATTACGGCCCTGAACTGCTTAGCCGCCTCGTCGGCGGTCCCCCTAAGGGCGGGCGTCAGGGCGTACTCGGTTTTCCTGGCCGGTTCTCTGGAAACCATATATTCCTGCATCTGGTCATTGCGCTCGTAGTATATGTAATATCCCCTGAGCCTGTGGGGGCCCTGGGCGTCAAAGCGGTACACCGCCTCATCCTCCCGCGCGCTGTCCCACAGAAACAGAATCTGATCCTCGTCCTTGAAGTTTTCACCATGAGTCTTTTGCAGGCTGTAGGGCTCCGTAAGGCTCTCGTCTCCGGTGCAGAGGAACCAGCCGCAGACCTCCACGTCCTTGAAATAGTCCCCCATCTCCTCGTAAGCCCGGCTCCAGGAGGAGGCGGGAATCACCGTTCTTCCCTCCTCTGCCTCCACCTGCTCGAAGAGCACGGCGCCGCGGATGAACATGACGGCCGGGTCTCCCTTCTCTTTTTTTCCCAATAGAAGCCCCGCGGCCGTCCCGCCCCTGCGCTTGATCTTTTCGATAAAGGTGGCCGCATAATCCTCCACATAAAGCTGAAAGCTGTTCTCAATATCCCCAATCTGCCTGATATTTCTGGGTATCTCCATAATCCACATCCCTTTCTGCCGCCGCCCCGGCGCAGCCGATCCCCGCACAGATACAGTCTGCCAGCTCCATCACCACAGAAAGCCTGGTATTTTGCAGGAGCGGCTCAAAGCTGCCGCCATAGCCTACGATCCCGGTGATAAAGATATCCCCGACGGACATCAGGTTTTTGCTGACTCCCAGTCCGGGCCGGATGGCGCCGCGTCCCAGCGTAATATATCCCACGTGCTCATATCTGCCCACAGAGGCGTCAATGGCCACAATGATATGATCCCGGTAATATTGTCCGATCATCTCCATGGTATCTCCCAGATTTATGGCGTGGATCGGCTGCGTCAGCGTGCCGAACACCCGGTATCCCCCGTTCTCCGCCTTTTTGAGCTTATAGCCCACCAAGGGCCCAAGGCTGTCCCCTGTGGACCGGTCGCTCCCGATGCAGAGAAATAAAATCCTTTCTTTTTTCGTGTTTTTCTTTACTTCAGAAATTATTTTACAAAGCTGCCCTCCAAATAAATCCGGTGAAAACCATTTCCCCGCCTTATGATAATAAATCTGTCTGTTCATAACCTCACCGTTTCCCGCCCTCCGGGGGCTCCTTCTTTTTATCTGGAGTATTTCCGTTTTTCTGCCGTCTATACCCATTTATGGCTGCATGTGGATATTTCCGCACCAGAAGCCGAAATTCTCATCCCGTCCCGCCGACGCCCGCTTGAATTCGGGAAGGCCGAACATGGAGGCCATGAATTTTTCCTGCGGCTTGAAGATCCCCGGAACTCCCAGGATATACTGATAAGCCTGGCTCCCGGCCCGTCCGGCGCCCGGCCGCCTGGCCAGAATCAGATAGCGGTACTGATAGTACCCGTGGAGCACAAAGCTGTTATTACCGTAGGTCCAGTTTTCCCTGGGCAGGCGGCCGATATCCTGCAAGTGAATCTGGAGCACCTCCCAGCCCTCCTCCGCCAGGGCGCGCTTTCTGGGCATCAGCTTTTTGAGGGATTCCCAAAGGGGAAGCTCCATATACCCCTCGTGAAAATAAAAGGGGTCCTGCTCCGGCTGATCCAGTTCTTTTTCCGGTTCTTTGTCCGGTTCCTCCGGTGCGTCCTCCTGCGGGGGCTTGCCCAGAATATCCGCGAAATCCAGCGTGAGAACCTGGTCCGACTGGCCGGAAAGATCCAGAGTCAGGGCAGCCTCCGCCTCTTCCTGCTTTTCCTGCGGCTCCTCGCTGCGCTCCGGCTCCTTCTCATCCTTTTCTTCCTCCGCCTTGGCGGCGGTCTCCTGAACCTCCGGCGCTTTTTCAGGCTCTGCAGCGGCCTCCTGGCGGTCCTTTTCCCGAAGCCCCGCCTCAGCGGCCTCCAGATATGTATCCAGATCCTCTTTTTTCTCCACCACCGGCGCCTTTTGCAGGCTGGAAATATGGAACAGGGTATCGTCCCAGGTGGTCAGATACGCCTTCCTCACGGAAACCCGGCTCCGGAGGAACAGTCCCCTCACAAAATCCAGGCCGAACCCGCTTCCGCTTAAATTGTCCTCCTGTTTTCCCAGCACCGCCTCGCCGGCCCCGTTTTTTACGGGGATGGTCCCCAGGGGGATCAATAGAAATTCCCCGCGGAAGCACCCGTAGCCATAAAGGAACAGCTCTCCGCCGCTGCACTCGTAGGCGCCCTTGATGCTGACGCTGATCCGGCACTGTCCGCTTCTTGCCTCGATCTTGGCAAATCCCACATTTTTTGTTTTCATATCGCCCTCGTAGGCGTATATATATGAAATGAACCTTCTGTATTCTGCCAATATCACCACTCCTTCCTTTCTATTCTATGCAGGGCGGAGCCGGTTTAGAACAGGGGCATATAAAAAAGCCTGCGCTTCTGTTTTCATTTCAGAAGCGCAGGCTCTGCGTTATTTTAATGATTCTCTTCCAATATATCTGACAGCCTCGCGAACTGCTCTAACGTCAGGGTCTCGCCCCGCACCGCGGGCGGAAGGCCCATGGCCTCGATGGCCCTCGCCGCCTCCTCCCTGGTAAAGGGCAGCTCCGGGGAATTTCCGATGCCGTTTTGAAGGGTTTTCCTTCTCTGGTTAAAGGAGGCCCGGATGATCTGAAACATCAGCCTTTCATTGCGTACGGATACCGGAGGCTCTTTATGGCGGGTGAGGCGGATCACCGCCGAGCCCACCTTGGGCCGGGGCATAAAGCAGTTGGGCGGCACGTTGGCCGCGATGTAAGCCTCCGCATAGTACTGGACCGCCAGGGACAGTGCTCCGTAGTCCTTGCTTCCGGGGCCGGTGCGCATCCGGTCCGCCACCTCCTTCTGCACCATGACGGTGATGCTGTCAATGGGCACATGGCTCTCGAAAAGGCCCATGATGATGGGAGTGGTAATGTAATAGGGCAGGTTCGCCACCACCTTGATGGGGCGGCCGCCGTTTTCTTCCCTGGCAAGGCGCTCCACATCCACCTTGAGGATATCCTCGTTGACCACCGTCACATTGTCGTAAGGGGCCAGGGTCTCCTTCAGGATGGGGATCAGATTGCGGTCGATCTCCACGGCCCAGACCTTTCCGGCCGCCTCGGCCAGATACTGGGTCATGGTTCCGATGCCCGGACCGATCTCCAGCACAAAATCCTCCTTTGTCACGCCGGCGGCCCGGATGATCTTTTCCAGCACATGGGCGTCAATCAGGAAATTCTGGCCGAACCGCTTCTGGAACGCGAACTGATATTTTTGCAGGATCTCAATGGTATCCCTGGGATTTCCCAAATTTGCCATATATCCCTCCGTCACTGTCCGATCCGGTAAAACCGGCAGGCGTTTTCAAAGGTGATCCGCTCCACATCTTCCTCCGGGATCCCCTTAAGCTCTCCGATGGCCCTTGCCACATAAGGAAGGTTCAGGGAAGAATTGCGCTTTCCCCTGTTGGGAGCCGGTGAAAGATAAGGGCAGTCCGTCTCAAGGAGCATCCGCTCCATGGGCATGAGGCGCACCACCTCCTTCAGCTTTTTTGCGTTGGAAAAAGTCACCACGC
>CALWAW010000029.1 GCA_944375845.1 uncultured Lachnospiraceae bacterium
GTACTGGGGCGCGGGGCCCGGCTGCGGCCCGGGGCCCGACTGGGGCGCGGAATCGTACTGCGGAGCGGAGCCGCCGTCGCAGAGCGCCGCCGTCAGCTCAGCCATGGAGCCATAGCGCTCCGCCGGATTGACGGCCATGCCCTTTTCCAGGACGCGGGCCGTTTTTTCGCTTATCTGCACGCCGGGAATCCGCTCCAGCGGCGCCAGACGGTCCTGCCGCTTCCTTCCGGCGGCGTCCTGGGGCCGAAGCCCGCTGAGCATCTGATAAAGGACCGCGCAGCAGGCGTAAAGATCGGCCCGGGGGCCTTCGTCTCCGGAATCGCCCTGCTCTCCGGCCGCGGCCGGGCCCGGCCCGCACTCTGCGGCCGAACCGAAGCCGATGATGGTCAGGCTGCCGTCGGGCTTAAGAATCAGGTTTTCCGGACTGATGTCCCCATGAACAATTCCTTTTTCGTGGATTTTCCCCACCGCATCCAGGATCGGCCGCATCAGGGAAAGGGCGTGGGCCTCGGTAAAAGGCCTGCCCCTCCAGCGCAGATACTGCGAGACGTTCATGCCCTCCGCATAATCCGTCACCAGGTAAGCGGCGCCGTTTTCCTGCAAAAGCCCGCGAAATCCCGCAATCCCCCTGATTCCGGACAGCCGCGTCAAAAGCTCCGCCTCACGGGAAGCGGCCTGCGGCGGGCGAAATTCCTTAACCGCCGCCACCTGCTCCCGGGAAAGATCCATGGCGATATAAACGGCGCCATGGCGCCCGGTTCCGATCTTCACGCCCAGAAGATATTTTCCTGCCAGGATGGAAAAGGGCGGAAGGGCTCCTTTGTCCTCCTGTCCCCAGATAAAGCCGCAGCGGGGGCAGGGTTTTTCTTTTTCCGTCCATTCCCCCATACATCCGGGGCAGAGATGGTTTACATCAATCATCGGTCAGCTTCCTCCTTTATCTTCCTCTCCAGGCCCTCGCAGAGCTCATCCAGAAGCTTGAGGGTCCGTTCCTTTTCATATACAAAGCGGCTTCCCGGCAAAGATTTGATAAAGCGGCAGAAGGCCTTTCCGATCCCGCTGTCCCTGATATGGAGGTTGCAGCTGTAAAGGCCGCCGGAAAAGCCCTTGATGGCGTAAAAATGCACGCCGTACCTGGGGTCGCAGGTAAAGGTGACGCAGGGCGGGATCGGAAGCTCCTCCGCGTCGGCGATCAGCCCCTTCACCGCCTCCTGCTCAATGTCGGCCTGAAACTCCCGCAAAAGCTCCAGCCTGAGGGCCGGTCCCACGGGAAGGATCAGCTCCGCCGGAAGGTCCGCCGCCACGCCGTCCGCCGCAAACTGCCTGAGCCCTTCTTCAGAAAACACCGTGTAGTAATCGCCCTTCAGCTCCCGCAGCATCTGGAACCGCCTGTCGGAAAGCTCGATCAGTTCCTCCCGGCCGGGAACCTCCTCCCTAAACTGTCTCTCGATCCGCTCCCTGGTATAGTAGCGGCCCAGGCAGGGCTGGATCATCACCGTATAATAGGCGCTCCGGTCCGTATTGTTCATGTAAGCGTCCAGAACGCCCGCCGTATCCCCCGCGTAGGAGCATAAGGGCTGACATTCCTCTGTCACCTTCAGAAACCGCTTCCGGTAAAGGCGGATCAGCTCCGGCGAGGTCTGGATCTGGGCCGCCGAAAGCTTCTCATCCATGGCGATCAGAAAATGCTCCGTGATGATAAAATAAGGAAGGGGGCCCACATTTCCGGACACGGCCGTGCTCTCAAAATAATAATAGGCGTGATAGCTGCTGGCGGACACAAAGGCCAGGGGAAGCAGCCTTTTTAAAAGCTCCAGGTTTTCCGCCTCCGCCCCCTCCGGGGATCTGCCGGGGGCGAGGCCCACCAGCTGGCACACCGTAAACTGCCTTCCTTCCCGCCACAGGCGGATCAGATGGTCCGTAAGGGACGAACCGGCCGGAATAAACACCGCTAGCTCCGCGCCGCTTGTGGCAGTCTCGTACTGCCAGATCTCCCAGACCGCGTTCTCCACCTGGGCCTTTCCGTAAATCAGCTCCGGAAATTCCGGAAGGCGCCGCTCCCGGGCGCTGTCCCTGCCCCCTGAGCCGCCGGAAAAATGGAACTGGGCAAGCTCCGCCATGATGCCGCAGACCGCCTCCTGGAGCCGGAAAATATCCTCCCCCTGGAGGAGCATCTCGTAGTACATGGTCAGCTCCCGCACCTGCGGCAGGGTGAGCTGAAGATAACGCATCAGCTTTTTTAAGGCCGTATAAGAAAGAAGCCGTTCATCCTTCAGGGCCTTGTGGATGGAGGTCCGCTCCAGTCCCGCGTTCTTCGCGATCCTGGAAATGGACTCCCCCTGCCCGTCCAGAAGCTCCTTGAGATAAGCAGAAAACTTCGACATATCATTCCCCTCCCGTTCCCGTTTATTATACCATTTTTCCCTCTTATGTTTATAAAAAAAGCCGCGCCTCCTGTGGCACATTTTCAGAAAAATCCGTCACAGTTTCTGTCACACCTTTGTTTTTCTTCCAAAACTGGTAAAATAAAAGCAGTATGGGAGGAGTCTGGATATGAAACAGAAAACTTATGGAATACTGACTGCGGTCCTGTCCGTGATCCTGATCTGTACCCTTGGGATCCGGATCCTGATCCCCATGGCCGGAGCGTCAGAGCCCGATACGCCTCAGCTGGGGGACGTCTATCGGAACGGGGATTACACCGGCTATTTCGGTCTTTCTCAGGACATTCCCGCCGGGAATGTATCGGAGGCAAAGCAGGCGGCCGCCGTCCTGGGCCTTGCGGATGAGAGCGATCCCGAGGCCTCCCTCACGGAGCTTTACACGGAAGTCTCCGGCGGCCTTACCGTCTACCGCTTTGCCCAGACCTTTGAAGGGCTCCCGGTCTACGGACGGGAAATCGCGGTGATCGGCGGCAGCGACGGCATGGCCCTTACTGCCGCGGGAAGCTATGCTTCCGTGGGAAATCCCGGCACCACCCCCTCCATAACCGAAGAGGAGGCAATGGCGCAGGCCGTCTCCTACGGGGAGGCCTCCTGGCCGGACGCTGAGGTCTCCTGTACGCCGGACGCCTCCTCCCCCCTGGTGATCTGGCCCGATGAAAGCGGCGGGGGACGGCTGGCCTATCTGGGACAGCTTCTCGGCGAAGAGGCGGGCGAAATCCTGATCGACGCCGGGACCGGCGACGTCCTCGC
>CALWAW010000030.1 GCA_944375845.1 uncultured Lachnospiraceae bacterium
AGCTGCATGCCCACTACCTCGTCTCCGGCGTCCAGCTTCATTCCGATGACTCCCATGGAAGCCCGGCCCGTGGCCCTCACATCCTTCTCATGGAACCGGATGCACTGCCCCATTTTCGTCACAAGAATGATATCCTTCTTATCGTTGGTGGACTTCACCTCGATCAGCTCGTCGTCCTCCCTTAAGTTGATGGCCTGGAGTCCCGACTTGCGGATATTCTCATATTCGGTGATGTCCGTCTTTTTCACCATGCCGTTCTTGGTGGCCATGAACAGATAGCGGCCCTCCTCATACTCGCGGATGGGCATGATGGCCATGACCTTTTCCCCGGGAAGAAGCTGCAAGAGATTTACGATGGCAGTTCCCCTGGCCGTTCTTCCGGCCTCCGGAATCTCGTAGGCCTTCAGCCGGTAAACCTTTCCCTTATTGGTAAAGAACATCAGGTAATGGTGGGTGCTGGCCATGAGGAGATCTTCGATATAATCCTCCTCAAGGGTCTGCATCCCCTTGATTCCCTTGCCGCCTCTGTGCTGGGCCTTGAAGTTACTCTCGGACATTCTCTTGATATAGCCCATGTTCGTCATGGCGATAACCACGTTTTCATCGGCGATCAGATCCTCCATGGACATATCCGACTCGTCGAAGCCGATGGAGGTTCTTCTCTCGTCCCCGTACTTGGCGGCAATGATCAGGATCTCCTCCCGGATCACGGCCAGAAGCTTGTTTTCATCAGCCAGTATGGCCTTTAATTCCGCGATCTTAAGCTCCAGCTCCCTGTACTCGTTTTCGATCTTTTCTCTTTCCAGGCCTGTGAGGGCGCGCAGCCTCATGTCCACAATGGCCTGAGCCTGAGCGTCGCTTAAGCTGAACCGCTCGATCAGGTTATTCTTCGCTTCCTGCGTATTTTTGGAGGCCCGGATGATCTTGATGACCTCGTCGATATGATCCAGAGCGATCAGCAAGCCTTCCAGGATATGGGCCCTTTCCTCTGCCTTATTGAGATCATATTTTGTTCTTCTGGTGACGACCTCCTCCTGATGGGAGAGATAGGCCTTCAGCATTTCCACAAGGTTCATCACCTTGGGCTCGTTGTTTACCAGAGCCAGCATGATCACGCCGAAGCTGTCCTGGAGCTGGGTGTGCTTATAAAGCTGATTCAGAATGATGGTGGGATTCGCGTCCCTTCTCAGCTCAATGCAGATCCTCATGCCGGAGCGGTCGGACTCGTCTCTGAGGTCTGTGATCCCGTCGATCTTTTTATCCCTTACCAGCTCGGCGATCTTTTCAATGAGCCTTGCCTTATTGACCATATAGGGAAGCTCTGTGACGATGATCCTGTGCTTTCCATTGGCCATGGGCTCAATATTGGTCACTGCCCTTACGCGGATCTTTCCCCGTCCTGTGCGGTAGGCGTCCTCGATACCGGAATGGCCGAGGATCTGGGCACCTGTGGGAAAATCGGGACCCTTTACGATATCCAGAAGCTCTTCGATATCGGTTTCCCTTCCCTCCATGATCCTGTTGTCAATGATCTTTACGACTGCGTCCACCACTTCCCGCAGGTTATGGGGAGGGATATTGGTGGCCATTCCCACGGCGATTCCGGAGGTTCCGTTCACCAGAAGGTTTGGGAACCTGGAAGGGAGCACGGAGGGCTCTTTTTCCGTGTCGTCAAAGTTGGGGACAAAATCCACCGTATCCTTTCCGATATCCGCCAGCATCTCCATGGAGATCTTGCTTAAGCGGGCCTCCGTGTAACGCATGGCGGCCGCGCCGTCGCCGTCCACGGAGCCGAAGTTTCCGTGGCCGTCCACCAGGGTATAGCGCATGGACCAGTCCTGGGCCATGTTCACAAGAGCGCCGTAAATGGAGCTGTCTCCGTGGGGATGATATTTACCCATGGTATCGCCGACGATACGGGCGCATTTTCTGTGGGGCTTATCGGGCCCGTTGTTGAGCTCAATCATGGCATAGAGGATCCGCCGCTGCACCGGCTTAAGTCCGTCCCTCACATCGGGAAGGGCGCGGGCGGCGATAACGCTCATGGCATAATCGATATAAGATTTTTCCATGGTCTTCTGAAGATCGACCTCATGGATCTTATCGAAAATCGTGTTATCCATTTCCTATTCCTCCATCTATCTCAGATATCAAGCTCGCCATACTTCGCGTTGAGCTCAATGAATTCCCTTCTGGGCTCCACCTTGTCGCCCATCAGGGTGGTAAAGGTCAGATCCAGCTCAGAGGAGGTTTCCTCATCCATGGTGACTCTGAGAAGAACCCTTCTTTCAGGATCCATGGTGGTCTCCCAAAGCTGCTCCGGATCCATCTCTCCCAGTCCTTTATATCTCTGGATCTTATTGCTGTTGTCCCTGCCGATCTCCTTTAAAATCTTGTTCAGCTCATTATCGTCATAGGCGTACCAGACCTTCTTGTTCCTCTCGATCTTGTAGAGGGGAGGCTGCGCCAGATAGACATAGCCTTGCCTGATAAGCTCCGGCATAAACCGGTAGATGAACGTTAAAAGCAGCGTATTGATATGGGCCCCGTCCACATCGGCGTCCGTCATCAGGATAATTTTGTGGTAGCGGAGCTTGCTGATGTCAAAATCATCATGGATTCCCGTTCCGAAGGCCGTGATCATAGCCTTGATTTCGGCGTTGGCATAAATTTTGTCAAGCCTTGCCTTTTCAACGTTTAAGATCTTTCCCCTTAAGGGAAGGATGGCCTGGGTATTCCTGGATCTTGCCGTTTTCGCGGAGCCTCCGGCGGAATCCCCCTCAACAATATAAATCTCGCAGTTTTCCGGATTCTTGTCGGAGCAGTCCGCCAGCTTTCCGGGAAGGGCCGCCGTCTCAAGGGCAGTTTTTCTTCTCGTAAGATCCCTCGCCTTTCTGGCCGCCGCCCTGGCCCTCTGGGCCACGATGGACTTTTCGCAGATCACCTTCGCCACGGCGGGATTCTGCTCCAGGAAATACGTAAGCTGCTCGCTCACCACGCTGTCCACGGCGTTTTTGGCTTCGCTGTTTCCCAGCTTCTGCTTGGTCTGTCCTTCAAACTGAGGGTTTTCCAGCTTGACACTGATGATGGCCGTCATTCCCTCCCTGATATCCTCGCCGCTCAAGTTCGCGTCCTTCTCCTTGAGAAGGCCGTTTTTCCTGGCATAATCGTTGAAGGTTTTCGTGAGGGCGTTCCTGAAGCCCGTCACATGGGTTCCTCCCTCGGGAGTGTTGATATTATTCACGAAGCTGTAGGTACCCTCCGTGTAGGAATCGTTATGCTGGATGGCCACCTCCACCAGTACGCCATCCACCTTTCCTTCGCAGTAAATGATGGCGGGGTAAAGAGCCTCCTTGCTCCTGTTTAAATACTGGACAAATTCTTTGATACCGCCCGTATAGTGGAATTCCCTTTTCTGCTCCTTCCCCTCTCTTTTATCCTCAAGGGTAATCTTGATCCCCTTTGTGAGGAAAGCCATTTCCCTTAATCTCTGCTTTAAAACGTCAAAATCAAAAACTGTCTCTTCAAAGATCGTTCCGTCGGGCTTGAAGGTCACTCTTGAGCCGTGCTTTGATTTCTTGCAGGTTCCCTCGATTTCAAGCTTTGTGACGGTGTTTCCTTTTTCGTATCTCTGCCTGTAGATATTGCCGTCGCGGCAGATTTCCACCACAAGCCAGTCAGAAAGCGCGTTTACGACAGAGGCGCCCACGCCGTGGAGCCCGCCCGACACCTTGTAAGCCCCTCCTCCGAATTTTCCTCCGGCGTGAAGCTGGGTAAAAATCACCTCAACGGCAGGGATTTTCATTTCCGGATGCTCGTCCACAGGCATTCCTCTTCCGTTGTCTGTCACCGTGATGGAATTATCAGGATTTATCTCCACCTCGATCAGGTCGCAGAAGCCTGCAAGAGCCTCGTCCACCGAATTATCGACGATCTCATATACGAGATGGTGAAGGCCTCTGGCCGATGTGCTGCCTATATACATGCCCGGCCTTTTCCTGACTGCCTCCAGTCCCTTTAACACCTGGATCTGTTCTGCTCCATAATCAAATTCGGAACTCATAAGTACCTCCTGTCTCAATGGCTAACTTGTTTCTTTTATCACGCTGCCGCCCGATACATGATAAACCTGATCAATGGAAAAATGGCTGTTCACAAAATCATCCAGCCCTGTGCAGGTGATAATGGTCTGAACGTCCCGGATGCTTTCCAGCAGATGATTCTGCCTTCTGCTGTCCAGCTCTGAAAGGACGTCGTCTAAAAGAAGGACCGGGGTATCCCCCGAGGTCCGTCTGATCATTTCAATTTCGGAAAGCTTCAAAGAGAGGGCCGCGCTCCTTTGCTGGCCCTGGGAGCCATAGCGCCTGATATCAATGCCGTTCACAAGGAATACCATATCGTCCCTGTGGGGCCCCCTGGAGGAAACACGGTTCTTGATATCCTTCTGCCTGGAGGCTTCAAGAACGGAAAAAAATTCCTCCGGCCCGCAGTCCGGTTCGTAGGAAAGAGAAAGCTCCTCCCTTCCGCCCGTTATCTTTCTGTGGATATCCGCTATCATATCGTTGAGCTCAAGGATAAATTCCCTTCTCCTTTTTATGATCTCAGCCCCGTATCTGGAAAGCTGCTGATCCCATACGGGAAGGGTATCCTCATATTCAGGCCTGAAAGAAAGCTCCTTAAGAAGCAGATTTCTCTGGCCGAGGGCTTTGTTGTAAGCCACCAGAGAAGCCGTATAGACGGGATCCAGCTGGCACAGCTCCATGTCAATAAAGCGCCTTCTCTCAGAAGGGCCGTTTTTTATGATATTTAAGTCTTCCGGTGAAAAAAATACCACATGGATATTCCCGAAAAGCTCGCTTGCCTTTTTGATGGGGATCCCGCAGACAGCGATTCCTTTCGTTTTATTCTTCTTAAGGTGCATGTCAATGCGGATCTCCACTCCCCTTTTATCTGCAAAAAGCTTGATATGGGATTCTTCATCGTGGAAATGGATGATCTCCTTATCCTTGCTTCCGCGGTGAGATTTAGAAGTGGCGCATACGTAAATGGATTCCAGTATGTTTGTTTTTCCCTGGGCGTTGTCCCCGTAAAGGATATTGGTGCCGGGATCAAAATCGATATGCAGTTTTTCGTAATTACGGTAATTCAAAAGCTCCAAGGATTTTACAAACATAGCTTCCCCGTTTATTTCCGGATCTTTATGGTTTTTCCTTCAAAATCCACGGTATCCCCGTCAAAGAGCTTTTTCCCCCGCTGCAGGCATACCGTTCCGTTTACCTTTACTTTTCCGTCCAGGATGAAAAGCTTGGCCTCCACCCCGGACGCGGCAAGCCGGGCCGCCTTCAAGGCCTGCCCCAGCTTGATATGATCGTCCTTCAGCTTGATGATTTCCATAAAAACTCCTTAAATATTGACCGGCAGGATCAGATAGATATATTCTCCGCCGCCGTCCCTGATAAAGCAGGGCGCCTTTGAATTGACCATATAGATATCCACGGACTCGTCGTCTATGACCCTCAGCGCGTCGATCAAAAACTTCGGATTGAAGCCGATGGTAATATCCTTTCCTTCCCTGCGGATCATGATATCCTCTTTCAGGGAGCCGATGGCGGAGCGGATGGCCACCTCCATGCCGCTTTCCGTCACTGTGATGATGATGGGCTTTTTATCGCTCTCCCGGATCAGAAGCACGGAACGCTCGATGGCGTCCAGAAATTCCTGCTTGTTCAGCGTGATCTTTGTCTCGTAATCCGTGGACAGCATCTGATCCACATTGAAATACTGCCCCTCTATGAGCCTTGAAACCACGATGGTATCGTCGAACTCAAAAAGAATATGATTGTTGGTGAAGTAGATGAGAACCTCTTTTTCGGTTTCTCCCGAAAGGATCTTGCTGATCTCGTTCAGGGTCTTTCCGGGGACGATCACCTTTTCATCCTCATAGTGATCCTTGAGCTTTACCCTGCGGATGGAAATTCTGTGGCCGTCCAGGGAGACAACTCTGAGAAAATCGTCCTTTACCTCGAAAAGCTCTCCCGTCATCAGCTTATTGTTCTCATTGGCCGCGATGGAAAAAATCGTCTGGCGGATCACTTCTTTCAGTGTAAACTGGGAAATGCTGATATAGCGCTCCCTCTCAATAAAGGGAAGATAAGAAAATTCATCTCCCGGCTTTCCCGGAATCCTGAAATTCGCTTTTTCACAGTTGATGGTCACGTTGAAGGAATCGTCACTTTCAAGCCATACCATGCTGTCGGGGAGCTTTCTGACGATCTCAGAAAAAAGTTTCGCATCGATGGCGATCTTTCCGGGTTCCAGGATGCTTCCCTCCGCCTTTGTTTCAATTCCCAGCTCCATGTCGTTGGCCGTAAGGCGGATCTCATTTTCAGAAGCGTCGATCAAGATACATTCCAGAATGGGCATGGTCGTCCTGGAGGGAACTGCCTTCATCACGATATTTATGGCGTTTAAGAGCGTCTGTTTTTCAAATGAGAGCTTCATGATGTGCATAACTCCTTTCGCGGATGATACAGTAATAATAATATAAGGTTTAGTAGCAGTAGTAGTAGGGGCTGTGGATTTGTGGAAAAGTGGCTGAAACCCTTATGATAAAAGGGTTTTCGATGGGGATAACTGTGTGGATAATATCTGGATACCATGTGGAAAAACAGGGGGTTATCCACAGGTCGAAAACGGGCGAAAATTGTCCACACTCTGTCCACATGAAATCCACAGGGTTATCCACAGGTTTCCAGCTTCTTTTTCAGCACGTCGATGGTATTTTTTAAGGCCTCGTCTTCCTCGAGCTGCCTGGTTATTTTTTTGATGCCGCTCATGATGGTGGTATGGTCCTTCCCTCCTAAAGATTTGCCGATGGCCTGGAGGGGCGTGTCCGTCATGGCCCTGCAAAGGTACATGACGATCTGCCTGGGAATTACGATCTCCTTATTCCTTTTTGAGGATATGAGGTCGGAGGCTTCGCATTTATAATGATCGGCCACCACCTTAATGATGTCCTCCGGCGTGATCTCCGGCGCCTGGCTGGGAGAAATGAAATCCTTCAGGGCCTCTTCCGCAAGGCTTAAGTCGATCTCTCGGTTATCCAGCTTGGAAAGGGCGATCACCTTTGTGAGGGCTCCCTCCAGCTCTCTGATATTGGATTTGATATTGTTGGCGATATATTTTATCACTTCATTATCAATATTATATCCGTCCATTTCCTCTTTTTTCCTGAGGATGGCCATTCTGGTCTCGTAATCGGGAGACTGGATATCGACGGTGAGGCCCCATTCAAAACGGGAAACCAGCCTGTCCTCCAGGGTTTCAAAATCCTTGGGAGGACGGTCGCTGGAGATGATGATCTGCTTTTTTGCCTCGTGAAGGGCGTTGAAGGTATGGAATATTTCTTCCTGAGTGCTCTCCTTACCGATAATAAACTGGATATCGTCCACTAAAAGCACGTCGTTGTTTCTGTATTTTTCACGGAACTGGGCCGCTGTGGCCATGTTTTTATTGCGGATGGAATCGATAAGCTCGTTGGTGAATTTTTCCGAGGTCACGTACATGATCTTTTTTGTGGGATCATTTTTCAGGATAAAATTAGCGATGGAATGCATCAGGTGGGTTTTTCCAAGGCCGACGCCCCCGTAAATAAAAAGAGGGTTGTAGATCTCGGCGGGGCATTCGGCCACTGCCAGGGCGGCCGCGTGGGCCATTCTGTTGTTGGAGCCCACCACGAAATTCTCAAAGGTATACTTGGGATTCAAGTTGGCGCTCTGCATCAGGGACATCAGCGAGGAGTCGGGAGACTCCGGAAGCTCTTCGTATATCTGGGAGTCCGCCTGGCTTTTGGAATAAAAATTGATATTCCTGCATTTGAAACCGGTTATTTCCTCAATAGATACCTGAAGCATACGAGAGTATTTTTTGCGGATCACATTAAGACCCTGGGAGTTGATCGTAGGGTCGGATATGATGATATTGACGGTATGGTTATCCTCGTCCACAGAATCCGCCTGAAGAGGCTTGATCCATGTGTCGTAGCTGACGCTGCTGATCTCGTATTCTTCCCGCAGGAAATTTAAGATCCTGTCCCAATTATCCTTTATATTCTGAAGCATCCTGATATCTCCTGAAACAAAAATCATTAGTATGTCTATTCTATACCAAGTTAAAAGAATTTTCAACGTAAATATTGTGGATAACTTTTTTCCACAGGAAAAGCCCTTGAAAAATAAGGGTTTTTTTGAGTTTTACACAATGAATTCACAAGAAAACCACATAGTTATCCACAGGTTATCCACATATTGTGGATAGATGTTGATAAGTATGTGGATAACTCAAAAGCCTTGATTTTCCTAAAAATATGCTTGACGTGGGGTACATCATTGCATATAATTGAAATGATGTTTTACTATGCGTAAATTTTTTGAAAGGGAGGTGCCGCATCATGAAGATGACATTTCAGCCTAAGAAAAGGTCCCGTGCCAAGGTTCACGGATTCCGCGCCAGAATGAGCACAAAGGGCGGAAGAAAGGTACTGGCAGCCAGAAGGGCAAAGGGAAGAAAACAGTTATCAGCGTAGGCCGCAGCTTTGTGGCCTTTTGTTTTCCCTTGAAAAATAACGGGTAAAAGTATGGATCGTTTTAATTCGCTGAAGAAAAACGCAGATTTTCAGTCTGTATACAGAACAGGAAGATCTCACGCAAATCCTTATCTGGTGATGTATGTGAGAAAGAGGGACGGCGAAGGGGAAAACAGAGTGGGCATCTCTGTCAGCAAAAAGGTGGGAAACAGCGTGGTCAGGCATCGTCTGAAGCGCCTGATACGCGAAAGCTTCCGCTTAAACTGCGGACATGCCCTGAAGGGTTATGACCTGGTCATCATCGCCAGGGAGAAAAGCAGAGGGATCACATACCGGGAAATCACAGAAGCAGTTGTGGGCCTGATGAAAAGCCATCGTTTGATATGAAAAAGATTTTGATCGCGCTGATCCGGTTTTACAGAAAATATCTGTCGGGCCTTAAAACAAGAAATCGGTGCAAGTACATTCCCACTTGCTCGCAGTACGCCATAGAGGCGCTGGAAAAATACGGCGCTCTCAAGGGTTCTTTTTTAGCGGTAAAAAGAATATTGAGATGCAACCCCTTCTCAAAGGGAGGGTATGACCCGGTCCCCTGATTTTGGAGGTCAGAACATTGGATTTTCTATTGTTGACAAAAAGCACCACGTTTATCATAGGGCCTATCGCCAACCTTCTTGGTTATATTATGGACGGGATTTACCGTCTGGGAGTCCATAATGTGGCCTTATGCATCATTCTGTTTACGTTTATCGTAAACCTTTTGCTTCTGCCCCTTACCATTAAGCAGCAGAAGTTCATGAAGCTGAATTCCATTATGCAGCCGGAGCTTATGGCTGTCCAGAAGAAATATAAGGGCAAGCAGGATCAGGCTTCCATGCAGAAAATGCAGATGGAGCAGCAGGCAGTTTACGAAAAGTACGGGGCGACTCCCACAGGCGGCTGCCTTTCCACCATTATCCAGCTTCCTATTATGTTTGCCCTTTATCAGGTCATTTATAACATCCCGGCCTATATCGGCGGCATCAAGGATATTCTGATGAGAGTCGTTGAGCCGGTTATGAGCCAGCCGGGCTATGTGGATAAGCTGGCGGAGCTGGCAAAGGCGAACAATGTTTCCGCCGAAAGCCTGGAAAATGTAAATAAGATGGTGGACCTGTTCGGCAAGTTCAACGCCGCGGCCTGGGACCAGTTAAAGGAAATCTTTCCTGCCCTGGAAAAAGTGATTACAGAAGCCTCCGGGCAGTTCCTTCACATCAATTCCTTCCTGGGAGGGATGAACCTGACGGAGGCTCCCGGCTTCCGCCTTTCCATCGCCCTGATCATTCCGATCCTGGCGGGCCTTACCCAGTGGCTCAGCGTAAAGATCACCACTACCACTCCCATGGATCCCGACGCCCCCGGCGCCAGCACCATGAAGACCATGAACGTGGTGATGCCGCTGATCTCCGTATTTTTCTGCATCAGCTTCCCCATCGGCGTTGGACTTTACTGGGTGGCCAGCAGTACGGTCCGCATGATCCTTCAGCTGGGTATCAACCAGTATATGAAGAAGGTCGATGTGGACGACATGATTAAGGCCAATATTGAAAAGAAAAATAAGAAAAGAGCCAAGAGAGGCCTTCCGGCCATCAACGCGGACGCGACCATAAAGAGCGCCAACAAGAACGCGGCGGCCGCGGCAAAGAAAAAAGAGCTGGAGGCTTCCAGGGAAAAGAAGGAAAAGACAAACTCCACAGATTATTACAAGCAGAAGAGGGAGAACATGGGAACCATCGCTTCCCGGGCCAGAATGGTTCAGGATTTCGATGAGAAAAAAGCCAAAAAGTAAAGGAGGTTACTGTCATGGGCGAATATATTGAAGTATCGGCCAAAACCGTGGACGACGCGGTAACGAAGGCTCTCATCCAGTTGGGAACCACCAGCGACAAGCTGGATTATGTGGTAGTCGAAAAGGGCAGCACAGGGATACTTGGTATTTTTAACAGCAAGCCCGCCGTTATAAAGGCAAGAAAAGTAATGACAGTAACAGATATAGCGGAAGAATTTTTAAGCCATGTTTTCGAGACGATGAACATGCAGGTTTCCATCTCCTCCACCATGGACGAGGAGGAAAAATGCCTGAACATCGATCTGAGCGGGGAGGATATGGGCGTCCTCATCGGAAAAAGAGGACAGACCCTGGACTCTCTCCAGTATCTGGTGAGCCTGATCGTCAATAAGGAAAGCGAAGAATATTTAAGGGTAAAGCTGGATACGGAAAACTACAGGGAAAGAAGAAAGGCCACCCTTGAAAACCTGGCGAAGAATATCGCCTCCAAGGTAAAGAGGACAAAGAGGCCGGTGGCCCTGGAGCCCATGAACCCCTACGAGAGAAGGATCATCCATTCGGCTCTTCAGGGAGACCGGTACGTGACCACAAAGAGCGACGGCGAGGAGCCCTACCGCCATGTGATCGTATTTTTAAAGAGAGACTCCAGAAGGGACCGGTACGACAGGTATGAAAGGCCGGGAAGGCCCGCGAGAGACCATCAGGAACACAATCAGTCATAAGCGTTAAAAAATAGAATCTCGCCTGCGGGATTCTATTTTTACTCTACAGGAAAAACAGGCGGGGATCAGAATGGAAAAAGAAACCATAGCGGCGATTTCTACAGCCATGAGCAGCTCCGGCATCGGCATCGTCAGAATCAGCGGAGAAGAGGCTCTGGAGATCCTTTCCAGGATCTTTTATCCGGCCAAGAAGGATCTGAACGTGCAGGAGCTTGAAAGCCACAGGGTCACTTACGGCCATATTTACGACGGAGAAACCCTTGTGGACGAGGTTTTGGTACTTTACATGAAGCAGCCCCACAGCTATACGGCTGAGGACGTGGTGGAGATTGACTGTCACGGCGGGGTTTTTATGGTTAAAAAGATTCTGGATCTGGTGATCAGAAACGGCGCCCGTCCGGCGGAGGCCGGGGAGTTCACAAAAAGGGCCTTTTTAAACGGAAGAATCGACCTTTCCCAGGCGGAGGCGGTGATGGAGTTAATCAATTCCAAAAACGAGTACGCCAGGAAAAGCGCCATGAGGCAGCTTCGGGGATCGGTTTCCGAAAAAATCAGAAAGCTCCGCCAGGGGATTATTTATGAGATCGCTTTCATAGAATCGGCTCTGGACGATCCGGAGCACATATCCATGGAAGGATACGGGGAAAGGCTTCTTCCGGTGATCGAAAAAATGAAGAAGGAGACGGAGGATCTTATTAAATCCGCCGACAACGGCAGGATCCTTTCCGAGGGAATCAAAACGGTGATTCTGGGAAAGCCCAACGCCGGAAAATCCTCTGTTCTGAATATGCTTCTCGGCGAGGAGCGGGCCATTGTGACAGAAGTAGCCGGGACCACCAGGGATACCCTGGAGGAGCATCTGAACCTGGGCGGGATCAGCCTGAACCTGATGGATACGGCGGGGATCCGCAGCACGGAGGACGTGGTGGAGCGGATCGGCGTGGAAAGGGCCATGGAGCACGCAAAGGACGCGGATCTGATTCTCTATGTGGTGGATTCCTCCGAGCCCCTTTCCGATGAGGATCACAGGATCCTGAAGCTTATCGAGGATAAGCAGGCCATTGTCCTTTTAAATAAATCGGATCTTGCCGGACAGATCACAAAGGAAGAGATGGAGGCCGCGGCAAAAAAGCCGGTGGTGGTGTTTTCCGCCAAGGAGGAAAGGGGCCTTCCGGAGCTTTCCGAGGCGATCTACAGCCTGTTTTTTTCCGGGAAGCTTTCGTTTAACGACGAGATCTATATCACCAGCGCCAGGCAGAAAAGCGCCCTGGAAAACGCCCTGGAAAGCCTTGGGAAGGTGGAGGAGAGTATCCGGGGCAAAATGCCGGAGGATTTTTATTCCATCGATCTCATGGACGCTTACGAGGAGCTGGGAAAGGTGATCGGCGAAACGGTTGAGGAGGATCTGGTCAACGAGATATTCAGCAGATTCTGTATGGGAAAATGACCGGGAGGAAAAGATGACGGAAAACAGAGTACTGGAGGAAACCTACGACGTGGTTGTGGTGGGAGCCGGACACGCCGGCTGCGAGGCGGCTCTTGCCAGCGCCAGGCTGGGCCTTGAGACCATCATGTTCACGGTGAGCGTGGACAGCATCGCCCTGATGCCCTGCAACCCCAATATCGGCGGAAGCTCCAAGGGGCATCTTGTGAGGGAGATCGACGCCCTGGGCGGCGAAATGGGAAAAAATATCGATAAGACCTTTATCCAGTCAAAAATGCTGAACCGCTCCAAGGGTCCGGCGGTGCACTCTTTAAGGGCCCAGGCGGACAAGCAGGATTATACCAGGGAAATGAGAAAAACCCTGGAAAATACGGAGCATCTGACCATCCGTCAGGCCGAGGTTTCCGAGCTTATGGTGAAGGACGGCAGGCTCCGGGGACTTAAGACGGTGTCGGGTGCGGTTTACCGCTGCAAGGCCGCCGTGCTGGCCACGGGAGTGTACCTGCGGGCCAGATGTATTTTCGGGGACGTGGCTTCGGCCACAGGGCCCAACGGGCTTCAGGCGGCGGTCCATCTGACGGATTCCCTCATAAAAAACGGGATTCGTATGTACCGGTTCAAGACGGGAACTCCGGCCAGGGTGGATAAAAGGAGCATTGATTTCTCAAAAATGGAGGAGCAGCTTGGAGATGAAAGGATCGTCCCCTTCTCCTTTACCACAGACCCGGATTCCATACAGAAGGACCAGGTGTCCTGCTGGCTCACCTACACCAATGAGGAGACCCACAGGATCATCCGCGAAAATCTGGACCGCTCTCCCCTCTTCTCAGGTTTTATCGAGGGTACGGGCCCCCGCTACTGCCCTTCCATTGAGGATAAGGTGGTCAAATTCGCCGACAAGGACCGGCATCAGGTCTTTGTGGAGCCGGAGGGGGCTTACACCAATGAAATGTATCTGGGAGGAATGTCCAGCTCTCTCCCGGAGGATGTCCAGTACGCCATGTACAGGACGGTTCCCGGGCTGGAGCACGTAAAGATCGTGCGGAACGCCTACGCCATCGAGTACGACTGCATCGACGCGAGGCAGCTTCTTCCCACCCTGGAATTTAAGGAGCTCAAGGGGCTTTTCAGCGCCGGTCAGTTCAACGGAAGCTCCGGCTACGAGGAGGCCGCGGCCCAGGGCCTTATGGCCGGAATCAACGCCGCCAGAAGCGCTCAGGGAAAGGAAGGGATCGTGTTGGACCGTTCCCAGGCCTATATCGGCGTTCTCATCGACGACCTGGTGACGAAGGAAAGCCATGAGCCCTACAGGATGATGACATCCCGGGCAGAATACAGGCTTCTGCTTCGCCAGGATAATGCGGATCTCAGGCTCACGAAGATCGGATATGAGATCGGTCTCATCGATGAGGAGCGGTATCAGAAACTTCTGAAAAAAGAGAAAGAAATTGCCGGTGAGATCCGGAGGCTGCAAAATACGATGGTGGGTGGAAGCGATGAGGTCCAGAAATTCCTCTCGGACCATGGAAGCACCCTTTTAAAAAACGGGGCGTCTCTGGCGGAGCTTCTGAAACGGCCGGAGCTTTCCTACGACGATCTGGCAGCCATCGACCCGGAGCAGCCCGCTCTCTCCGAGGATGTGCGGGAGCAGGTTCAGATCAATCTGAAATATGAAGGGTATATCAGACGGCAGGAAAGTCAAGTAAAACAATTTAAGAAATTAGAAGGAAAGCGGATCTCGGACGACCTTGACTATAAAGAGATCAAAGGGCTCAGGCGGGAAGCTTTGCAGAAGCTGGACCAGCTGAGGCCGGTCAATATCGGCCAGGCTTCCAGGATTTCGGGCGTTTCCCCGGCGGATATTTCCGTGCTTCTGGTGTATCTGGAGCAAAGAAGAGGAAAATAGCATGAAAGAACAAAAAGAATATATCATTCAGAGATTTTCCGAGGCCTCCTTCTCTCTCACTGACGTACAGGCGGAGCAGTTTCTGGAATATTACAGGCGTCTGATCGAGACGAACCGGGTGATGAATCTCACTGCCATTACAGAATTTGAGGACGTGGTGGAAAAGCATTTTCTGGACAGCGTTCTTGCCGCCCGTTATTTTGATTTTTCTTCCGCACAGTCTTTGATCGACGTGGGAACAGGCGCCGGATTTCCCGGGATTCCCCTCAAGATCCTTTATCCACAGCTTCAGGTGGTTTTGCTGGATTCCTTGAGGAAAAGAGTGGATTTTCTGCGGGAAATTGTGGATAACCTGAAGCTTTCTTCTGTGGAAGCAGTCCATGGACGGGCTGAGGAGCTTGGAAGGGACGCCCGGTTCCGGGAGAGCTTTGACGTCTGCGTGTCCCGCGCGGTGGCGAACCTGTCCACGCTGTCGGAGTACTGCACTCCTTTTTTGAAAACAGGAGGCGTTTTCATATCCTATAAGTCGGGGACGGCTGACGGGGAGGCAGAGAAAGCAGCCGGGGCCATAAAAAAGCTTGGCTGCCGCAGAGTGAAAACAGAAAAATATTCCCTGGGAGAGGCCGGAAGAAGCCTGATATTTATAGAACGCGCAGAAAGGCTGGGAAGCCAGTACCCAAGAAAGGCAGGAATACCGGCGAAGAAGCCTCTGGAATAAAAAAATCCCGCAGCCGCGGGATTTTTTTGTTTGGACCTATTGTGCCTGCAAAAAATCTTCGATGAGCTTCGCGCAGGCGGAGGGCTTTTCAAGGTGAGGAAGATGGGCCGTTTCCTTTAAGATTTCCGACTCCACCACCGGATTCAGCTCAGAGTATTGCTGCAAGGTTTCGCCCACAGCCTTTTCGTACTCGCCTCCGATAATAAAAATACTGTTGTCAATCCGTTTCAGCGCGTAGCCGATGGGAAGGCAGGTATAATTTCCCTTAATGCTGGAATAAAGAGCCCTCGCGGAGGAATCTCCCAGATGGGCGTTCTGATGATACCGGGAGATCATCTTAGGGTCGATCAGGCAGGGATTCGCAAAATTCTCTGTCAAAAACTTTTCCGTGATGCTTCTTCTGCTGTTGGCAATGTTGTAGATCAGGGTCCCGATCACAGGAAGATCAATGAGGAATTTGTAAGCCTTCACATAATGATTGGGCACCTGGCCGCATTTCAGCACAGAATCGGGATTGATCAGGACAATCCTGTCAAAGAGTTCATGGTTATTGTTGGCCGTCGTAATCACAAAGGAACAGGAGGAGCCTGAGGCAGCCACATCCGTTCTGTGTCCGATGACAGATTTCACAAAATCCGTAACCATCTGAACATATAAGAAATTCGTATAAGTCAGATTGGGCTTCGCGGAATGTCCGCATCCCAAAAGATCAATGGCGTATACGGTGTGACTTTTGGCCAGCTGATGAATCACCTTGTTCCATTCATAGGATGAGGACGCTGTTTTCAGGTCATGGATCAGCAAAAGCGGCTTGCCCTCTCCCACTTTTGTATAAAAAATGTCCCCGAACCGCCAGGGATAAATCTTATGCTCCTCTCTGGACAATTCATCCTCTCTGGAAGCCCCTAAAAAGATCAGTTTATTGATGGCGGCAATGACGCCGGCAGTGAAAGTCCCAAGAAGGACTGCTTTTGTAAACTTGCTTTTCTTGCTCATGGAAACACCTCTTTTCACCTTTCCCCTATTATAATACATTTCCCATAGGATTGCAATCTGACATGATGTTTCACGTGAAACATCACACAGAAGGAACTTCAATGTTTCACGTGAAACATCGCCCGGAAGACGCTTTAATGTTTCACGTGAAACAAAAATTATAAAAGAATTAAGATTTAGATGTGGTAAAGAATAAGGGATAATGATATAATAAGAATGTTTATGAAAGGAATTATGCTTATGGGGAGAATAATCGCGATCGCGAATCAGAAAGGCGGCGTGGGAAAAACCACGACGGCTATCAATTTGTCGGCCTGCCTGGCTGAAATGGGGAAAAAGGTGCTGACTATAGACCTGGATCCCCAGGGAAACACCACCAGCGGCCTGGGCGTGGATAAAAATCAGCAGAATAAAACAGCTTATGAGCTTCTGATTGGCCAGGAGACGGTGGAAAGCTGCGTGCAGAAGGAGGTTTTTCCGAATCTGGATCTGCTTCCGTCCAATGTGAACCTTTCGGGCGCTGAAATCGAACTGATCGGTATTCATAGAAAGGAATACATTTTAAAGGATGAGATCGATAAGGTCCGGGATCAGTATGAATTTGTGATTATCGACTGTCCGCCGTCATTGAATATGCTGACGGTCAACGCCATGACAACGGCGGACACGGTTCTGGTGCCGATCCAGTGCGAATATTATGCGCTGGAGGGGCTGACACAGCTGATCCACACCATCAATCTGGTGAAGCAGAGGCTGAATCCTTCCCTTGAGCTGGAGGGAGTCGTCTTTACCATGTACGACGCGAGGACAAATCTTTCTCTCCAGGTGGTGGAAAACGTAAAGAGCAGCCTGAAAAACACCGTGTATAAGACCATTATTCCGAGAAATGTGCGGCTGGCCGAGGCGCCAAGCCACGGGATGCCCATCACGCAGTATGATCCCCGCTCGGCGGGAGCCGAAAGCTACCGGCTTCTCGCGGAAGAGGTGGCGCAGCACGGCCAGGGGGAATAAGCTTTTTCAGAAAGGACAGTGGGAATGGCAAGAGCAAAGAGAAGCGGCCTGGGAAAGGGTTTGGATTCCCTGATTCCCATGGGCACCGAGCTGGAGGAAATTCAGCCAAAGAAAAAGGACCGGGAGGAGAATTCCGAAAGAACGGGAGACCCGGTTATGATAAAGGTTAATCAGATTGAGCCCAACAGGGAACAGCCCAGAAAGCAGTTCGATGAGCAGGCGCTGGAGGAGCTGGCCGGTTCCATCAGGCAGTATGGAGTGCTTCAGCCCCTTCTTGTAAGAAAAAAGGACGATCACTACGAGCTGATCGCCGGGGAACGGCGCTGGAGAGCCGCCAAGCTGGCCAGAGTCAAGGAGGTTCCCGTTATCATCAAGGATTATACGCCCCAGGAGATCATGGAGATCTCTCTGATCGAAAATATCCAGAGGGAGGACCTGAACCCCATTGAAGAGGCGGCGGCCTATGAGAGGCTGATTCAGGAATTTCATCTGAAGCACGAGGAGATCGCGGAGAGGGTTTCTAAAAGCCGGGCCGCCATCACCAATTCCATGCGCCTCCTGAAGCTGGATAAGCGGGTGCAGCTGATGGTGGCGGAGGGGGAAATCTCCGGCGGCCACGCGAGGGCGCTGCTTTCCCTTGAGGACGGAGACGCCCAGTACGCGGCGGCGGAGAAGATCCTGGAGCATAAGCTCAGCGTAAGGGAGACGGAAAAGCTTGTAAAGACCATGCTGCGGCCCAGGACTGGGAGCAGGAGGGCGCCTTTGGATCCCGGAGCGGAGCTGGTTTACCGGGATATGGAGAACCGGATCCGGGAAATACTGGGAACAAAGGTAAGCATCAGCAGAAAAGACGAAAACAGAGGAAAAATAGAGATCGAATATTACTCTGTGGATGAGCTGGAGCGGCTTATGGATCTGTTTCGTGATCTCAAAAAATAAATGATCTGGCATCAGGAGGAATACAATGAGCGGCATTTTGAATAATTTGGGTTTTGACCCGGCGTACCTGATATTGGCACTGATGGTCCTTGTGGTGATTCTGGCGGTCCTGGTGATCGTGCAGATCTCAAAAACGTCAAAGCTGGCAAAGCGGTACGACCGGTTTATGCGGGGAAGGGACGCGGAATCCCTGGAGGACGTGTTCGCCCAGGCTTTCGATGACATCCACATGCTCCAGGCGGAGGACAGGGCCAATAAGGACGCTTTGAAGGTCATCAACAAGGTTCTGGTGAAATCCTTTCACAAGACAGGTCTTGTGAAGTACGACGCCTTTCCCGGAATGGGAGGAAAATCCAGCTTCGCGCTGGCGCTTATGTCCCAGAATAAAAGCGGTTACATTTTAAACGCGGTTCACAGCCGGGACAGCTGCTATGTGTACGTGAAGGAGATCATCAAGGGAGAGACGGACAGCCCTCTTGGGAGAGAGGAAGAAAAGGCGGTGCGGATCGCCCTGGGACTGGAAAAACCGGAATACTAAATAAGATATAGAAAGTATGGAAGGGAGAAATACCGCAAGGCAGCGGTCTCCCTTCTTTTTATGTGAAGAAATAAAAAAGTAATTGACAAAACATTAACGATGCAGTATAATCAATACAACATTGTTAATAAGTTATCAATATGGACAGGAGGCGGCAGGATGGCGGCACAGATCATTGATACGGTAGAAAAGCTCTCCGCTCGGATGAAGGAGATGCGGGAGGCCCAGAAGAAGTTCGCGCAGTTTAATCAGGAGCAGGTGGACCGGATCTTCTACGAGGCGGCCATGGCGGCGAATCATCAGAGGATCCCTCTGGCGAAGCTGGCGGCAGAGGAGACGGGAATGGGCGTTGTGGAGGATAAGGTGATAAAGAACCACTACGCGGCCGAGTACATTTACAACAAATATAAGAATGAAAAGACCTGCGGCGTGATCGAGGACGACAGGGCCTTCGGATATAAGCGGATTGCGGAGCCGGTGGGCGTGATCGCGGCGGTGATCCCGACCACAAACCCCACCTCGACGGCGATCTTTAAAACTCTTCTGGCTTTAAAGACCAGAAACGCCATTATCATATCTCCCCACCCCAGGGCGAAGGCCTCCACCATCGCGGCGGCGAGGGTGGTGCTGGAGGCGGCGGTAAAGGCCGGAGCGCCCGAAGGGGTGATTTCCTGGATCGACGTGCCCTCTCTGGAGCTGACCAACGAGGTGATGCGGGAATCCGATCTGATTCTGGCCACAGGCGGCCCCGGAATGGTGAAGGCGGCCTATTCCTCGGGAAAGCCCGCCGTGGGAGTCGGGCCGGGAAATACGCCGGCTATTATCGATGATACGGCGGATATTCTGATGGCGGTCAACTCCATCATTCATTCAAAAACCTTTGACAACGGCATGATCTGCGCCTCCGAGCAGTCTGTGATCGTTCTGGACGGCGTATATAAAGAGGCCAGGGCCGAGTTCAGGAGGAGAGGCTGCTACTTCCTGGAAGGGGAGGAGCTTGATAAGGTGCGCTCCATCATCCTCTCCGAGGCGGGCACCGTCAACGCGAGGATCGTGGGCCAGCCCGCGGTAAAAATCGCAGAGATGGCCGGCGTGGAGGTCCCGGAGGGTACGAAGATCCTGATCGGCGAGGTGGAGTCGGTGGACATCTCCGAGCCCTTCGCCCATGAAAAGCTTTCTCCCGTTCTGGCCATGTACCGGGCCGCCGGTTTTGACGAGGCCCTTGAGAAGGCGGAGCGCCTTGTGGCGGACGGCGGCTACGGCCACACCTCCGCGCTGTATGTCAATCCGGTCACGGACGAGGGAAGGGAAAAAATGGCAAAGCATCAGGCGGCCATGAAAACCTGCCGGATTCTGGTGAATACTCCCTCCTCCCAGGGCGGGATCGGCGATCTGTACAACTTCCGTCTGTCTCCTTCCCTGACGCTGGGGTGCGGCTCCTGGGGCGGAAACTCCGTTTCAGAGAACGTGGGCGTAAGACAGCTTCTGAATATCAAGACCGTGGCGGAGAGGAGAGAAAATATGCTGTGGCTCAGGACGCCTGAAAAGGTATACTTTAAGAAGGGCTGCATGCCGGTGGCCCTGGATGAGCTGGGAACCGTCATGAACAAGAAGCGCGCCTTTATTGTGACGGACACGTTTTTATACAAGAACGGATATACAAAGCCCATCACCGACAAGCTGGATGAAATGGGAATCACCCATACCTGCTTCTACGATGTGGAGCCGGATCCCAAGCTTAAGAGCGCCAGGGCCGGAGCCGAGATGATGAGAAGCTTCGAGCCCGATGTGATCATTGCCCTGGGCGGCGGCTCCGCCATGGACGCGGGAAAGATCATGTGGGTGATGTATGAGCATCCCGAGGTGGATTTCATGGATATGGCCATGGATTTCATGGATATCCGAAAGCGGGTATACACCTTCCCCAAAATGGGAGAGAAGGCCTACTTTGTGGCGATTCCCACCTCCGCAGGAACCGGCTCCGAGGTGACGCCCTTCGCCATTATCACCGACGAGAAAACCGGGAAAAAGTGGCCTCTGGCCGATTATGAGCTGCTCCCCGATATGGCGATCGTGGACGCGGACAATATGATGACAATGCCGAAGGGGCTTACCAGCGCCTCGGGCATCGACGTGATGACCCATGCCCTGGAAGCCTATGTATCGGTGATGGCCTCCGATTATACCGACGGCCTGGCCTTAAAGGCCATTAAGAGCGTGTTTACGTATCTGCCCAGGGCATACGAATACGGGGCGGCCGATGTGGAGGCCAGACAGAAGATGGCCGACGCCTCCTGCCTGGCAGGAATGGCCTTCGCCAACGCCTTCCTGGGGATCAACCATTCCCTGGCCCACAAGCTGGGAGCTTTCCACCATCTGCCTCACGGCGTCGCCAACGCCCTGGTGCTCACCTACGTGATCCGTTATAACGCGGCGGAGGCGCCCACGAAAATGGGAACCTTCCCCCAGTACAAGTATCCCCACGCCTTTGAGCGGTATGTGGAGGCGGCCAGGTACGCGGGCATTACGGGAAAGGACGACAACGAGGTCTTTGAGAACCTCATTAAGGCGCTGGAGGAATTGAAAGAAAAGATCGGCATCAAAAAGACCATTGCCGATTACGGGATCTCCGAGGAGGATTTTCTGTCCACCCTGGACGAGATGACGGAGCAGGCCTTCGACGACCAGTGCACCGTTTCCAACCCCAGGTATCCGCTGATCAGGGAGCTGAAGGAGATTTACCTGAAGGCTTACTACGGAGAGAAGTAAAAAGATACGAAAGTCCGGACATAATTCAGGCGGCAGGAACATTCCTGCCGCCTTTTGTGATTTGCCGTTTTATAATTTTGTGCCGCAGTTTTCGCAGAAGCGGGCTGAAGCCTTGACCGCAGCGCCGCAGGCGGGGCATCGCGCTCCGTTTTCGGGCTGAATATCGTAAGGGGTTTCCGGCTGAGCGCCGTAAGAGGCTTCCGGCTGGGAGCCGGGCACAGACGCGGGCTGAGGGCCGGGCGCGGTGCCAGTCTGCGCTCCATAGGGTGAAAAGGCCGCGGGGAATACGGGTGTCCCGCAGTGGGGACAGAAGCTCATCTGCGAGGGGATGAGCCTGCCGCAGCCCCGGCAGGCGATCTCAGGCGCGCCGTAAAAGCCGCTTTTGGGGACTTCCTTTCGCTTTCCGCTCTTGATGGCGAAGATCAGTCCCAGAATTATGAAGATGGAGCTGATCACAATAAGGATGATTCCCATGTTTTTCAGGAAGATATAAGTGTGGTATTTTTCGTCATTCAGAAAGTTTGTAACCTGGTTCTTCAGGCCGTTCAGGTTATCGAGGCCCTCCAGCATCAGAGCAAGACCCAGAATAAGCCCGCCCATGCCTAAAAACAGCGGCACAAGAAAGAGCTTTCTAAATACAGCACACAGAAACACTAAAACAAGAATACTGATCACAACAAAAAGAATAGCGTCCATTTTATTTCCTCCTAAAGGTTAGATTGTTTTTTCACTACCCAGACAGGGCGTATGGGAAAAAAGTTTTATCATCTTGAAAAATTATATGTTTTTTTCTATAATTTTTCAAGGAAAATGTATTT
>CALWAW010000031.1 GCA_944375845.1 uncultured Lachnospiraceae bacterium
TTGCATTTAATTGAGGCTTATGGTACCGGAATGAGAAAAATAATGAAGGCGTATGAGGGCATGGAGAAAAAACCTGTGATTGAAACTACAAAAAATGCCTTCAAGATCATACTGCCGAATAGGAATGCAAAAGATGAAAAGGACAACAATCCAGCGTTTTCTTCAGAACCGTTGACAAATGCTTCCGATGGTGTATCAATCAGTGCCAGAGAAGAAAAAGTATTGGAATACGCCCGGATACATGGGGCTGTTACAAGAAATGATATAATCGGATTGCTTGGAGTGAGTTCATCTACTGCTGTCAGAATCCTGAAAAAACTGGTAAAAAATAACCTGTTAAAGCAGAATGGAAGGGCAAGAAGCACCAGTTATACTATTATAAAAAATGAAACTGCATGACGCCGGAGCACAAGCAGAAAAATGCGGTGCAGCCCATTTTACCGGGCTGCACCGTACTATTTTTTCATGGTTTTTACCGCTGCGCGGCTTTATTCTTTTTTCTGCGCGGCCTGGGCGGCAAGCTTCGCCTTCTTGCTGAACCAGGGGCCTCTGCCCTTTACGGGAGAGCCGTCGGTCTTAAACACCGCGAACCCGGTGACCGCCAGGATGATGGCGAAAATGGGACACAGGATCGGCAGGAAGGAGTAGGGCAGGGATTCGATGGTGGGAACCCCCAGCACGCCCGAGGTGTAAATGGCCGCCATGGACCAGGGAACCAGGAAGGAGAAGATGGTGCCGCCGTCCTCCAGGGTTCTGGAAAGCACGTAGGGGGCCACGTCCGCCTTCTTGTAGGATTCCTTGAAGATCTCGCCGGGAAGCATGATGGCCACATACTGGCTGGCGGTGAGAATTACGGTCAGCAGGCAGGTGAAAAGCGTAGTGATGACCAGCGGGCCGGGCTTTCTCACCAGAACCTCCAGCCTGTCCAGGATGGTGGTCAGGACGCCCATCTGCTGCAAGAGCTCGCCGAAAGCAAGGCAGAGGAGGGACAGGGAGACCGTGGTCATCATGCTGGAGATGCCGCCTCTGTTGAAGAGGGTGCCCACCATCTCATTGGTGAACTTGCCGGAAAAGCCGGTGGCCATGGAATTTAAGATGGTGCCGATGCTGAACTGGGGCTGGGCGATGAAGGCCGCGATGATACCGGCGATGGTGCCCGCCAGCAGGGCCAGGAAGGAGGGAACCTTCTTGATTGCCAGCACAATGGTCAGAACCGGAATCAGGATCAGAATCGGGGACACGTTGAAGGTGGACGTGATGCTCTGGGAGATATCGGCCACATTTCCCAGATCGGCGCTGGCGCCGCTGTACTGGAAGCCCAGCACAAAATAGAGGACGGCGGCGATCACCGTGGCGGGAACCGTGGTGAACAGCATAGACTTGATATGTAAGAAAATATCGGTCTCAGCCGCCGCAGGCGCCATATTGGTGGTGTCGGAGAAGGGCGACATCTTGTCGCCGAAGATGGCGCCGGAGATTACCATGCCGGCGGTCAGGGCCGGGTTGATGCCCAGGCCGCTGCCGATGCCCATGAAGGCCACGCCCAGGGTACCGGCCGCCGTGTAGGAGCTTCCCGTAAAGAAGGATACGATACAGCAGATGATGAAGCCCACCAGCAGGAAGTAGGAGGGAGACAGGATCTGAAGTCCGTAATAGATGATGGAGGGGACGACGCCGGATACAATCCAGGAGCCCACCACCATGCCGACGCTCATTAAGATCAGGATCACCAGGATGGCCTTCCGGCAGCCGGTGAGGATGATCTCCTGCACCTCCTCAAGGGAGAAGCCGATGCACAGGGCGATGACGGCCATGGCGATCAGCACCAGGGCGAACACCGTCACTGTGGAAAGCTCCAGCACTGCCAGGCCCACGGCCATGATGGCCACCATCACCAGCAGCGTGAACAGGGCCAGGGGGAGATTCATTTTTTTCTCTCGTTTTTCTTTGCTCATGCTCCTTACCTCCTTATTCTGCCTGCGGATAGCAGGACTTTATGGTTTCCGGGCTGATTTTGCCTTCTCTGTAATCCCGAAGGACCGCTTCTCTGTCGCGTTCCTTCGGATCGCCGTAGCCGCCGCCTCCCGCAGAGACTAGGGTTACGGTATCCCCCGCCTCAAGCGGGACGTTTCTCACCTTGTTTTCCGTGTTGATCTTCTTGCCCTCATGGCACACGTCCAGGTAGGAGGTGGCGCCTCCCAGGCCGCCCATAAGGCCCCAGGGCTTCGTGCGGCTCCGCTCCGTGGAGGCGGCTCCCAGGGAGGTGTCCAGGCTGTCGGGCATGATCCGGATTCCTCTGCGGATGCCTAAGCCTCCCCGGTATTTTCCGGGGCCGCCGCTGTCCTCCTCCAGGGCGTATTCCTCCACCATCAGGGGATATTCCATCTCCAGCGCCTCAATGGGCAGGTTGGAGCTGTTTGTCATGTGAACCTGGACGGCGTCCAGGCCGTCCTTATTATAGCGGGCGCCGTTTCCGCCGCCGATGGTCTCCACATAGACGTAGGGCTTCCCGGTGCGGGCGTCATGGCCTGCGATGCTGTAGAAGGTCACGGCTCCGCAGCCGGCGGCGATGACGTCTTTGGGATCGATCTTCGCGAAGGCGCCGAAGATCACGTCGGCCAGCCTCTGGGTGGTGGTCTCCCGGTCAAAGGTGGGAGCCGGTTCGCTGGCGCAGACGATGGTTCCGGGCTCCGCCTTCACCTCGATGCTGTCAAAGAAGCCGGAGTTGGCAGGGATCGTCTTATCCAGCAGGCATTTGACGGAGTAGTAGACCGTGGCCAGAAGGGCGCTCCTTACGCAGTTGTAGGGGCCCGTCACCTGGGGTTGGCTTCCCGAGAAGTCAAAAAGGATCCGGTCTCCGTTTATGGAGAGCTTTACGCGGATCTTAAGATCCCGGTTTCCGCTTCCGTCGTCGTCTAAAATATCCTCGAACTCATAGTCGCCGTCGGGCAGGGCCGCGATGGCGGTGCGGGCCTTTTTCTCGCCGTATTTAAGCCATTCACGGCAGAACTCATTGAAGGTATCCAGCCCGATCTTCTTGCACAGCTCCACCACCTTGTCGGCGCCGAACTGGTTGGTGATCAGCTGGGCCTGGATGTCGCCCCGCCGCTCCTCCTTTAGCTGGAAGTTCAGGAGAATCAGGTCGTAGATGTCCCGGTTCAGCTTTCCCTTCTCGTAAAGCTTCACCACCGGGATCCTGAGGCCCTCGTCATAGATGGTGGGGCCCCTTCTGGAGCGGTCGGCGTGATGGCCGTTGTTGACCACGAAGGCGATCAGCTTCCCCTCGAAGAACACCGGCCGCACCAGGGCGATGTCCGGCAGGTGGGAGCCGCCGCCGCTGTAGGGATCGTTGGCGATGAAAACGTCGCCGTCGTAGATTTCGGATTTGTCCCAGCGCTTCAGGGCCTCCTCCACGGCTCCGAACAGGGAGCTGAAATGGATGGGGATGTGCTGGGCTAAGGAGAGCACTCTGCCGTCGGCGTCGAAAATGGCCACGGACAGATCCTTTCTCTCCTTGATATTGGTGCTGTAGGCGGTCTTGGTTAAGATCACGCCCATCTGCTCGGCGATGGAGAGCAGGCCGTTGCTGATGACCTCCAGGGTGATGGAATTGATCTTACTCATGGGACGCGCCTCCCTTCCTTGTGATGATCATGTTGAAATACTCGTCCACCACGGCCTGATGATTCTTCAAAAGGATGGTGGTGGAGTCCATCTGCTCAATGATGGCCGGGCCGGGGATTCTGTTTCCGCAGTGGAGCAGGTCCCTGTCGTAGAGGGTGTACTCCTCGAGGCTTCCGTCCTCCATCAGCACGGTGCGGCTTCCGATGACGGCCGCAGAGGCGTCCTCGCCCACAAAATCCTCCCTGGCGATCTTCGGCTTCGCGATGACGCCCAGGGCGGAGAGGCCGAAGTTCACGATCTGGATCTCGTCGGCCGATGAGTAGGAGTAGAGCCTCAGGTAGGTTTCGGTGAACCGCTTCTTTAAGGCCTCCATATCCGTAACCGTTTCGTCGAAGGGAACGGTGATCTCGTAGTTCTGGCCCTTGTAGCGCATATCCAGGTAATATTCCAGGCGGCGGTCCGCTTCGGGAATCTGCTCCTTTTCAAACCAGGCGGAGGCATCGGCCTCCAGGCGGCGATACATGCCGGTGACGGCGGAGAAGTCAATGTGATCCAGCTCCATCACGTTCGTCTGCACAAAGTCGCGGCGCATATCCTCCGTGAGCAGGCCGTAGGCCGCCAGAAGGCCGGGGGCCTTGGGGATGATGGCCGTCTCCATGTTCAGCTCCTCAATGAGCTCCGCCGCGTGGAGGGGACCCGCCCCGCCGAAGGCCACCAGGGCGAAATCAGAAGGATTGTAGCCCTTCTCCACGGTGACGTTCTTGATCTCCTTGACGATGTTGGAATTGCCCACGGTGATGATGCCCCGGGCCGTCTCCTCCGTGGTCATGCCGATCTTCTTCGCCAGCTTTTCCACCGCCTTCCTGGAGAGGGAGGCGTCAATGGGAAGCTGCCCGTTTAAAAGCTCCTTGTTGTTTAAGTGGCCAAGGACCACCCTGGCGTCGGTGATGGCCGCCTCGGTGCCGCCTCTGGCGTAGCAGGCGGGGCCGGGCTCAGCCCCCGCGCTCTGGGGACCCACCTTCAGGATGCCGCCGCTGTCCACCCAGGCGATGCTGCCGCCTCCGGCTCCGATGGTGGAAATATCGATAGAAGGGATCCGCACGGGATACCCGCTGATGTTCTTGTCCTTGGAGCTTTCAATGGCTCCGTCCACGATCATGCTGATGTCGGTGCTGGTGCCGCCCACGTCAATGGTGATTACGTTCTTTACCCCGATCAGGTCCATCAGATACTGGACGCCGATCACACCGGCGGCCGGGCCGGAGAGGCCGGTCTTGATGGGGTAGGCGGAGGCCTCGTTGATGGACATGAGTCCGCCGTTGGAATGGTTGATATAAACCTTGTGGATGCCGATGCGCTCCAGGGTGTTCTTCAGGTTGTCCAGGTATTTCTTGACCTCGGGCCCCACGAAGGAGTTTAAGACCGTTCCGCACAGCCGTTCAAATTCCCGGAACTGGTTGGAGATCTCGCTGGAGGTGGAAATGTAGACGCCGGGGAAATGCTCCTCGATGAGGGCCCTCACCCTGGCCTCGTTTTCAGGGTTTAAGTAGGCGTTTAAAAAGAGCACGGCCACCGCCTCGGCATGGGCCTTTTTAAGCTCCTCGATGAGGGCGAGGATCTCCTCGTCCTTTAAGGTCTCTAGGATATGGCCCCGGTAATCCATCCGCTCCGAGGCCTCGAAGCGCAGATCCCTGGGCACCAGGACAGGGGCCTTGTCCATCTGAAGGTCATAGAGGTCGGGGCGTTTCTGACGGCCGATCTCAAGAAGATCCCGGAAGCCTTTGGTGGTGATAAGGGCGGTCCTCGCGCCCCGGCCCTCCAGGATGGCGTTTGTTGCTACTGTGGTGCCGTGGATAAAGCGGTCCACGTCCTCATAGGACAGCCCGTATT
Source organism: uncultured Lachnospiraceae bacterium (assembly GCA_944375845.1). GTDB lineage: Bacteria > Bacillota > Clostridia > Lachnospirales > Lachnospiraceae > Lientehia. The sequence continues at coordinate 5,515 of CALWAW010000031.1, forward strand.
TTTCTACGATCTTCCTCACGCCCTCCACCACAGCCTGGGACTGGTCGGAGAGGGAGGAGGGAAGCTTGTAGACCATCAGCTCCCCGGCTGCTTCATCAATGGCGCAGATGTCGGTGTTTGTGCCGCCCACATCGACGCCGATCCGTATTTTTTTCACTCTGCTCCTCCTTAAAAAAATACAGCCATGTGCGGTGTATATGCACATGGCTGTTATGACGCTGTTACCGATATTCCGAAAATAGGATTGATCCTGCCTCCGGTATATGGTGCTCTTTTGAAGCTTGGCAGGCTTCAAAAACAGTCCTGCACCTGTTCGATGCAGGCCCAAGCGGTTCGCGCTTTCGGCGGATCTCCCTTTCCCCGAAGGTACTGATGATCTCCGCGCCCCCATATATACCTAAAAAAATTATAGCGGACCGCGGGGGCAAAGTCAACAAACTTCTACTTATTTTCAAAGATACGGGCGATTTCTTTTAAATGCTCCGTGATCTTGATGTGCTGAGGACAGTGGCCCTCGCAGCTGTGGCACTCGATGCAGTCCGAGGCCGCCCCGTGGCCCATGGCCTGACGGTTGTAGTGCATCTGGGGGAAGTTGTTGCTTCCAAACTGCTTCAGCAGGTTGTAGACGGAGAAATATCCCGGGATGTTGATGTTCATGGGACATTCGTCCATGCAGTACTTGCAGCTGGTGCAGGGGATGGCCGTGGAGGCCTTCAGGATGTCGGACACCTTGTTTAAGATCGCAAGCTCTTCATCGGTTACGGGCTTAAACTCCTTCATAAAGGAGGTGTTGTCCTTCATCTGCTCCAGGGAGGACATGCCGCTTAAGACCATCATCACGCCCTCCTGGGAGGCGGCGAAGCGGATGGCCCAGGAAGCGGGAGAGGCGTCGGGGGCGTAGTCCTTTAAAAGCTTCATGGCCTCGTCGGGCAGGTTTACCAGGCCGCCGCCCTTGACCGGCTCCATGACGATCACGGGCTTTCCGAAGCGGCGGGCGGTCTCCAGGCATTTTTTCGACTGGATCACGTCGCTTTCCCAGTCGGCGTAGTTGATCTGGAGCTGAACGAACTCCAGCTCAGGATGGGCCGTCAGGATGGCCTCCAGCACGTCGGCCCTGTCGTGGAAGGAGAAGCCGATGTGGCGGGCCTTTCCCTCGGCCTTGAGCTTTTTCATGAACTCGAAGCCGCCCCACTTATTGCACTCCTCGAACCGCTCCCGGCCCATATTATGGAGGAGGTAATAATCAAAGTACTCCACCTGGCAGCGCTCAAGCTGTGTCTGGAAGAATTTCTCGTAATCACCCGGGCCCTTTACCAGAAAGGTGGGCATCTTGTTGGCCAGCAGGTAGGAATCCCTGGGATAGCGCTTTACCAGTGCCTGGGCCACTGCCTCCTCCGAGTGCTCCTTGTGATAGGGATAGGCCGTGTCGATGTAGTTGAAGCCCTGGGAAAGATACCAGTCCACCATATCGCAGCAGGCGGCGACGTCGATGGAAGCGGGATCGTCCGGGTCGGTCTGGGGAAGGCGCATTGCGCCGAAGCCGAGACGCATATTGGGAGTCAGTTCAGCCATTGTAAAAACCTCCTTGTAAACGTAGATTCGCAGCCTGCGCTCCGCAGGCCCCTCTGATTCGATTATACAACAAAAAATCCTGTCAGCACACCATTCTGACAGGATTTTTTCGTTTTTTTGTACCGGTATTTATGCGATAGAATTAACAGCTTTTGTCAAACGGCTTACCTTCCTGGAAGCGGTGTTCTTATGATAAACACCCTTTGTCGCAGCCTTGTCGATCTCGCTGATGGCGTTTAACAGGCTTGCCTGAGCGGCGGCCTTGTCGCCTGCGGCAACAGCGGCGTCAACCTTCTTGATCATGGTCTTTACCCTGGAACGGATGGCCTTGTTCCGGGCGGTTTTGGTTGCGGTTACCAGGACTCTCTTCTTAGCGGATTTGATATTTGCCAATTCATACACCTCCAAATAGAAATCTGTTCACGCGGGGCGAGCAGCCATCGCCGGCGCGTATTTATCGGTTTGCATTAAAGCCGGACACGGACAGTCTAATGTAAACATACTGTTATATTCTAGCGGAAAACAATCGGGCTGTCAATACATAATCCGGGAAAAAAGGGAAAAAATACAGAGCAAAAACGAAGGAGGCCCGCGCGCATGGAAAAGACGGCGAGGGAGGTCTTTGCCCGGGGAAAGGTGTACACGGATCTGGCCCTGGAGGCCAGGGAATCGGCCGGGGATGAAGCCGGCAGGATCCCCGGGGTGAAAATCAGGGAAAAGGAAAAAAAGGGGATCCGCGTAACCAGCGTGGAGGTGACGGACAAAAGGGGCGAGGAGGCCATCGGAAAGCCCGCCGGGCTCTACGTCACCCTGGAGGCGGGAAGGCTCAGGGAGAAGGATCCGAAGGGGAACAGGGCGGTGGCCGAGGAGCTTTCCTTTTATATAAGGGAGCTTCTGAAGGCGGCGGGAAGCCCCGATTCCGTCCTGGTGGTGGGGCTGGGAAACCATGAGGTGACGCCCGATTCCCTGGGCCCCCGCGTTCTCGACAACCTGAAGATTTCGGGGCATTTAAAGGAGAAGGGACCGGGCGCCTCGGTCAGCGGCATCGTTCCCGGCGTCATGGCCCAGACGGGCATGGAGACCGCCCGCATCATCCACGGCATCGTAAAGGAGACGAGGCCGGGGGCGGTGCTGGCCATCGACGCGCTGGCGGCCCGGAGCGTAAGCAGGCTGGGAACGGCCATTCAGCTGAGCTCCACCGGGATCCGCCCCGGCTCCGGCGTGGGAAACCACCGCCACAGCCTCACCGAGGAAAGCCTGGGAGTTCCCGTGATCGCCCTGGGGGTGCCCACCGTGGTGGCGGCCGCTGCCATCGTCTACGATACCCTGGACAGCTTAGCGGAGCTTCTTAAGGCGGCGGGGGCCGACGGGCAGGCCGGGGCCGTGGAGTGCATGGGCCCGGAGGAGCGCTATCAGATGGTGCGGGAGCTGATCGAGCCCAGGCTCGGGCCCATGTATGTGACGCCGGGAAACATCGATGAACAGGTGAAGCTTTTAAGCTTTGTGCTCTCGGAAGGAATCAATCTGGCCCTTTCCGAATAGGATAATAAAAGGCGAAGGGAGGGAAACCATGGGGATTTTCAAAAAGAAAAGGGATTCCTGGGGAAGCGGGGCGGCCCTGGTCCTGGCCCTGGCGGGCGGCGTGCTGTTTTTCAGGGAGGGAGCGGGACGGCTCACGGCCCTGGCGGCAAGGCTTCCTGTGAGCGCCTTCCTCTCCCAGGGGGAGACGTCGGGGCTTCTGGAGCGGGCGGGGGGCGTCTACGCCCTTTCTGCTTATCTTCTGGAAAACGAGGCGCTGGAGGTCTCTCTGGATCCCTCCTACGAAAGCTTTTTGCAGGAGGCGGCCCTTTCGGAGACAGAGACTGCCCCTGTATCTGACGAGGAAACGGGGGAGAGCCCGGAGGAGACGGCAAAGGAGGCGCCGGCCATGGCGGCCACGGAGGTGGTCGGAACTCTTTATTCCGAGGAGCAGCTGGCGGATTTTGAGTTTGTGAGGGATCACTTCTTTTATGTACATAAATCCACCACCGTCTACCCGGAGCAGCTTGACGCAAAAGAGCTTTTGGGAAAGGATATGACCATCCCCGAGGAGGAGGGGCCTCAGATCCTTTTGTTCCACACCCACGGAAGCGAGGCCTTCGCCGATTCGTCGCCGGACGACCCTTCCAGGAACATCGTGGGGGTGGGAGATTATCTGGCAGAGCTTCTGACGGAGCAGTACGGCATTGAGGTGATCCACAATACGGAGGTGTTCCCCTACGCGGATTCCTATTCCATGGCCCTGGACATGATCGAAGAGACCCTGGAAGCGTATCCCACGATCCAGGTGACCATCGACCTGCACAGGGACGCGGGCGGCCATGAGACCGTAGAGATCAACGGGAAGGAGACGGCCCCCATCATGTTCTTCAACGGCATGTGCCAGACGCCGGACGGCCCTCTGGAGGATGTGGAGAACCCGTATCTTTCAGACAATCTGGCCTTCAATTTCCAGATGAAGCTCAAGGCCGAGGCCTATTATCCGGGCTTTACCAACAGGACCTTCCTGAAGGCCTACCGGTACAATCAGCACGTGCTGCCCAGGGCGACCCTCATCGAGTGCGGGACGGAGAACAACACATTTGAGGAAGCGAGGAACGCCATGGAGCCTCTCGCTGACATTTTGTACAAAGTTTTGCGCGGAGCGTAAAATAAGATTGAAATTTTAAGAAATTATTATATACTGTAAATATCACGCAAGATAGGAGGCACGACATGAAAAACAAAAAACGTCTTACAGACCGGGAACTGACCATAATGAAAGCCATCTGGGATGTGGGAGACGGAGTGGGGACAGCGCAGATTGTGAGAAAGCTTTACGAGTGCTATGGGGAAAAGCTTACGCCCCAGGCAGTCGGCGTTTATATTGAGAAACTGGAGAGGAAGGGCTTTATCAGCATCTCAAAGCCGGGGAATTATTATAAGGAATACAAACCGCTGCTCACAAAGGAGGATTATATGCGGGAGGAGCTTAAGAGCCTCCAGTCCTTCTGGGAGGTGAGCGCGGCCCGCTACAGCCTTATGGCCCTTGAGGACGCGGATTCCATCAGCGAAGAGGACGCCGACGCCCTCAGGCGCTTCCTTGACGGCCTCAGATAACAAAGGCTCCATACAGAGAAAGGCCTCTGCCGGCAGAGGCCTTTCTCTGGCGTAAGGAAGCTTTTACCCTACAGGAGGAAACTATGTCACTGGATCAGAGCAGGATCAGAAATTTTTGCATCATTGCCCACATCGATCATGGGAAATCGACCCTGGCTGACAGGATCATCGAGAAAACAGGGCTTTTAACCAGCCGTGAAATGCAGGACCAGGTCCTGGACAACATGGAGCTGGAGCGGGAGCGGGGGATCACCATCAAATCCCAGGCGGTCCGCACCATTTACCGGGCGAGGGACGGGAAGGAGTACATCTTCAACCTGATCGACACCCCCGGCCATGTGGATTTTAACTACGAGGTGTCCAGGAGCCTTGCGGCCTGCGACGGGGCCATCCTGGTGGTGGACGCGGCCCAGGGCATCGAGGCCCAGACCATGGCCAACGTTTACCTGGCCCTGGACCATGACCTGGAGGTGTTCCCGGTCATCAACAAGATCGACCTGCCCAGCGCCGATCCCCAGCGGGTCATCGACGAGATCGAGGACGTGATCGGCATCGAGGCCCAGGACGCTCCTCAGATCTCGGCGAAGCAGGGGATCAACATCGAGGAGGTTTTAGAGCAGATCGTAACGAAGCTGCCGCCGCCGTCGGGGGATCCGAAGGCGCCCTTAAAGGCGCTGATCTTCGATTCCCTCTACGATTCCTACCGGGGCGTCATTGTATTCTGCCGCATTAAAGAGGGAACGGTGAGGAAAGGCACCAGGCTCCGGTTCATGGCCACAGGCGCCGAGTTCGAGACCGTGGAGGTGGGCTATTTCGGCGCGGGGCAGTTTATCCCCTGCGACGAGCTTTCCGCCGGTATGGTGGGCTATGTGACCGCCAGCATCAAAAACGTGCGGGACACCCGGGTGGGCGACACCGTCACCGACGCGGACAACCCCTGTGACGAGCCCCTTCCCGGCTACAAGAAGGTGACGCCCATGGTCTACTGCGGCCTTTACCCGGCCGACGGCGCCAAGTACAACGACCTTCGGGACGCGCTGGAAAAGCTTCAGCTAAACGACGCCTCCCTCCAGTTTGAGCCGGAAACCTCGGCGGCTCTGGGCTTTGGCTTCCGCTGCGGCTTCCTGGGCCTTCTTCATCTGGAGATCATCCAGGAGAGGCTTGAGAGGGAGTACGGGCTGGATCTTGTGACCACGGCTCCGGGCGTGGTTTACCGGGTCCATAAGACCAACGGCGAGATGGTGGAGCTTACGAACCCCTCGAACCTTCCGGACCCCTCCGAGATCGAGTACATGGAGGAGCCCATTGTAAAGGCGGAGATCATGGTGACCACGGAATTCATCGGCGCCATCATGGGGCTCTGCCAGGAGCGGCGGGGCGTTTATATCGGGACGGAATACATGGAGGACACCAGGGTGCTCATCCGCTACGACCTGCCCCTCAACGAGATCATCTACGATTTCTTCGACGCCCTCAAGTCCCGCTCCAGAGGCTACGCCTCTTTTGATTACGAGTTAAAGGGCTACGAGCAGTCCGACCTGGTGAAGCTGGACATCCTCATCAACAAAGAGACGGTGGACGCCCTCTCCTTTATTGTCCACGCCGACACCGCCTACGAGCGGGGCCGCAAAATGTGCGAGCGCTTAAAGGAGGAGATCCCCAGGCATCTCTTTGAGATCCCCATCCAGGCGGCCATCGGCAACAGGATCATCGCCCGGGAGACGGTGAAGGCCATGCGCAAGGACGTGCTGGCCAAGTGCTACGGCGGCGACATCACCAGAAAGAGAAAGCTCCTTGAAAAGCAGAAGGAAGGCAAGAAGCGGATGCGCCAGGTGGGAAGCGTGGAGATCCCCCAGAAGGCCTTTATGAGCGTACTGAAGCTGGACGACAAATGATGAAAGAGACTGAGCTTTATATCCATATCCCCTTCTGCGCGCGAAAATGCGGCTACTGCGATTTCGTGTCCTTTCCGGCGGGGCAGAATGTGCAGAAGGCTTATGTTCAGGCGCTTCTTAAGGAGCTTGAGACGGCGCCGGAGGGGCTTCCAGTGCCCACGGTCTTTATCGGCGGCGGGACGCCCTCCATCATCGACCCTCTGTTCATCGGGGAGCTTCTGTCCCTTGCGAGGCGGCGCTTCCAGCTTTTGCCGGAGGCGGAGATCACCCTGGAGGCAAATCCCGGGACCCTCACGGCCGAAAAGCTTGAGGCCTACAGAAGGGCGGGCGTGAACCGGTTAAGCATCGGTCTTCAGTCGGCCAGGGACGAGGAGCTTCGCGTGCTGGGGCGCATCCACAGCTTTGCGGATTTTAAGGAGAGCTTTTCCATGGCCAGGGAGGCGGGCTTTGAGAACATCAGCGTGGATCTGATGGCGGCCCTTCCCTTTCAGACGGAGGAAAGCTTTGAGGAGAGCCTGGCGGCTGCCCTTCGCCTCTCGCCGGAGCATCTGTCCGTCTATAGCCTGATCATTGAGGAGGGCACGCCCTTCTATGAAATGTATCACGAAAAGGCCCTTGCCAGGGAGCAGGGCAGGGAGGATACCTGGCCCCTTCCCACGGAGGAGACGGAGCGGCGGATGTACCGCCTTGCCGGCCGGCGCCTTCCGGAGGCGGGGTACGCCCGCTACGAAATCTCCAACTACGCCAGGCCCGGCTTCGCCTGCCGCCACAATATCGGCTACTGGACCGGCGTCCCCTACCTGGGCTTCGGCCTTTCAGCCTCCTCTTATTTTGAGGGGAAGCGGTTTTCCAATACGGCGGACATGAAGGCCTATCTTCCGGCCTTTGAGGAGGAGGGTGCGCCTTCCCGCATCCGCACCGTGGAGGAAGTGGTCACCAGGGAGAGGGCCATGGAGGAATTCATGTTCCTGGGCCTTCGGATGACGGAGGGAGTGTCCGGGGCAGAGTTTTCGCGCCGCTTCGGGCGCGCCATGGAGGAAATCTATGAAAAGCCGCTGGCCCGCATGGAGGCGGAGGGCCTCCTTTCGCGGAGGGACGGCCGCGTAAGCCTTACGGAGCGCGGCGTGGATCTTTCCAACTATGTGCTGGCAGAGTTTCTGCTGGATTAAAAAGAAGCGCCTTTCTGTGAACGGACTTCACAGGGCGCTTCTTTTTATGTGAGGAATTTGTGAGAAATGTTGGTACTGTAAGTATAAGATGAAATCAACCTTGATTCTATCGGAATTTTGCCAAAAACTATAACAATCCTGCGGGAATGTGAAGAAATGGTGAATTTCCAAAAAAGGTGTTGACAAAGAGGGGGCGCAGTGCTATCTTATTGATATGGATATTAGCACTCTACCTAATCGAGTGCTAACAGGGAAAGGGGGCGCGAGCCATGGAATTAGATGAGCGAAAGAAAAAGATCTTACACGCCATCATCCTGAATTACCAGGAAACCGGCGAACCGGTGGGCTCCCGCACCATTTCCAAATATTCCGACTTGCAGCTTTCCTCGGCGACGATCCGCAACGAGATGGCGGATCTGGAGGAAATGGGCCTGATCGTCCAGCCCCATACCTCGGCGGGCCGGATCCCCACGGACAAGGGCTACCGCCTCTACGTGAACCACATGCTTGAGACGGCGGAGCTTGAAAAGGAAGCTGAGCCTGAGCGCCAGGTTCCCCAGGCGGCCGATCACGTGGTGGAGCGGCTGGACCGCATGGAGCAGGTTTTACAGCAGATGATCAAGGTCCTGGCGGCCAACACCAATTACGCGGCGCTGGTATCGGCACCCAAATACAGCCGGAACAAGGTCAAGTTCATTCAGCTCTCGCGGGTTGAGGAGCAAAGGCTTCTGGCTGTTGTTGTCGTGGAGGGCAATATCATCAAGAACACCATCTTTCAGGTGGAGGAGTCCCTCACAGAGGAAAACATCCTCTCCCTGAACCTGATGCTGAACAGCAGCTTAAACGGCCTGACCATTGAGGAGATCAACCTGGACATCATCACAAAGCTCAAGGAGCAGGCGGGCCCCCACGCCGACGTGGTGGGCAAGGTCCTGGACGCGGTGGCCCAGGCCATCCGGGCCGACGACGAGGGCCTTAAGATCTACACCAGCGGCGCCACCAATATTTTCCGGTATCCAGAGCTTACCGACGGCAGCAAGGCCAAGGATATCCTCGAGGTCTTTGAGGAGAAGGAGCAGCTAGAGGAGCTCCTGACCGACAAGCTGAACGAGGAGGGAAAGCCGGGGATCCAGGTATATATCGGAAATGAGATGCCGGTCCAGAGCATGAAGGACTGCAGCGTCGTTACCGCCACCTACAGCTTCGGAGGCGGCATGGAGGGGACCATCGGGATCGTAGGTCCCAAGCGGATGGATTACCAGAAGGCTGTGGACGCCCTCCAGACGGTGATGGGCCAGCTGGACAGCATGTTCAGAAAGGAAGAATAGAAAGGCGGGAAAAACGTGGCAGATACAGATAAGAATCAGGATGAGATCATAGAAGAGCTCGAGGACAGCGAGGCAGAGCAGGCAGCCGAGGAGGCTGCGAAGGAGCCTGAGGATCCTGAAAAAGCCGAAAAGTCCTCCAGCGAGGAGGAGAAAAAGAGCTTTTTCAAAAAGAAAGAAAAGAAGGATAAAAAGGATCTTCAGATCGAGGAGCTCACCGATAAGCTGAAGCGTTCCATGGCGGAGTTTGAAAACTTCCGCAGGCGCACCGAAAAGGAAAAGGCGGCCATGTTCGAGGTGGGCGCGAAGAGCGTCATCGAAAAGATCCTCCCGGTGGTGGATAATTTCGAGCGGGGCATGGCAAGCTTAAATGAAGAAGAAGCCCATTCTCCCTTTGCCGAGGGAATGGATAAAATATATAAACAGCTTCTTACAGTCTTAGAGTCCATGGAGGTTAAGCCCATCGAGGCTCTGGGAAAGGAATTCAACCCCAACTTCCACAACGCGGTTATGCACGTGGAGGACGAGGAGGCCGGCGAGAACATCATCGTCGAGGAATTCCAGAAGGGTTATCTTTACCGGGACAGCGTGATCCGTCACAGCAGGGTGAAGGTAGCAAACTAAAAGGCAGTTTCAGATTTTAAAAATATAGGAGGAAAAAATCATGGGAAAGATTATAGGTATCGACCTTGGTACAACAAATTCATGCGTAGCCGTTATGGAAGGCGGTAAGCCCGTGGTGATCGCAAATACAGAAGGCTCCAGGACCACGCCGTCCATCGTTGCCTTCACAAAAAACGGGGAGAGGCTTGTGGGCGAGCCTGCAAAGCGTCAGGCAGTCACAAACTCCGAGAGGACCATCTCCTCCATCAAGCGCCATATGGGCACCGATTATAAGGTGGACATCGACGGAAAGAAATACACGCCTCAGGAGATCTCCGCGATGATTCTCCAGAAGCTGAAGGCCGACGCCGAAAGCTATCTGGGCGAGAAGGTGTCGGAGGCGGTCATCACCGTTCCCGCATACTTCAACGACGCCCAGCGTCAGGCCACAAAGGACGCCGGAAAGATCGCCGGCCTCGACGTAAAGCGTATCATCAACGAGCCCACGGCGGCCGCTCTGGCCTACGGCCTTGACAACGAGAGCGAGCAGAAGATCCTGGTATACGATCTGGGCGGCGGCACCTTCGATGTGTCCATCATCGAGATCGGCGACGGCGTGATCGAGGTTCTGGCCACCAACGGCGACACCCATCTGGGCGGCGACGACTTTGACGCAAAGATCGTGGATTACATGATCGCTGAATTCAAGAGGAACGAGGGCGTGGATCTGTCCAACGACAAGATGGCCCTCCAGAGATTAAAGGAAGCGGCAGAGAAGGCGAAGAAGGAGCTTTCCTCCGCCACCACCACAAACATCAACCTGCCCTTCATCACAGCCACGAACGAGGGGCCCAAGCATTTTGACATGAACCTTACCAGGGCGAAATTCGACGAGCTCACAAGCGACCTGGTGGAGCGGACCGTTGTTCCCGTGCAGAACGCCATGAGGGACGCGGGCCTTACGTCCTCCGATCTGGGCAAGGTGCTTTTGGTGGGCGGCTCCACCCGTATCCCCGCCGTTCAGGAAAAGGTAAAGCAGCTGACCGGCAAGGAGCCTTCCAAGAACCTGAATCCCGATGAATGCGTAGCCATCGGCGCCTCCATCCAGGGCGGCAAGCTGGCCGGCGACGCGGGCGCAGGCGACATCCTGCTTCTGGACGTAACGCCTCTGTCCTTATCCATCGAGACCATGGGCGGCATAGCCACCAGGCTGATCGAGAGGAACACCACGATTCCCACGAAGCACAGCCAGATCTTCTCCACGGCGGCAGACAACCAGACGGCCGTTGACATCAACGTGCTCCAGGGCGAGTGGCAGTTCGCAAGGGACAACAAGAGCCTGGGCCAGTTCCGTCTGGACGGGATCCCGCCCGCAAAGAGGGGCGTGCCTCAGATCGAGGTAACCTTTGACATCGACGCCAACGGCATCGTGAACGTATCCGCCAAGGATCTGGGCACCGGAAAAGAGCAGCACATCACCATCACCGCAGGCTCCAACATGTCCAAGGAGGACATTGACAAGGCCGTGAAGGAGGCCGCCGAGTACGAGGCCCAGGATAAGAAGCGCAAGGAGGCCATCGACGCAAGGAACGAGGCCGACTCCATGGTATTCCAGACCGAGAAGGCCTTAGAGGAGGCCGGCGACAAGCTGGACGCTTCCCAGAAGGCCCAGGTGGAGGAGGACATGAAGGCCCTCAAGGCCGTAGTGGACGCCACCGCCAACGGCGAGATCTCCGACGCTCAGCTGGATGAGCTGAAGGCGGGCAAGGAGAAGTTAATGAACAGCGCGCAGGCCCTTTTCGCCAAGATGTATGAGCAGGCTCAGGGCGCGGCGGGCGCTCAGGGCGCAGGCGCGGCCGGAAACGCCGGAAACGGCGGGGACGACGACGTTGTGGACGCTGACTTCAAAGAGGTTTAACAGATAAAATCTTCACTGAGATGTGGCCATAGACGATTCAGGGCGGCCCTCCGGGGCCTGCCTTGAATCTTTTGGCGTGTTCGGGGAGAAGTTGTGAGAGGTGACGAAAGTGGCTGAAAAGAGAGATTATTACGAGGTGCTGGGTGTTCCCAGGGACGCCGACGAGGCGGCCTTAAAGAAGGCCTACCGCACGCTGGCGAAAAAATACCATCCTGATACGAACCAGGGAAACCCTGAGGCCGAGGCAAAGTTCAAGGAGGCCTCCGAGGCCTACGCGGTCTTGAGCGATCCGGAAAAGAGAAGGCAGTACGACCAGTTCGGCCATGCGGCCTTTGAGGGCGGCGCAGGCGGGGCGGGCGGCTTCGGCGGCTTTGACTTCGGCGCGGATATGGGCGATATTTTCGGCGATATTTTCGGCGATCTGTTCGGCGGCGGAAGATCCAGGAGCCGGGCGAATAACGGCCCCATGAAGGGAGCGAACCTGCGTACCAGCATCCGCATCACCTTTGAGGAGGCTCTTTTCGGCTGCGAAAAGGAGATTGAGCTCACCAGCAGGGACGAGTGCAGCCAGTGCCATGGCACCGGCGCTAAGCCGGGGACGCAGCCTGAGACCTGCTCCAAGTGCGGCGGCAAGGGCCAGGTGGTCTATACCCAGCAGTCCATGTTCGGCATGGTCCGGAACGTGCAGACCTGCCCGGACTGCGGAGGAACGGGAAAAATCATCCGGGAGAAATGCCCCGGATGCCGGGGCACAGGGAGCGTCAGCACCAAGAAGCGGATCCAGGTGTCCATTCCCGCCGGTATCGACGACGGGCAGAGCATACGGGTGCGCGGCAAGGGCGAGCTGGGCGTAAACGGCGGCGAGAGGGGCGACCTTCTTGTGGAGGTGATCGTGTCCGCCCATCCCATCTTCAAGCGCCAGGATACCAGTATCTTCTCCACGGTGCCCATCTCCTTCGGAACGGCGGCCATGGGCGGCGAGATCCGCATCAAGACGGTGGACGGCGAGGTGGCCTACGACGTGGCCCCCGGGACCCAGACCGATACCAGGATCCGCTTAAAGGGCAAGGGCGTTCCATATCTGCGCAACAAGAACCTCCGGGGCGACCACTATGTGACCCTGGTGGTGAAGGTGCCCGAGCGGCTGAACAAGGAGCAGCGTGAGGCGCTGCAAAAATTCCGCGAGGCCATGGGAGAGGTTCCCGCAGAGGAGATTCACGAGGAAAAGCACAAGAAAAAAGGATTTTTCAAATAAAGAGACCAGGGGCCTTTGCAAAGGCCCCTTCTTTCGTCTGGACGAAGGCGGCGCCGTATGCTAGAATAGGGAACATAAGGAGGCAGGATATGAAGATATTGATTCGCGGCGGCCATGTGGCCGACCCGGATACCGGAAGGGACGGGATCTATGACGTCCTTTTGGGAGACGGGAAGATCCTGAAAGTAGAAAAGAAGATCGGGGAAGAGGCCGACCGGGTGATCGACGCGGCGGGCCTTTACGTGATGCCGGGCTTTGTGGATCTCCACGTGCACCTGCGGGATCCGGGTCTTGAATACAAGGAAACCATTCACACAGGCGGCCTGGCGGCCGCGAGGGGCGGCGTGACCACCATGTGCGCCATGCCCAACACGGTTCCCGTAACTGACAGCCCCGAAATGATCAAAAGCCAGAGGGAGCGGGCGAAAAAGGAATCGCCCGTGCATATCTCCTTTGTGGGCGCGGTGACGAAGGGGCAGCAGGGAAAGGAGCTCACCGACATCCCGGCCATGAAGCGGGAGGGAATGCGCTGCATCAGCGAGGACGGAAAATCCGTCATGGACTCCGGCCTTTACAGGCGGGCCATGAAGATCGCCGCCAAAGAGGGCGTGCTGGTGATGGCCCACTGCGAGGATCAGAACATGGTGGAGGGCGGCGTGATGAACGCGGGAGCCGCCGCCGAAAGGCTGGGCCTTCCGGGAATCACAAACGGCGTGGAGGACGTGATCGCCGCCAGGGATATTCTTCTGGCGAAGGAGACCGGAGCCAGGCTCCATTTATGCCACTGCTCCACGAAGGACAGCGTGGAAATGGTGCGCCTTGCGAAGGAGGCGGGCCTTCCCGTGACCGCCGAGGTCTGCCCTCATCACTTCTGCCTCACCTGCGAAGATATTCCCGGGGACGACGGCAATTACAAGATGAACCCGCCCCTGCGGGAGCAGGAGGACGCGGACGCCCTCATAAAGGGCCTTAAGGAGGG
>CALWAW010000032.1 GCA_944375845.1 uncultured Lachnospiraceae bacterium
CACTGTATCAGGGATTTTAGATATTCCTTTCGTTCTACCACACAATCACCTCCACATTTATTGTTCCAATTATAGAGCGTTTTATTCAAAAATCAATGTTGCGTTCCGATTTCGGAACGTAAATCTCATTTTACTCCATGACAACGAATGTTACATCGCCCTTGCCACCGGCTGCACCCTTCCCAATGCCGGGCGCATAAAATAAGGCAGGAACCCCGTCCTTTGACGCTGTTCCTGCCCTTAAGCAGTCCTGTATCTACTTTTTCTTAACCAGCGCAATGGCGTTATCCATCAATGCCAGAAACTCAAGCGCGCTGCGGAATTCCACCTCGCGGCCCCGCTCCTCCCAGCTCAGGATTCCCTGCCAGGTGGCGTTCTGGCGGTATTGCACATATACGCAGAAGGTGGCCAGCTTTCCTTTCTGAGACATTAAAAAGGCTCTGTCGGTTTTTTGTTCCGGCACGGCGCCGCGCCGCTTTTGCGGAATCTTTTCAAAATTTCGCAGCATGACCGCCGCCTCCGGAAACTGCACCTGGTTATAAAAATTCTCCATACAGCGAAGAAGCTGTATCACATTGCCAAACCGGTCCGGTTCCTGTGAATAGCAGCTGTACAGGCGCCCGCTGAGCTCTCCGTCGGTTCCTGCATCCACGCAGATACTGAGCAGGTTCGGCGCTGCGATGCCTCCGCTTCTCTGAATCTTATTCATTCTCTCACGCCCCTGTCAATCCCATTGAAATTCATTCCCTTGGAAACGGATTCTGGATCTGTCGCTTTCCACGTCCGCCACAGAGGAAACGTAATAATCCAGCCGTGAACGCCAGGCCTTGTGATCGGCCGCAAACCGATCCGCGATCCTTCTGAATACCAGATCGCAGTTTTCCCGGCTGGTGCCCACCAGAAGAATCAGGAATTGCGCAGGATTATATTTTGTAAAAGAATCTCCCCGCCGCAGGCTGCCCTTGATTGCCTGCTGAAGCTTCTGAGAGTAAACCTCAAGCCGCTCCCCTTTTTCCATCGGACGACCCTTGCTGTCAGTGAGGGAACAGATCATCAGATATACCGACTGGCCGTTGCGCTCGATGATCCGCCGGATCAGCCGGTAGCCGTCGCGGAAGCTGGGCAGATTACAGTAAAAGGCTCCGGATTCATACCCGGGTTCTTTTAAGCCGTCCCGGATCTCCCCGGCAGTCTGAAAGCCGCCCTTCATCTTTCCGCTCATCTCTTTGAACTGGCCCAGCATCTTCTCGGAAGGGCTGACGCCCATCTCCTCAAAAAAAAGCTTCGCCGTTTTCTCGTAATAGCGGTAGGCCTCTTTATATTTGTTCATTCCCATCAGGGCCTCGATCTGCCAGGACTGCCACTCATCGAAGGGGTAGGCCTCGGCAGCTAACGTAGCCAGCTTTAAAATTGTCCCGTAATCACGCCGGTCCTTCAGATACCCGCACAGCTCCGACAGTGCTTCGGAATACATATTTTTATAATGAACGCTGTTTACGATCACCCAGTCCTCCCCTGAGATGGAGGGAAGAAGCTCGCCCCGGTAGAGGGCGCACGCGTCCATTAAAAGCTCCGCCCGCTTTTGTTCATTCTTCTCGCCGGCGGCCTGTTCCAGCTTCTCCCGGAACTCGGCCACATCCAGCCACACCGGCATGGGACTTTCCCAGCGATAGAAGCCGTCCTCAACCTTAATATAATCATAGTCCGGCAGGCCGGCCTCTGTCAGGAGCTTTCTCAGCCTGTGAGCAGTCACTCTCAGATTGTTGGCAGTATTGGAAAGCTCTTCTCTTCCGTACAGTTCTTCCAGGAGACGTGTACGAGATATCCCTTCATACCCCCCCCGGGTATGCTCAGCGTAGGTACTGTGCAGCAGAAGCTGAAGCAGCTTCATGGCCTTGGTCGCCGGATTCTGTTTAAAAGAAATCACCTGGTCATCACATGTAACAGTAAACCGGCCCAGCATATATATCTTCAGTACGGATTTTCCATTCCCCATATTTCCTATTTTCGGCCCCGGCGTGTTTCCCTTCTTTCCTGAGGCCGTCTCCCTTACGTTATATTTTATTCGCAGCCCATCCCCTTGTCAAGAAAATCACTTCCTAAATTATTTTTCCTGTCTTTTTTCTTCCTTAACCCGGACCCTCAGGTCCTTGAAGAAATCCTTGAGGATCGTTGAGCACTCCTCCCCCAGGACCCCTCTCGTCACCTTCACCTGATGGTTGAACTGGGGCATTTCCAGAAGGTTCAGGATGGAGCCCGCGCACCCGGCCTTGGGATTCATGCAGCCGATGACCACCTCGGTAATCCTGGCCTGGACCAGGGCCCCGGCGCACATCTGGCAGGGCTCCAGGGTCACATACATGGAGCAGCCCTCCAGCCGCCAGTCCCCCAGCCTTTTGCTGGCTCTTTTGATGGCCTGGAGCTCCGCGTGGGCCAGGGTGTTCTTGTCGGTTTTCCTTCTGTTGTATCCCCTGGCGATGATCTTCCCCTCGTAAACAATCACGCAGCCGATGGGTACCTCGCCGATGGCGGCGGCCTTTTTCGCCTGCCTGATGGCCTCCTTCATATAGCGCTCCTGCTCTGTCATTCCGCTTCCTCCCGTCAGCTTTTCCAGAATATCCCGTAGCCCCGGCCCGACTGGTTTTCCAGGACGATCTCCATATCGTCGTAGGTGATGTCCGTGTTGATGCCGGGATTGTTGACGATCACCTTTCCATCCTCCGTGAGACCGGCCAGGACCACGTAGTGGTATACGACCGCGTATCTTCCCCCGCCGCCGCTCTGGCCCATGGACATGACGATCTTCTTCCCCGCCGCCAGGGCTTCCCGGATCTGTTCGCCGGAAAGGGAGCCGGAGCCCGCCTCCACCATGAGGCCGTAATCGTTCCCCGCCGCCTGGCACATCTTTCCGCCGTAGGAGCCGTGCTCCCGGCTCCGGTAGGCGTCCTGGTCGTAACGGGCCGCCACCTCCGAAGGCGTGATCCGTTCCCCCTTAAAATAGGACAGAACCATGGAGATGGCCGCCGGGCAGCAGGCGTCGCTGGCCAGCGTGCCGTTCCCGAAGGGCTCCGCTCCCCACTCTGCGGCCCCCTGCTTGTAAAAGGGCACGGGGGAATCCAGCAGTCTTTCGTTCTGCCGTTTCACCAGCTCTTCCAGAAAGGCCTCATCCTCCATGGAAAGAAGCTCCTCACATTCCGCCTGCTTCTCCTCTGTCCAGCCCTCCCACACTACCTCAATGGGAAATTCGCAGGAATCGGTGGGGTAAAGCTCCTTTGCGGAGCGCTTTCCCAATATGGCCGTGGGCCGGTAGCGCCCTTTAAGCGCGGCCTTAAGGGCCTCGGTCCCGGCGCCGAAGGCGCCCTCCCCCGAAAGAAGAGACAGGGCCTTTCCCGCCATGGAAAGCGCGGCCTCCGCCGCTTTTTCCTGATTCTCCGTTCCCGCCATGCGGTAGGTCCAGGTCTCCTCCCAGAGATTTTCGGCGTACCATTCACAGACTACTCTGTTGTAAAAGGTGTAGCCGCGGTATACCGCCGTCATGGCGAGGATCTGCTTTTCAATATCCGGAAAGTCCGGTCCTTCCGCCACGCAGACCATGCCCCCGGGGATTCCCGCCTCTGCCCAGCCCTCCGGCGAGCCTGACAGGAGCTGTTCCTTCTTATTTTCAATGAATTGGCGGAGGACCTCAAAATCCTTTGTATCCAGTTTCGTGCTTTCCTTCGTATCCTCCCGGACCTCCCGCACCCCCACCAGCACGTCGTGATAAGGGGCCAGCTCAAAACCCTCTTCCGTTTCCTCCTCCGCCCCGGCTGTCATGGAGGCGAATATCAAAAGTCCCGCGCAAAGAAAGCACAGGAGCCGTTTCCATCGTTTCATGGCGTTCCCTCTTACAAAAAGAATCCCGCGGCTGCGGGATTCTCCGCCTGCGGCGGTTTTCTTATTTTACATTTTTATAAATCTGCTGGGCCTCGGTCAGGCTGGAGGCAAGCCCCTGATTTAAAATGTCGATGAGCTTATCCAGCTTTTCCTGCTGCATGAATTCCTGGCCGATATAGGGGCCGTACTCGTCCGTAAAGGCGATGGTCTTTTTCTGGACGCTGTCGCTTAACTCCCTGCTGGAAGCCGACACCTGGTTCAGCTGCCTCGCCATATTTTCCAGCTTTTCCCTGTTGTTTTCCAGGATCTCTGTCTGAAGCTCCTTCTGAGTCTGATTCTCAAATACCCCCAGGGCCTCCTGCTTGCGGCCCGCGATCTCGTCCAGCTCCTTTTCGATGGAAGCGATGTCGCGGTCGTAGCTTCCCAGATTGTAGACCGCCTCGTTTTTATCTTTTTCTATGGCCTTGATGATGACCCGGATCTTCCGCTTGTTGGCGTCGATCATATCGCGGTTTTTCCTGGCGTCCTTCATGATGTCCAGATGGCTCACCTTTGTTCTGTTGTTGAGGGCGATGTAGGCGCCGCATAACAGAACGATGTCCACCACATAGATCAGGATCAGCATCCAGAGCTTATGATCCGGTATCAGCCAGTAGATCCCGCAGGGAACCACCAGAAAGCCGATCAGGAAGGTCAGAAGCAGAATCATGACCTCCTTAAAGCCTTTTGTGAAGTAGAGCGCGTAATAAAATTTTGTATTGCAGATAGACGGAACGCCGTTCTGGTGGAAAACGGTGGAATTATGGAGCTTGAGCTGACGGTTTTCTTCTCTGAGCTGGGCGGTCTCATCGCTGATCCTGGCCTTTACGCCCTGATCCTTCGCCCGCTCCCGCCGGTCCCTTGCCTTCTTGAGCTTGCCCTGGGTCTTGCTGATCTCGCGGTCATAGCTTAAGGTAATTTCTTCCTTGCGCTTGCTGATGGTGGTTTCGATCTCGTCCTCCACCGCTTTTTTTGCCGCCGCCAGTCCCCTGGTCAGCCGTTTTTCTTCTGCCTGAAGGCGGCTGCTCTTGGCGCGCTCTGCCTCCAGCTCCGCCAGCGCGGCCTTAGCCTCCTGCAGGAAGCCCACATTATCCCGTATATCCCGTACCATGGTCATCCTCCTGTATACATCCAGCTTCTTGTATTAGTTTACAACACTTTATGAAACCAGGCAAGACTTTTTGAAATCTCTTCCCATTCCTCCTGTTCCATGATAAGATGATACGAAGAAGGGAGGGCTCGGTTTGTTTCGCATCTGGGGAAAGGAGTGGAAGGACAATCATCTGCTCCGGGATATCGTCATTGAAAACAGTGATCCGTCCTTAAACAGGACGCGCAAGGTGTTCAAGGCCCTGGAGGATATCTGCATGGCCTTTGACCTGAGCGTGCCGATCTGGCTTGATTCCACGGTGGAGGATTTCCGCCTCCATTCCAAATGCCGTTTTACAAGGGATAATTTCATTGAGAGCATCGAGTTCGATTACCTGGAGCTCCAGGTGATCGAGGAGGACTAACTCACCAGCGCGCATGATAAGGGCCCCGGCAGCTGCTGCCGGGGCCGATTTTATTTGACGGGATTTTACAGACGGGCTAAGAGAGCCTCCCTCTGCTCCTCATAGCCGGGCTTTCCGAGAAGGGCGAACATATTTTTCTTGTAGCTCTCCACGCCGGGCTGATTGAAGGGATTCACGCCCAGGATATATCCGCTTACGCCGCAGGCGAACTCATAGAAGTAGAACAGCTCGCCCAGGAAGAACTCGTCCTGTCTGGGAACGGAAACCTTCATGTTGGGCACCTGTCCGTCGGTGTGGGCCAGGATGGTTCCGTTCATGGCGTTCTTGTTGACGAAATCCATGGTCTTTCCTGCCAGATAGTTGAGGCCGTCCAGATCCTCGTCCTCAGCCTCGATCAGGATCTTAGCGGCGGGCTCCTCAATGGAAATCACCGTCTCCATAAGGTTCCTGGAGCCGTCCTGGATAAACTGGCCCATGGAATGAAGGTCTGCCGTAAGGTCCACGGCCGCCGGGAAGATACCCCTCTGGTCCTTGCCCTCGCTCTCTCCGTAGAGCTGCTTCCACCACTCCGCGAAATAATGGAGGCTGGGCTCATAGTTGGCCGTGATCTCGATGCATTTTCCCTTTCTCAGGAGGATGTTGCGGATCGCCGCGTACTGGAGGGCGTCGTTGGACTCGAACTCATTTTCCAGGGCGCGCTTTCTGCCGGAGGCGGCGCCTTCCATGAGCTTATCGATATCCGCGCCGCTTACGGCGATGGGCAGAAGCCCTACGGCCGTGAGCACAGAGAAGCGGCCGCCCACATCGTCGGGCACCACGAAGGTCTCGAAGCCCTCCTTATCGGACAGGGTCTTAAGAGCTCCCCGCGCCTTGTCAGTGGTGGCGTAGATCCTTCCCTTTGCCTCCTCAGCCCCGTACTTTTCTGTGAGCAGCTTCTTTAAAATACGGAAGGCGATGGCAGGCTCCGTGGTGGTCCCCGATTTGGAGATCACGTTGATGGAAAAATCCTTGCCCTTCAGCAGGTGGATCAGATCGTTCATGTAGGTGGTGCTGATGTTGTTCCCGATAAAATAGATCTCGGGGGTTTTCCGATCCTCCCTAGACATGCAGTTGTAGAAGTTGTTCCTGAGGAATTCAATGGCTGCCCTGGCTCCCAGATAAGAGCCGCCGATCCCGATGACCAGCAGCACGTCGGAATCTGACTGGATCTTGGCCGCGGCCTTTTTGATCCTCGCAAACTCTTCCTTGTCGTAGTCCACAGGGAGGTCGATCCATCCCAGGAAATCATTTCCCGCACCGGTTCTGGACACCAGGACCTCCTTCGCGTCCAGGGCCAGCTTCTTCATATTCCGGATCTCTTCTTCAGAAATGAAGCCGGCCGTCTTGCTGTAATCAAATTTCACCTGCATAGCTTTTCTCCTTTTTGTGCTCTCGGTTTACAGAGTTTTTTTTATTATACAAAATTCACAGCTTTTTTTCAAGTATGACAGCTTTTTTTTACTATTCATACAAATATTCTCGTATGATATCCTCGATCAGCCGCTCCTCCTGCGCGGAGAGCTTTCTTTTCACTCCCTCGTGGCGGCCTGCGGCAATCCGCTCCAGACGGCTTCGCAGAAAATCCGCGTCCGGCTCGCGGCCGGCCGCCTCCTCGCGCTCCCTCTGGCTGTCAAAGTCCGGCTCTGACCCCGCCTGGGCGTCCGCCGCCGCGGCCTCCAGAACCGCGTTCCGGGCCGCGTCCGATACAGGCTCTGCCGCCGGCACCCCGGAAGCCTCTGTGACTCCCGCCCCCTCTGTGGAAAACGCCGCGCTCCGGCCCGATTCCAGTCTTCCGGCCAGCGTGTTCTCGAAATAGTCCCGGAGGCTTAACCGCAGTCTGGCCGCCTTTCCCGGCGTATCCAAAAGCTCGTCCCAGAACAGGAGCGCGCCTCCCAGCAAAAGGCCGCAGGCCCCGTACAGCAGGGCCAGACGGGCGGAATTCTCATACCAAAAAGCAAAAAAGGCCGCCGCAAGCCCTCCGAGGCTAAGAAGCCGCGCCAACAGCCGCGGAAACCGCTCCCACCCGGAAAGACGGAACCCCAGAAGCCGGTACTGGCTCAGGTTCCGTTCTATATATACGGGCACATTCTGGACGCCGTTCCCCGAACGGTATGTATTTTCAAATTTCACCTTCCACTGCCTGAGCCGCTTGTCCTTTGCGTTCCCCATATCCGCCGACTGCCTGAGGAGCCTCCCGTATCTCCCGTTCACAAGGAGCCTTCCCAGAACCCCCGCGGCCGCGGCCGCCAGCATCACATAGAGGATGGTTCCCGACTCTAAAACTTCCAACAACATGACGATACTCCTTTCTCATCCGGAACTGTCCGGTTTTTCATGCTCGCTCCGGCGTATCCGCGCGCAACCCCCGGAGACTGTGCCCATTGTACACGCTGTCTCTTCAGGATGAGAAGCAGAATCGTTCGTATTTTTCCGACAGAAACGGCCATGAGGCCTTACTTTAAGCTCTTCACCATCTCCATGACCAGCGCCACTGTGTGGGCGATGGCCTTCGCCTCAAATTCCGGATAATCCATCGAGGCGCTGTTATCCGCCTTATCTGAAATGGCGCGGATCACCAGAAAGGGAATCCCGTTCAGGTAGGCGGCCTGACCCACGGCGGCGCCCTCCATTTCCGTGCAGAAGCCCCCAAAGGTCTCTGAGAGCCACGCTTTCTTTTCTTGGTCTGCCACAAACTGATCTCCGCTTACAACCCTTCCCCGGAAGGTGCTGATATCGGGGTTCACCCTTTTGCAGCATTCCTCGGCGCAGGCGATCAGCCCTTCATCCGCCGGGAAGGCCAGGGTATCCATGCGAGGGATCTGCCCCACGGGATAGCCGAAGGCCGTCGCCTCCATATCGTGCTGGAGGGCGTCGGTGGAGAGGACGATGTCTCCGATGTTGATCTCTGCCCTTAAGGAGCCCGCGATCCCGGTATTGATCACGGCGTCGGCATGGTACACATCCGCCAGGATCTGGGTGCAGATCCCTGCGTTGACCTTACCGATCCCGCTCTGGACCACCACCACGTCCTTTCCCTGAAGGCGTCCCTTATAAAAATCCATGGAGGCCCTTGTCTCCACGGCTGCCTGCTCCATCGCTTCCTTTAACTGGGCCACCTCTTCCGCCATGGCCCCTATGATTCCGATCATGATCTATCCTCCTGTATGTTTTCCTGTGAAGGCGCCCCTCAAAGGGGCGCTGCTTCTATTATAGCCCCCGCCTTTCAGGGCCGCAACGAAAAAAACCGTACAAATCCTCTGATTTTGTGCTATACTTGCGTAAAAGGAGGTACAAATATCATGAATACATTTAAGACTCACGGCGTATGCAGCCGTGAAATCCGATTTGATATTGACGGCGATATCATCAAGTCCGTACAGTTTGTGGGCGGCTGCTCCGGAAACACCCAGGGCGTTTCCCGGCTGATCCAGGGAATGAACATCGACGAGGCCATCCGGCGGATAGACGGAATCGACTGCGGCGGCCGCGGGACCTCATGTCCCGACCAGCTGGCAAAAGCCTTAAAGGAGTATAAGGAGCGTTCATGAAAAAGATCATCCTGACCGGCGGCGGAACTGCCGGACACGTAACACCCAACCTGGCGCTGATTCCCGTGCTTAAGGAACAGGGCTGGGAAATCGGCTATATCGGCTCCTATCAGGGCATTGAAAAGGAGCTGATCGAAAAAGAAGGAATCCCTTACAGCGGAATCTCCTCGGGAAAGCTGCGCCGGTATTTCAGCTTTAAGAACTTTACGGATCCCTTCCGCATCTTAAAGGGATACTTCCAGGCCAAGAAGATCCTGAAAAGGGAAAAGCCCGACGTGATCTTCTCCAAGGGCGGCTTTGTGGCCGTTCCCGTGGTTCTGGCCGCGAAGTCCCGCCATATCCCCGTTATCATCCACGAGTCCGACATGACGCCGGGGCTGGCCAACAAGCTGTGCATCCCTTCCGCGAGAAAGGTCTGCTGCAATTTTCCGGAGACCCTGAAATACCTGCCCTCTGACAAGGCGGTGCTGACCGGCTCGCCCATCAGGCGGGAGCTCTTGTCCGGCTCGGCCCTGGCGGGCTTTCGCTTCACCGGCCTTTCCTCTGATAAACCGGTGCTTCTGGTGATCGGCGGAAGCCTGGGCTCTGTGAAGGTCAACGCGGCGGTCCGCCAGATCCTTCCTGAGCTTTTAAAGGAATGGCAGGTAATCCACCTCTGCGGAAAAGGCAACCTGGATTCCTCCCTTGCGGAGCTTCCCGGTTATGTGCAGTATGAATACATCAGCGCCCAGCTTAAGGATCTTTTCGCCATGTCGGATCTGATGATCTCCCGGGCGGGGGCCAACTCCATCTGCGAGATCCTGGCCTTAAGAAAGCCCAATATCCTGATCCCCCTTTCGGCCGCGGCCAGCAGGGGCGACCAGATCCTGAACGCGGCTTCTTTTAAGAGGCAGGGCTTCAGCGAGGTTCTTGAGGAGGAGGCGCTGACCGCCGATTCCCTTCTTTCGCTGATCCGCCGGGTCCACGAAAACCGGCAGACCTATATTTCCGCCATGGAGCAGGCCTCTGCCTCCGACGCCATCGGGACCATTGTGGGCCTGATTCGCGAAGCGGCGGGGAAATAGAATATAATAAGAGAGTATTTCCGGACTTTTCCTGTCCCTGAAATACTCTCTTTTTTTTACAGAGCCGTCTTGATGGTCTCGGCCAGCTGCGCCAGCTCCTCGCCGGAGGCGTTCCCCGGCGTCCAGCTTACAATATCGGGGCCGCCCTCATACCGGGGGATCACATGGATATGGAAATGGAATACGGTCTGGCCTGCCGCCCGCCCGTTATTCTGCACCAGGTTAAAGCCGTCGCAGTCCAGGCTTTTTTTCATGGCTGCGCCGATCCTGGCCGCGAGCCCCAGCGCCTTTGAAGCGATCTTATCATCCAGGGCGCACAGATCCGCATAGTGTTCCTTGGGAAGGATCAGGGCGTGTCCCTTTGAGGCGGGGCCCAGATCCAGGATCACGCGGAAATCCTCGTCCTCGTACAGGGTGGCCGACGGGATCTCACCGCCTGCTATTTTACAGAAAATACAAGCTTCGTCTTTCATGACCTTCACTCCTTATCTTCTTGTTTTTCTGTTTCTAGTTTACCCCGATCCTCCTCATTTGTAAACCGTCAGCAGAACGGAAGCTCCTCCTCCCGGTTTCTCCGCTGAACATCCTCCCGGCTTTCGGCGAATTCCTGTTCATGGACCACCACGTCCGTGGTGTAGATCTTTTTTCCTTCTTTGTTCACATAGCTCCCTGTCTGAAGCCTTCCCGTCACCAGGATCCGCATTCCGCGCTTCAGGTATTTTTCCGCAAAGCCTGCTCCCTTCTGGAAGGCCACGCACGAGATGAAATCCGTATCCTCCCCTTCTTTTTTATAGCTTCGCCCCACCGCCAGCGTATAGCGGGCCGCCACGGAGCTCTCCCCGTTTCCCCGGCGTACCTCCGGATCCGCTGTCAGCCTTCCCATCAAAATCACCTTATTCATGATCTCCCTCCTGTTTCTTCTTTATAATGCGGCATACTGCCAGCGCGCCCAGCGAAAGGCCTGCGGCTGCGGCCCACAGACCGGGGCCCGCGCCGTCTCCGGTGGGTACTGCGCGGGAGGCCTGCGGCTCCGGGCAGGTTTCTGTCTCCGGGCAGGTTTCAGGCTCCGGGCAAGTCTCAGGCTCCGGGCAGGTTTCCGGTTCCGGGCAAGTCTCAGGCTCCGGGCAGGGCTCCGGTTCCGGGCAGGTTTCCGGCTCCGGGCAGGTTTCCGGCTCCGGGCAGGCTTCCGGCTCCGGCCCGGGCTCCGGCTCC
>CALWAW010000033.1 GCA_944375845.1 uncultured Lachnospiraceae bacterium
CCCAGGTCGATGGGGTTGGGCGCGAAGAGGGCCTCCTTCGCGAAATCCTCCACGCTGTAGTTTAAGGACTTGGCGAAGGTCTCGATGAAGGAGCCGCAGCCCGAGGAGCAGGCCTCGTTTAACTGCACGCTGTCCACGGTCTGGTTTTTGATCTTGATGCATTTCATGTCCTGGCCGCCGATATCCAGGATACAGTCCACCTCCGGATCAAAGAAGGAGGCGGCGTAAAAGTGGGAGACCGTCTCCACCTCGCCCTCGTCCAGCATGAAGGCGGCCTTGATCAAGGCCTCGCCGTAGCCGGTGGAGCAGGAGCAGCGGATGGACGCGCTGGGCGGAAGGAGCTCGCTTATCTCCTTCATGGCCCGGATCGTGGTCTTTAAGGGGTTCCCCCCGTTGTTATCATAGAAGGAATAGAGCAGGGAGCCGTCCTCGCCCACCAGGGCCACCTTGGTGGTGGTGGAGCCGGAGTCGATTCCTAAGAAGCAGTCGCCCTCGTAGGTGTCCAGATCGGCGGTCGCCACGTTGTGGCGGCTGTGGCGCTCCAAAAATTCGTCATATTCCGCCTGATCCTTAAAGAGAGGCTCCAGCCGTTTCACCTCAAACTCCATTTTCACGCCGTGCTCCAGCCGCTCGCAGAGGGCCTCAAGGGGCGTATGTACGGCCTCGTCGGGGTTCATGGCCGCCCCGATGGCGGCGAACAGATGGGAGTTTTCCGGCGCGATGATGGCGTCGCCCTCCAGCTTCAGGGTGCGGATAAAGGCCGCCCGAAGCTCCGACAGAAAGTGCAGGGGGCCGCCTAAGAAGGCCACGTTCCCCCGGATGGGCTTTCCGCAGGCCAGGCCCGAGATGGTCTGATTCACTACGGCCTGGAAAATGGAGGCGGAAAGATCCTCCTTTGTTGCCCCCTCGTTGATCAGGGGCTGAATATCGGATTTGGCGAACACGCCGCAGCGGGCGGCAATGGGGTAAATGGCCTTATAGTGCTTGGCATACTCGTTGAGCCCCGCCGCGTCAGTCTGCAAAAGGGAGGCCATCTGGTCGATGAAGGAGCCGGTGCCCCCGGCGCAGATCCCGTTCATCCTCTGGTCGATGCCCCCGGTAAAGTAGATGATCTTGGCGTCCTCGCCGCCCAGCTCAATGGCCACGTCGGTCCTGGGCGCGTAGTCCTGGAGAGAGGTGGCCACGGCCACCACCTCCTGTACAAAGGGGGCGCCCAGGTGCTTTGAGATGGTAAGGCCGCCGGAGCCGGTGATCACCGGGCAGACCTCCACAGGGCCCAGCTGCTCCATGGCCCTTCGCAGAAGGGAGGCCAGGGTCTCCTGGATATTGGCGTAATGCCGCTCGTAGGCGGAAAAAAGCACCTGGTTTTCGGGATCTAAAATGGCCGCCTTT
This sequence comes from uncultured Lachnospiraceae bacterium, assembly GCA_944375845.1. Lineage (GTDB taxonomy): Bacteria > Bacillota > Clostridia > Lachnospirales > Lachnospiraceae > Lientehia. The sequence continues at coordinate 1,393 of CALWAW010000033.1, forward strand.
ACAGTGGTGGAGCCGATGTCGATCCCCAGCTTATGGAAATTTGTCATAAAAACACCTTTTTCTCTGAAGTCTACAGTAAACCATACGATATTATAATATGTTCCCTTTGGAAAAGCAAGAACGCGGGGCAGTAAAATCCTGTTAAAAAACCATGAAAAATGTGAAAAAATAAGAATGTGTCCTGTGAGGTTTGACAAACAGGGGGATTCTTTCTATAATGAAAAAGTCAGTGAAAACCTTGGGCAGAATGGAGCTTTTTATGAACTGGATGAGCAAGCTGGAGCGCAGATTCGGGAAATATGCGATCCACAATCTGATGTTTTATATCATGATTCTTTACGGCGTCGGCTTCGTTCTTATGAACGTAAACCCGCTGTTTTATATCCGTTATCTTTCTCTGGACGCCAGCCAGATTTTTAAGGGCCAGGTCTGGAGGCTTGTGACCTTTCTGATCTATCCGCCCGATACGGATATCCTTTATTTTATCATTTCCATGTTCCTCTACTACTCCCTGGGCACCACCCTGGAGCGGGTATGGGGAGCCTTCCGCTTTAATCTGTACTTTTTCACGGGCGTGCTGGGCCATATCCTGGCGGCCCTGCTGATTTACCTGATCTTCGGCCAGGTGTTCCTTCTGGGCACCGCCTACCTCAACTGGTCGCTGTTCTTCGCCTTCGCGGCCACCTTTCCGGATATGCAGTTCCTTTTGTTCTTCATCATTCCGGTCAAGGCAAAATGGCTGGGGATCTTAAACGGCGTGTACTTTGTCTATGAGCTGATCGTGGGCAACTGGGCCACCAGGACGGCCATCCTGCTTTCCATCGCCAACTTCCTGTTATTCTTCCTGGGAAGCCGCGACATGAGGCGGGTGAGCCCCAGGGAGATCAAGCGCAAGGCCTCTTATCAGCGCCAGGTGAACAGGACGAAGTCCGACGCGAAGCACCCCCGCCATCGCTGCGCCGTATGCGGCCGCACGGAGCTGGACGGTGAAAACCTGGAGTTCCGCTACTGCTCCAAATGCGAGGGCAGCTACGAATACTGCCAGGATCATCTTTACACCCATAAGCATGTGACCTCCCATAAGGAAGGGGAAACGTCGTGAGGCATAACAGAAAGCTTCAGGAAAAGATCAGGGAATCGCTGGCCTCAGTGCTTCCCATAACGGCCATTGTGCTGGTTATCAGCGTGACCATAGCGCCCCTGACTCCGGGGGCTATGGTGCTGTTTTTGTTCGGGGCCCTTCTCCTCGTTTTCGGGATGGGCCTTTTTACCCTGGGCGTGGATATGTCCATGATCCCCATGGGAGACGGCATCGGCGTCCAGGTGAGCCGGGCGCGGCGGATCCTGCTCCCCCTTGTGATCTGCTTTGTTCTGGGGGCCGTGGTGACGGTGGCGGAGCCGGATCTTCAGGTCCTGGCAGAGCAGCTCCCTTCCGTGCCGAACCTGACCCTGATTCTCGCGGTGGCCGCGGGCGTCGCCTTCTTTCTGGTGATCGCCCAGCTCCGTATGCTTCTTAAGATTCCCCTTTCTTATACCCTTCTGTTTTTCTATGTGATCGTGTTCGCGCTGTCCTTTTTTGTACCCGACAGCTTTGTACCTGCCGCCTTTGATTCCGGCGGCGTCACCACGGGACCGGTGACGGTCCCCTTCATCATGGCTCTGGGCATCGGCCTGGCGGCCATGCGAAGCGACAAAAATTCCAGCAGCGATTCCTTTGGCCTTGTGGCCCTCTGCTCCATCGGGCCCATCCTGGCCGTGATGCTTCTGGGCATCCTGCGGCCCGATCTTGACGCGGCCTATACCGCCGTAAGGATTCCTCTTGTGGAGACCACCAGGGAGGCGGCGGCCCTGTTTTCGCGGGAGATTCCGGCCTACGCCGGCGAGGTGGCGGCGGCCCTTCTTCCCATCGTGGTGATTTTCGCCCTGTTTCAGCTGTTTTTCAGGCGATTCAACCGCCGCCAGCTGATCCGTATGTCGGTGGGCCTTGTCTACACCTACGGCGGGCTGGTGCTTTTCCTCACCGGGGTGGGCGTGGGCTTCATGCCCGCGGGGGCGGCCATCGGGGCTGGAATCGCCTCCGACGGCACCCACTGGCTTCTGGCCCCCATCGGGGCGCTGGTGGGGTATTTCATCGTCCGGGCGGAGCCTGCGGTGCAGGTCCTTGCCCGCCAGGTGGAGGGGATCACCAACGGCTCCATCTCCCAGAGGGCCATCAACCGGTCTCTCTCCCTGGGCGTGGCGCTGTCGGCGGGCCTTGCCATGCTCCGGATCCTTCTGAACATTCCCCTTATCTGGATTTTGCTGCCCGGCTACGGGGCGGCGCTGCTCATGTCGTTCTTTGTGCCGCAGATCTTTACCGGCGTGGCCTTCGATTCCGGCGGCGTGGCCTCCGGCCCCATGACCACCACCTTTCTTCTGCCTCTGGCCATGGGCGCCTGCGAGGCTCTGGGCGGCAACGTGCTCACCGACGCCTTCGGCATTGTGGCCCTGGTGGCCATGACGCCCCTTTGCACCATTCAGCTTCTGGGGCTTTACGGCAGGCTTAAGAACCGCCGCGTGGCCAGGGCCAGACAGCAGGCGGTCCGCCAGAAGCTTGAGAGCCTGGAGGGCGGAATCGTTTATTGGGAGGTATGAGAATGGGTCATTCCATCGCGCCCATGCAGCTTCTTGTCTCCATTGTGGAGAGGGGGAAGGGAGGCTCGGTCATGGGTTTTTACAGACAGCACGGCCTGTATCAGCATATCCAGGCCTCCGGCCGCGGAACCGCGGCCTCGCATCTTCTGGACACCCTGGGCTTCGGCACCTCGGAGCGGGATGTGATCCTGACCCTGGCCCCGCGTGACGACGTCAGGCGTTTTATGCGGGCGCTTAAGGACGGAAGCCTTCCCAAGCAGCACATACAGGGCCTTTTGTTTTCCATGGGCTTAACGGGAATGAGCGCCCTCCTGGCAGTGTGCCTTTCCCAGATGGGCGGGGCGGTCCCGGAAAGGAGTGAAACGGTTATGGAGCAGAGCAATTCCTACAGTCTTATCCTGGCGGCGGTGAACCAGGGCTTCGGCGATACGGTCATGGATACGGCCAGGGCCGCGGGCGCCTGGGGCGCCACGGTGATCCGGGCGCGGCTTTCCGGCGCCGAGGAGCTTCAGACCATGACCGGCGTCCTTCTCCGGGAGGAGCGGGAGGTGCTGGCCATCATGGTCCACAAGGAGGAACGGAACGGGGTCATGGAGGCCATTGAGAGGGAGCACGGAGCCCACACTCCGGCCCAGGCCCTGGTGATCTCCCTTCCCATCGAGCAGACAGCACGGCTGGATTAAATGAATGATCGGAGGAAACCATTGCCCGGGAGTTCGGGGCTTATGATTCCATCCGCGATTTCCTTCTGATGGATCAGTGGATCTGAGAATATGCCCGCCGCAGTTTAAAGGCTGCGGCGGGTTTTTTGCTGATCCGGTTGCAATGCGATTAAAATAATAGTAATATAATCACATAGACGTAAATAAAGAGAGGGTGCGCTTTGAACAAAAGGGAATTTAACGATTGCAGGAACTTAAGCGAATGTGAGAGCATGATTATGAAGACCATCTGGGATCACGGCGAAGATATGTCCATATCCGACCTGATCGAGGCCCTGCGGACGCGCTACGGGAAGGATTACGCCCGCACCACCGTCTCCACCTTTCTCTTAAAGCTGTACGACAAGGGCTTTGCCCGGACCTACCGGAAGGGCAGGAACGCCTATATCTGTCCCCTCAAGACAGAGGAGGAGTACCGGCAGAAGCTTTTGCAGGAGGAGATGGATTTCTGGTATCAGGGAAAGGCCTCCAACCTGGTGGCGGCCCTGGGAAACGGCAACAAGCTCTCCAAAGAGGATATTCAGGAAATCAGGAGAATGTTAGATGAGCTGGACGATTAACCTGGCCTATATGGTGCTTCTCACGGCGATCACCGGCAGCTGCCTTCTGGCTGTCTGGTATCCGGTGAGCCTGCTTTTGGAGCGGGCCGGATACCTGGAGCTGGCCTACCGCGTCCTTCAGACCCTTGCCGTCTTTTTCATTGTTCCGGTGCTCTTTGTTTTCCAGTATCTGGGAAACCATCAGGGAAGCGGCTGGGTCGGGGTTTTCCTCACGCCCTCCCCGGCGCTCCTCATGGCCGGGCGGATATTTGCGGTATGCTGGCTGGCAGGGGTTTTCGCTATGGCGGCGTTCTTTTTGCGGGAGGCTCTTTCCCTTAAGAAAAAGCATCAGGGGCTCTTTCCCTGCGAGGAAGAGGCGGAGGCGTGCTTCCTTCAGGTGTGCCGGAGGCTGGAGGTGCCGGAGGGAAGGGTGCGCCTGTACCAGAGCTACCGGGTTCGGATCCCGGAGCTTTCCGGCCTTTTAAAGCCTAAGATCGTGATCCCGGCGGGAAGATATTCCCAGGAGGAGCTTACGGTTTTCTTCACCCATGAGCTGATCCATTACCGCCATGGGGACGTGTGGGGAAAGCTTCTTGCGGCCTGCGCGCTGACCGTTCAGTTTTTTAACCCCTTTGCCTGGTGGCTTCACCTTCTGATCCGACGCTTCAGCGAGTACGCCTGCGACGGAGAGGTGTACCGCCGTACGGTGGGGGTGAAGCGCTACGTGGAGATCCTGGTGGGCGCGTCGGTGGATCTGAAGGGAATCAAAAGGTTTCTGTCCTCTCACTTAATGGAGGACAGGCATGAAATCAAACGGCGCGTCAGAAGGATGAAACGGAATGCGCGGTTTAAAAAATATTCCGGGAAGCTGGCCGCGGTGCTTTGCGTGGCAATGGTGTGTCTGAGCGCCAGGGTAATATTCCCGGCGGCGGAAGAAATGAAGAACCGTTACGGGGAAATATATATGGATACCAGTGAAGAAACCAAGGAGAAACCTCTGGCGGAAGAGCCTGGCGAGCATTCAGACAGCGGGAGTCCTGACGGGATCCGCGAGGCATACGGGACATCGGAAAAGCCGACGCTTAATACCTTCAATGCTTTTTGGAGAATTGAGGGAAAGCTGATGGTGAGTACATCCTCTTTTTATGTAAACAGCGGGGAGCATATAACAATAACGGCGGAAATACGGCCTGAAAATGTGCCCGTCAGCGTGGGGATCATTGGGCCGGGAGGCGCAAGGCGGTATGTGGACGGAAACGGTTCCGTCTATCACAGATTTGAGATTGACAGAAGCGGAACCTACTGCTTTTTTGTGCAGAACAACAGCCTGGAACCTGTTTCTGTAGAAGGTGTTTATATCGTAATGGAATGAAGCTGTGGGGAGGTCACTCCCCATAGTTAAAAGCCAATTCGACTATAAAACGATACATATAATAATTTAGAATAATTGTACGCGGAATACTAATACAAGCGGGAAAGGAGAGATTTATGAAAAAAAGGATTTGCAAAATAACGGCCCTTCTCCTGGCGGCCTCCCTGTTTGCCTCCGGCTGCGGCGGTAAGGACGGGGACGGAGGCCGGACAGAACCGGAGACCGGCGCTTTGGAAAGCACAGCCGCAGAGTCGCTCAAAAACGGGAGCCGGGTGTCGATGCAGCTCACTGACAAGGTGAAGCTGGAGGCAGAGGCGGCCCTTCCCGAGGACTGGGACGGCACGGCGGAGACCTGTCAGGTGCAGCTAAAGCCCTTCGATGCTAAAACCCTGGCCCCCCGGCTCTTTCCCCAGATCAAAGAGGAGCAGTGGGGGCATTATTACGGGGAGGACAGCTGCGACTACGGAGATGAGAAGATCAACATTCTGATCGATACGGAAATTTCTTATTATACCCTGGACTGGTGGGCGCAGGAAGCATACCTGCCTATGCGGACTGTGAATCGGGACATTATCTGCGGGCCCGATGAATATACCGAGGAGCTCTCCTTCGCCTCCCGCGCCGATATCCAGGCGAAGGCCGTCGACTGGGTGGTAAACAAGGCGGGAATCGAGAATGTCCGCGTGGACCGCATCTATTCGGTGCGCGGAGAGGACGTGCTGGAAGAATATAACAAAAATGTAGCTTCCGGCGGCAATGATATTGGAAAGCCGGTGGATGATCCCGAAAATCCCGAAGAAATCTTTAAGGACTGCTACTGGCTCCACATGAGCAGATACGTGAACGGCCTTCCCCTGCTGGGCGGCAGCTATTCCAGGCAGGACGAGGCCTATATCCCGGACGGGCGGATCTATATGGCCTACACCGGGGATGGCATGGAGCAGGCCCTGATTCTTTGGGATTATGAGATCCTGGGGAAGGAGGGCGTGTCCCTTGCGGACATGGAAACGGTCTACGGGGCCTTAAAGAGAAAATACGAGCTGAACATCACCGGTGAGATGGTGCTGGATCAGATGGGGCTGATCTATTTTCCCTATCCGGTGGATACGGAGCAATATATTTACGACCTTGTACCCGTATGGGAGTTTTCCGGCGTAAGGGACGGCCTGATGGAGAAGGTCTACATCAACGCCGTGGACGGGAAAGAGATCGTCTTATAGGAGGGCGTCATGAAAGGATTTTGCAAGCTGGGGGCAGACCTGAAGCGAATGCTCCTTTCCAGCAGGTTTTATCTGACGGTGCTGGCCGTCTTTGCCCTCTGCATTCTGAGCGTCTGCGGAGAGCTTAAGACGGCCGGGAGCGTATATTCCCTTGTGAGCCTCCGCCACGGCATCGGGGCCTTTCTCATGGCCATGTCCGTGCTGGCGGCCCTTCCCGGAAGCCTCTTTTACCGGGAAGATCTGGAAAACAACTATATCCACGGCCTGCGGTCGCGGGTGGGCCACGGAGGCTATTGCTGGCCGCTGGTGCTCACAGCCGCTGTCGGGGCCTTTTTTGCGGTGCTTCTCGGCTACCTGCTTTTTTACGGCGTCTTAAGGCTCGGCTACCCCATGATCGCGGAGGCCGACCTGGCGGAGATGGCGTATATGAACGACGCCACGCCCTATTAGACCTGGTTTTTCAGCGGCCGGGGCTTTCTGTATTTTTTGGGCGTCTTTGCCACCGAGGCGGCTGCCTACTCCTTTATGGCGGTGTTCGCCCTGATGATGTCTGTCTGGGTAGGAAATCTGTTCGTGCTGCTCTCCCTCCCTGTTCTCCTTTACTATGGGAGTATTTCGCTTTGCGGCGATCTGAATCTGCCGTCCGCTTTTCGGTGGTATAATGTCCTCAAGAATGGCGGTTTTTTGCGGGCGGCCAACCCCGCCCCAGCCCTTATGCTGGCGGGGGTGCTGGCGTATTTCAGCGGCCTGATTCTGATCGAGGGCATGATCTTCTCGTGCGCGGTAAAGAGGAGGTATCGCCATGGATAAATGCAGAAAAAGCGCCCATATCGCCGCAGTGGAGCTGCGGAAGGCCTTCACGGGCCCCGGTTCTACGTGGCTCTTCTGTGGTTTTTGTTTTATATTGGCTTTTATGT
>CALWAW010000034.1 GCA_944375845.1 uncultured Lachnospiraceae bacterium
GAGGAATGACATGGCGGCAGATATGAAGACAACGATCGCGGAGGCGGCGGTCCGGCTCCTAAAGAAAAACCAGAGAAGGCGCCTGACCGTGAAGGACATTGTGGAGGAATGTCATATCACCAGGCAGGCCTTTTACTATCATTTTGCGGACATTCCCGAGCTGTTCAAATGGATGCTGGAGCGGGGCACCGAGCGGATGATCAGCGAAAGCCGGGTGAACGGAGATCCCGAAAGCGCCCTCAAATACTTTTTCCTGGTGGGGATCAACGCGGGCCCCTCGTTGAAAAAGGGGCTCCACGGGGCCTACGGCGAGGAGCTTGAGCAGCTGATGGACCAGTACGTTTACGGCTTTTTAGAGCAGTTTTCCGAGGAGGCGGGGCTTTACCAGGATTGCAGCGTGGCGGAGCGAAGGCTGATTCTTCGGTATCACAGCGGCGGCATCATGTGGCTCTTAAAGGGCTGGACAGAGGCGGACACAAAAAATCTGGATCATATCGTAGGGGAAACCTATCGGATGATGAAGATCTTTTCCGGAGTGTAATTTTTACACTCCGGCTTTTTTGTCTAGACAGAACGGGAAGAATGACAGTTGAAAAGACTTCGCGAAACGGCTAGGATAATAGAGAACGTGAAAGGAGGCGGCGCTTCAATGCGAGAAGGGGAGCTTTCAGTAAAGCTAAGTGAGTTGGATAAAAAGTTCGGACAGCTGTACGGCAGGATCGCCGTATGCGGCCGGGGAGACTGCGTAAGGCTCGGCGACGAGATCGCGGCGCTCCGCAGGGAATGTGAGGAAAACGGAAGGCGTCTGAGGGAGGAGCTTTCCCATTCCAGGGCTTCCGTGGTGCCAAGGCTCAAGGAGGCTTACGCGCAGCTGGAAAAAAGCGTCGGCCAGTTCAAGGCGGAGGACGGCTGCAAATGGAGAGCGGGCCTTACGCCGGAGGATAAGCTCCTGGCGGCGGAGTACGCCCTGGATTTCGCCATCTACGCGGCGGACCACGCGCTGTTGATCTCCATGGAGGCCATAGAGGCGCAGCTTTCTCAGCAGGAAAAGGAGGAGACAGAATGATTCGATTATTAAAGCGGATGCGCAAGAGGGAGTGGACCATGGCCGGCCTCTGCGTGCTGCTTGTGCTTGGACAGATCTATTTTGACTTAAGGCTGCCGGATTACATGAGCGATCTGACAGTCCTCATCGAGACGCCGGGGAGCACCGTGGCCCAGATCATAAACACCGGCTTCCAGATGCTGGGCTGCACGCTGGCAAGCGCCGTGTTCAGCATTGCCTGCGGGTATCTGGCGTCCCAGGTGGCGGCCGGCTTAAGCTACTGCCTGCGGGAGGACGTGTTCAACAAGGTGGCTGATTTCGGCCAGGAGGAGATGCAGCGGTTCTCCGTGCCCAGCCTGATTACCAGAAATACCAACGACATCACCCAGATCCAGATGCTGGTCGCCATGGGGCTCCAGATCATCGTCCGTTCCCCCATCATGGCGGTCTGGGCCATTGTGAAGATCATCGGGAAGAGCTGGACCCTTTCCGCCATCACGGCGGGCTTCGTGGCGGCCCTTCTTGCGGTGATGGCCTTTATCATCATCATCGTTCTGCCCAGGGTCCGCAGGGTCCAGAGACTGACGGACAACATTAACCGGATCTCCAGGGAGAACCTGACGGGCATCAACGTGGTCCACGCCTACAACGCCGAGGACTACCAGCAGAAAAAATTTGAGAAGGCCAGCGGCATTTTAATGAGGACCCAGCTTTTCAACCAGAGGTCCTTCGCCCTGCTTCTGCCCTCAGTAACCCTGTCCATGAACGCCCTGGCCCTTCTGATCTACTGGGTGGGCGCGTACATTGTGGAGCAGGTTCCGGCGGCTGACATGGCTTCCCGGATCACCTCCTTCAGCAACATCGTGGTGTTCGGCACCTACGCCACCTACGTGATCATGTCCATCATGTTCATGGTGATGGTGGTCATGTTCCTGCCTGCGGCCCAGGTATCCGCCGGACGTATCCGCGAGGTGCTGGAGGCGAAGGTGCGGATGAAGGAAGGCGCGCGGACGGACGCCGAAGAAAAAGGAACCGTGGAGTTTAAGGACGTGTCCTTCTCTTACCCCTCCTCCGGAAAAGAGGTGCTGGAGCATATAAGCTTCAAGGTGAACCGGGGCGAGACCATCGCCTTCATCGGCGCGACCGGAAGCGGAAAGACCACGCTGGTGAGCCTGGCGGCGAGATTTTACGACGCCACCTCCGGCCAGGTCCTGATCGACGGCCATGATATCCGCGATTACACCTACGAGGCCCTGTACGACCGGATCGGATATGTGACCCAGAAGGCGGTGCTCTTCGCGGGCAATATCCGGGACAACGTGCTCTTCGGGGAGAGCCTGGCCCCCAGGACAGACGAGGACGTAAAGGACGCCGTCCGCCTGGCCCAGGCGTCGGAATTTGTGAATAAGCTGCCTCAGGGCATTGACGCCCCCATCACCCAGGGCGGCACCAACGTGTCCGGCGGACAGAAGCAGAGGCTTTCCATCGCCAGGGCCCTGGCCAGAAAGCCGGAAATCCTGATCTTCGACGATTCCTTCTCGGCGCTGGATTATAAGACCGACGCCACCTTAAGAAAGGGCTTGAGCGAGGAGCTGGGAGACACCACCCGCATGATCGTGGCCCAGAGGATCGGAACCATCCGCCACGCTGACAAGATTGTGGTTCTGGATGAGGGAAAGGCCGTGGGAGTCGGAACCCACGAGGAGCTTTTGAAGAACTGCCCGGTATACCGGGAAATCGCCATGTCCCAGCTTTCCGAGGAAGAGCTGAATGCGTAAAGGAGGTTCATATATGAGCGAAAACCGGATGGCGGGACGGCGCATGGCCGTTCCGGAAAAAAGCAAGAGGGGGCTTCTCGGGGTATTGAAGGAGCTCCTGGAATATTCAAAAAATCTGAAGGTCCCCACGATCATCGCCCTGTCCCTGGCTGTGGCGGGCGCCGTCCTTACGATCATCGGGCCCAGCCAGTTAAGCCGTATCGCGGATCTGATCACGGAGGGGCTCGCTGCGGGGATCGACCTTAAGGCCATAGCGGGCGTTGGAGCGTTGCTCCTTTGCATGTACCTGGCAAGCGCCCTGTTCACCTACGTGGAGCATTTCATCATGGCCACCATCACCCTGTCCCTCTCCAAAAAGATGCGTGATGATCTGAGCCGCAAGATCAACAATGTTCCCATGGAGTGCTTTGGACGCACCTCCCACGGAGACATTTTAAGCCGCGTCACCAACGACGTGAGCACGCTCCAGCAGGCACTCTCCAACAGCCTGCCCTCCATCATCAGCTCCGCCGCCCAGTTTGTGGGCTGCCTGGTGATGATGTTCGTCACCGAATGGAGAATGGCTCTGGCGGCGGTGCTTGTGACCCTTCTGGGCTTCGCGGCCATGGCCCTTATTATGAGCAAGTCCCAGAGGTATTTCGTGGCCCGCCAGAGAAACCTGGGATCCCTGAACGGCTACGTGGAGGAGATGTATTCCGGCCACGACGGGGTGCGGATCTCCTGCGCCAACGACCAGATCAAGAAGGTTTTCGCCGGCCTCAATAAAGAGGTCTACGAGGCCGAGAGAAAGAGCCAGTTCCTTTCGGGAATCATGCAGCCGCTGATGAACGTGGTGGGGAACCTGGGCTACGTGGTGGTCTGCGTGCTGGGCGCGGTGCTGGCCATCAACGGACAGATCAGCTTCGGCGTGATCACCGCCTTTATCATGTATGTGCGCCTCTTCACCAGTCCCTTAAGCACCATCGCCCAGGGCATGACCCAGATGCAGACGGCGGCCGCCGCCGGGGACCGGGTATTCGATTTCCTTCAGGAAAAGGAGCTTTCCGACGAGAGCCATAAGACAGAGCGCCTTGAGACCGTGCGGGGCGAGGTGGAATTCGACCATGTGCGGTTCAGCTATCCCAGCAATCCCGACAAGATCATCATCAAGGATTTCTCAGCCCACGTGCTTCCGGGGCAGAAGGTGGCCATTGTAGGCCCCACCGGCGCCGGAAAGACCACCATGGTAAACCTGCTGATGCGGTTCTTTGAGATAAACAGCGGGGATATCCGGATCGATGGAGTCTCCGCCTCCCGCATATTGTAGAGGGAGTGCCCGTCCACAAGGACCCGCCCCTCGGTGGGCGGCTCCAGGCCCCCCAGCACATGGAGAAGGGTGGTCTTTCCCGACCCGCTTCTTCCCACAATGGCCGTGATCCCGCCCTTTTCTATGGAGAGCTCCACCTGATCCACGCTTTTGACGAGAGCCTCCCCGTCTCCGTAGTATTTTGAAAGCCTCTCGGCCCTGATGATTTCCTTTTCCATGCCTCTCCTCCTTCTGTCTTTACCTGTATATGGCGGATGGGGCGGGATTTTCACAGCCTTTTTCAAAAAACAAAAATGCCCCCGGAGCTTTTGCTCCGGAGGCGTGCAGTTTCGCTTCCTACTTTTCCATTGCCGCGAAAAGGATCCTGGCGCATTCCTCTGTGGTGAGGGTGGAGGTGTTTAACTCCAGGTCATAATTCCCCCTGTCGCTCCAGTCCTTTCTGGTCCAGAACTTGAAATAGTTCCTGCGCTGCTTATCCTTTTTGTCGATGAGCCGCTTTGCCTCGGCCTCGGAAACGTGCTCGGTCTCCACTGTCCGTCTGATCC
>CALWAW010000035.1 GCA_944375845.1 uncultured Lachnospiraceae bacterium
CGGGACTGTCCCCTGATTCCCACGCTGGTGACCTTCCCCATCTCATTCAGATTGCTTTTTAAGATGGGCTCCGATACCACGGTCTCTCCGTTGCGGGAAAACACAAGCTCCGCGTAAATCCCCTCCGAAGCTTCCGGCTTCGCCTTTTCCACCGTCTTTGTCCCCTCCTGCTCCGTTTCCTGCGGTTTACGGCGGTTTCCGCAGCCTGCCAGTGACAAGGCAAGCAGCACGGCAAGCGCAAAAATGAATGTTTTCTTCATCCTCCTTCCTCCTTTCGTACAGCTTATTGTTATGATCGGCGGCTTGTAGTTAAAGTTTTTTGTTTATATCCTGCCCATCATACATAACACGAAAAACAATGACCGTATATTCTTTTACATCCAGAAAATAATATACAAGATAATGATCTACAGCAACAAAACGCAGTCCCCGGCTGCGCCATGGTTCATTATGATATCTTGAAAACCGTTCCGGCATTTCCTTCAGACTTAAAATCATTTTTTCTAATCGCTCAAGCTGCCCTGCGGCATTTTCTGGAGCTAAAAGCTCAAAAGCAATATATTCGTATATTGATCTCAGATCATCTTCTGCCTGTCTTGATATTACCACATGAAAAATCATATTTTATATTCCTTGCGAATATCGGCAAAGGCCTCTTTCGCCGGCCTCACGCGCCCCGCTTTCACATCTGCATATCCCTTTTCAAGCTCCGCGTTCAATTCTTCCTGTGACATGGTACTGATATCCGGCAGCTTATTTTCCGGAATTTTAATATCAAAGGGCAGACCTCTTTGCAGGATAATCTGCTTATAAAACATATTAACCGCACTGGACGCCGGTATTCCAAGAACCGACAGGATCTTTTCCGCCTGTTCTTTGATCTCCGGCTCAATCCTCACATACAAATTCGCTGATTTTGCCATACGGCGCGCTCCTCTCCATTGAACTCTTTTCTTTTATTATACGCATTTGTGCGTACAAACGCAATTCATTTTTCAAAAAACCGTCCCCGCGCACAGCACCGATTCGGCCAGGTCGGCCCGGTAATTGGAGGAGCGGTGGTCGAGGCTGCTTACGACCACCCCGTCGTCGCCGGAGCGGCCCGTGGCGTGGACATATTCCAGGCCGCCGGTATAGAGGGCCATGTGACCGGGAAAGTACAGAAGATCCCCAGGCTTTACGGCGCACACCGGGATCTCCCGCACCGGATAGCCCTCCCTGATCTTCGCGTCCCGCCAGATATAAACGCCGCAGAGCAGGTAAGCCATCGAGCAGAGGCCGGAGCAGTCGATCCCCCAGGGAGTTTTCCCGCCCCAGCGGTAAGGGGTGTGAAGATAGGAAAGGGCCGCCTCTACCAGCCGTTTTCTGAGCTCCCCCTCCCGCCTTAAAAGGGCCAGACGGTCATTCCCCGAAAACGGCTCCGGGGCGGGGCGAAGCTGCCCCTGGCGCATATAGGCGCTTCTTCCGTCGACCAGCCGCACCCGCGTCCAGCCGGCGCAGGCCTCACAGGTCATAAAGGCCACCCGGCTTCCCCGGGGCAGGCTTAAAAAGCAGGGATTCCGGTATCCCGGCGTATCGAACACGTCGGCCCCACGGGAGACGACCATATATTTTGAGGACTTCTGCCATCTGCGCACGCCCCATTCCCGGCAGTCCACGTCCGCAAGCTCTGCGTATCCCCGATAGCCGTACTCCGTTTCCACAAGCCCCCAGCCCGGGGAGGGCCTTCCCAGGATCCGAACCTCCATCCCGTAAAGCACCTCGTCCGAAACCGACGCCTCCGCAAACGGGTGCTCCCGCAGCTTAAGCGCCGGCACCCGCACGATCCCATGATGATTCCACATAAAAAGCCCTCCCTGCACAGCATGTCCTGTTTTTTAAGACATCCTATGCCGGAAGGGCTGTTCCTATGCCGTAAATTTTCACCGGCGCCCCCGAAGGCGCCCGATATTATTAACGGACCGCGGCCAGGGCCTGTTCAATATCCGCGATAATGTCGTCGGGATCCTCGATCCCCACGGAGAAGCGGATCAGATCGGGCCTTACGCCCGCCTCAAGAAGCTGCTCGTCAGTGAGCTGGCGGTGGGTATGGCTGGCGGGATGGAGCACCGAGGTTCTGGCGTCCGCCACATGGGTGACGATGCAGGCCAGCTTCAGGTTATCCATGAACTTGATGGAAAATTCCCGTCCGCCCTTGAGGCCGAAGGCGATCACGCCGCAGGTTCCGTTGGGCATGTATTTCTTCGCCCGCTCATAATAGGGGCTGCTGGGAAGGCCGGGATAATTGACCCAGGCCACCTGGTCGTTGGACTCCAGGTACTGCGCCACCTTAAGGGCGTTCTCGCAGTGCTTCGGTACCCGCAGATGCAAAGTCTCAAGGCCCAGGTTCAGTAAAAAGGCGTTCATCGGAGACTGGATTGAGCCCAGGTCGCGCATCAGCTGGGCCGTGGCCTTTGTGATATAGGCCTTCTTTCCGAAGGCTTCGGCGTAGACCAGGCCGTGGTAGGAGGGGTCGGGAGCCGTAAGGCCGGGGAACTTATCCTTATGGGCCATCCAGTCGAAGTTCCCGCTGTCCACGATACAGCCGCCTACGCACATGGCGTGGCCATCCATGTATTTGCTGGTGGAATGGGTGACGATATCGGCGCCGAACTCAAAGGGACGGCAGTTGATGGGCGTCGCGAAGGTGTTGTCGATGATCAGCGGCACGCCGTGGGCGTGGGCCGCCTTCGCAAACTTTTCAATATCCAGAACCACCAGGGAGGGATTGGAAATGCTCTCTCCGAACACCGCCTTGGTGTTGGGGCGGAACTCCTTTTCCAGATCCTCCGAAGAGATTTCCGGATCCACCAGGGTAAAATCGATCCCCAGCTTTTTCAGGGTCACGGTAAACAGGTTGGAGGAGCCGCCGTATATGGCCGCCGAGCTGATCACGTGATCTCCCGCCTGGGCCACGTTGAAGATGGAATAAAAGGTCGCGGCCTGGCCCGAAGAGGTCAGCATGGCGGCCACGCCGCCCTCCAGCTCGCAGATCTTCTGAGCGACGGCGTCGTTTGTGGGGTTCTGGAGACGGGTGTAAAAATAGCCCTCGTCCTCCAGGTCGAAAAGCCGCGCCATCTGCTCGCTGCTGTCATATTTAAAGGTCGTGCTCTGGTAGATGGGAAGCACCCTGGGCTCCCCCTTTTTCGGCTTCCAGCCGCTCTGCACGCATATCGTATCCGGTTTGTAGCTGTGCTCCATGTTCTTTCAGTCTCCTCTCTGTCTGTTATAAGCAGGAACGGTATATGGCGGCCACATCCTGCGCCTTTAAGGGCACGTAGGCCATGGTGTCCAGATTCGCGTAAGGGACCGCCGCCCGGGCCATCTCGTCAAAGTGCTCCTCTCCCACGCCCAGCTCGGAAAGATGGGTGGGAAGGCCGCAGTCCATGAAAAACTGCTCCGTGGCGTCAATGCCCATGCTGGCCAGGGTGAAGGCGTCCTGATCCCTGGAAAAGCCCCACACGTTGACCGCGTAATCGGCGAACCGCTCCACGGTGTCCTCCGACAGGATATAGCGCATCCACGCGGGCGTAATGACCGCCAGCGCCGCGCCGTGGGTCACGTCGTACCAGGCCCCCAGCTGGTGGGCCATGGCGTGACAGGACCATTTTCCCGCCTTTCCGCAGGCGCAAAGGCCGTTTAAGGCCATGGTGGCCGCCCACATCAGGTTCGCCCGGGCAGAATAGTTTTCCGGCTCCGTGAGAGCCACGGGCCCCCACTTGATGCAGGTCTTTAAAAGCCCCTCGCAGAGCTTGTCCTGAACGTAAGTATCCTCCGTCGCCTTAAAATATTCTTCGAACACATGGGACATGGTGTCCGCCACGCCCGAGGCGGTCTGAATGGGCGGAAGGGTGTAAAGGCAGGAAGGATCCAGCGCCGAGGCCCTGGGAAAGAGGAAGCTGCTGTGGACTCCCTGCTTTTCCTTTGTCTCAGGATTCGTGATCACCGCCGTAGGGTTCATCTCGGAGCCGGTAGCCGACATGGTCAGCACCACAAACACCGGAAGGGCCCCCTGAATGAGGGAGGGGTTCTTCACCAGTTCCCAGGGGTCGCCCTCATAGACGCTTCCCGCCGCGATCACCTTGCTGCAATCGACGGTGCTTCCGCCGCCCACCGCCAGGATCATCTGCGCGCCCCATTCCCGGACCGCCGCGACCCCCTCCCGGACCTTTTCGATCCTGGGATTGGGCGTGACGCCGGAAAGCTCGCGCACCTCAAAGCCGTTTTCCGCCAGCAGGCCCTTTACGGTGTCGTAGATCCCGTTTTTCCTGATGCTGCCGCCGCCGTAAACCATCAGCACCCGCTTGCCGAAGGGCTTCATCTCTCCCATAAGGGAGGCCGACTTTCCCCGGCCAAAGAGGATTTTTGTCGGCGCGTAAAAATCAAAATTTTCCATGTTCTCCCCCAATCGGCCGCCTTACTGGTGAGAAGCGCAGGCCAGCCTGTAGACCTCCTCGCACTCCTTAGGCCCCAGCTTCATAAAGAAGCCCTCGGTGCGGCCTTCGATCTGGAGCGTTTCCAGAAGCTTCGGGATATCCTCTTCCTTCGCTCCCAGCTCCTCAAAGGAGGTGGGCATTCCGATGGAATGAAAGAAGGCCTTTGTCCTGGCGATGCCCTCCTTCGCCGTAAGCTCAGGGTGGTCGAAGTCCATCTCGCAGCCCCACACCCGCACGGCGAACCGGGCGAACCGGGCCACGTCGTGGTGCATCACGTAGGTCATCCAGGCGGGGAACATCACCGCCAGGCCCGCGCCGTGGGCGCAGTCGTAAAGGGCGGAAAGCTCGTGCTCCAGGTTATGGCTTGCCCAGTCCTGCTCGCGGCCTACGCCGCAGATATCGTTATGGGCCAGAGTGCCCGCCCACATGATATTGGCCCTGGCCTCGTAGTCGTTGGGGTTTTCAAGGACCTTCGGAAGCTCCTTGATGATGGTCTTTAAAATGGCCTCGCAGAGCCTGTCGGTGATCTCCACGTCCTTTGTGTTGGTGAAGTAGCGCTCAAACACATGGGCCATGATATCGGTACAGCCGCTGGCCGTCTGATAAGGAGGAAGGGTCATGGTAAGCTCCGGGTTCATGATGGCGAACACCGGCCTCATCTTCTCGCAGTTGTAGGCTCTCTTGTACATGCCGTCCTCATGGGTGATGACGGCGCCCCAGCTGCCCTCGCTGCCCGCCGCCGCGATGGTCAGGACAGAGGCCACGGGAAGGGCCTTTTCCACTTCGGCCTTTCCGGAAAAGAAATCCCAGAAATCGCCCTCGTAGGGCACGCCCACGGCGATTGCCTTGGAGGAATCGATGGTGCTTCCGCCGCCCACCGCCAGGATAAAGTCCACGTTTTCCTTACGGCAAAGCTCAATGCCCTCGTAGACCTTCCCGCTTCTGGGGTTGGGCTTCACGCCGCCCAGCTCTGCATAGGCGATGCCCGCCTCGTCAAGGGAGGCCTTGACCCGGTCCAGAAGGCCCGAGCGGACTACGCTGCCGCCGCCGTAATGGAGCAGCACCTTGGTGCCGCCGAACCGCTTCACATAGTGGCCGGCCTCTTTTTCAGTGTCCTTTCCGAACACAAAATAGGTTGGGCTGTAAAAAGTAAAATTATCCA
>CALWAW010000036.1 GCA_944375845.1 uncultured Lachnospiraceae bacterium
TCCGCAAGGCGCTTCCTAATTGCGCGATCATGGGAGGTATGCCAGTCAACCTGCTGGGACAGGGGACAAAGAAGCAGTGTCTTGACAGGGCAAAGCTGTTATGTGACGAGCTGGGCAAGGACGGCGGCTTTATTCTCTGCCAGGATAAGATGGTATCCTTTAAGAATGACGCAAATCCGGAAAACGTAAAGGCGGTCTGTGATTTTGTGCGTGAGTATCGTGTATAAAAGGAGGGGAGAAGATGTCGGAGCAGGATAAAAAGGTGGATTTGACAAAATACCCCGAAGGGCTTAAAGAGCTGGCGGCAAGGCTCAGGCTCCCAATCCCCGAGGAGGAGACTGAGAAAAGAGAAGCGATGGTCATGGGTCTGATCGCTTCGCTGGTTCGCCAATAGTAAGGAGGTCTACAAATGAAAGAGTCTAAAATGACGTTAAAATGGTATGAAAGATATGGATACGGTTTTGGCGGCCTGTTTTCCTATTCTTTCTATTTGATGCTGCAGGCGTATTTCCTGCTGTTTTTCCTGACAGACGTATTGGGCTTCAACCCTTATGTGGCGGCTGTCATTTATTCGGCGACGCAGTGGATCAAGGTGCTGACGATGATCTTTGCGGGGACCATTATTGACGCTACATGTCTCAGAATGGGTAAATACCGTTCCTGGATCGCGATCGGCGCGGTGCTGACGACGATTTTCGCGACCCTGATGTTTACAAACCTGAACCTTCCTGCGGCTGTTGGCGTTCCTGTATTTCTGGTTGCCTATATCCTCCAGTCCTTCGGCTACAATGCCATGTGGACGGCAAGCCGTGCAGTCGTGGGCCCTATGTCCAAAACATCGGATGACGCAGTGGCGCTGGCCGGTTCAGCCCAGGCCGGTTCCTCTCTGGGCGGCATCATCTATGGGCTGATCAATGCGGCGGTGCTTGGCTTCTGGGCTTTTTCAGGCCAGGAATACGGGCTGACCATGCTTACCTACTGCGTACTGATTTGTATCGGCTCCATCGTTATGCTGGCGATTACAAAAAAGTATGATAAGCCCATGACGGCGCAGAAGAACACGGCAGAGGCCACCGCCGCAAAAAAGGCGGAAAAGGTCGGTGTGATGACGATGTTAAAATCCCTTAAAGGGCCGATGATCCCCTATTTTATCGCGATGACATTGGGAACTGCCCAGTCCGGCTTCTTTATGGCATTGCTCAGCTATTTTACGACCTATGTCCTGGATAATCCCGCGGTTATGGGGTATGCCGTGACCGTATATTCCGTTACGGCCTTTTTGGGAGCACTGGCCGTTAAGCCGGTATTCTCTCTGCTTAAGAGCAAAAAGACGGTGTACATTGTCAGCACGGCAATCTGTGCGGCTCTCTATCTGGTAATGCGCCTGGTGGGTGCCAACGCGGCTGGGTTCCTGATTGTCTATGCGCTGATCGGATTTTTCGGCACCTTTGCCGGTGTTCTGCTTCCCGCCTTTGCCAATGACCTGGCAGACTATCAGGAAATGCGGGGCGAGGGCTCTGCCCGCGCGTTCACGCAGTCGATTGCAGGCACCACTATCCGCCTTGCGGCTGTTATTTCTACCATGATTTCCTCTTTCGGCCTGGCGGCAGTCGGCTATAAAACGGGAATGGAAATGACAGAAGGTATTTTAAACAGCATTATGAACCTGATGGTGGTCGGCCCTATCATCGTCTGTGCCCTGGCCTGCGTATGCTTTGTATTCTACAGGGTAAATGAGAAGGAGCTCGATGAGTATCGTGCCAAGAAGGCGAAAAAGACGGAGTAACATATGAGAGGATCCGGTTACAGCAAAAAGTTCCTTTACGGGTATGGAGCCGGAGAATTCGGGTTTACATTTTTCCTGTTTTTTATCGCTTACTATCTGATGTATTATATGACGGATGTCCTTCGTATCCCTACGGCGACGGCGGCGGTGATCTATACCGTTTTGCAGTGGTTTGAAGGGATCAGCATGGTGGGGGCCGGGATCCTGGTTGACAGGCTCCGGCTCCCCGGCGGGGCATACCGGCCGTGGATGATAGTGGGCGCCGTTTTATGCGCTGTCGGCTTTGTGATTTTTTTCTGTGATTTTCAGTTGCCGCCGGCCGGGAATATTGCTGTATTTGTTATTTTTTACTTCCTGGCGTATATCGGATATAATCTGATGTGGGTAGGCTACCGTTCACTGGTGGGCCCGATTTCCAGAAATTCTGCCGATAATGTGGCGCTTACGGCCGCCTCCTCACAGCTGGGGAGTGCCGCCGGGCTGGTATTCAGCTATTGCGGTGAAAAGCTGCTGCGCCCGTTCCCGGATATCAGGACGGGTTATATGGTATCGGCAGTGGTCTATGCGGTCATAATGGTTGCGGGGATCCTGATCAGTGCCCGCGTAACCAGAAAATATGACAATGGGAAAACGGAGCGGAGGGCCGCAGGAAAAAAAGCGGGCTTAAAGGAATTCCTGCGCTCGGTCAATCAGCCGATGGTCGTATTTTTTCTGGCTGTTACATTCCGTGAGGCGATCTCTACGATGTTCCCGACATTGATCATTTATTATTTCAAACATGTGGCGGGAAACGAGGGATGGATCAGCGTTTACCTGACGGTGATGACAGTTACGGCTCTGATCGGGTACTCCTTTGCCAGGGGATTTGCAGGGCGCTTCGGCAAGAAAAGAATGTTCCTGGCCTCCAGCGTAGTTTCTGCGGCCTGTATTCTGGCAATCAATTTCATTGGGGCAGACATGCGGATTTTTATGGTGCTGATGGCGATCCATTCGTTCTGCTCTATTTTCTCCGGCGCGATGATCCCGGCGTTTATGAATGAGATCGCTGATTACAATGAGTACACAAAGGGAGTCCATACAAGAGGATTTATCATTTCGCTGGGAGGCGGGGCGATCCGCTGTGCCGCAGTTTTAGGCGGCGCGCTTTCTGGGTTTGGGCTGGCTGCGATTGGATATAAGAACGGAGCAGCGCCTCCTCCGGGCTTTGGCACAAACCTGACGCTGCTGATGACGCTGGGAGCGGCGGGAGGAATCTTATTAGGAGCACTGATCCTCACCTTCTACAAACTGGATGATAAGGTGATGAAAAAAATATATGAAAGCCGGGAACAGGCATAGAAGAAGCCGCCTCTGTATCAGGGGCGGCTCTTTAAATTCTTCTGCGCGGTGGCCAGCATCAGCTTGATTCTGTTTAACTGGTTTACCTCGCTGGCGCCGGGGTCATAGTCCACGGCGATGATATTGGATTCAGGATACTGGCGGCGCAGCTCCTTGATGACGCCCTTGCCCACGATGTGGTTGGGCAGGCAGCCGAAGGGCTGGGTGCACACGATGTTGGTGGTTCCGGTATGGATCAGCTCCAGCATCTCGCCGGTGAGGAACCATCCCTCGCCGGTCATATTGCCCAGGGAGACGAAGGGGTCGGCCATTTCGGCCAGGCTCTCGATCCTTGCCTGGGGCAGGAAGTGGCGGCTGGCGTTCAGCTCTTCACGGGCCGTCTTGCGGAAGTATTCCAGAAGAGAGATGCCCATATTGCACAGCTTTGCCGTGGAGCTTTTAAAGCCCAGGTTTTTCGCCTTGAAGTTTGTATTGTAGAAGCAGTAGAGCAGGAAGTCCATCAGGTCGGGCATGACGGCCTCGGCGCCCTCGGCCTCCAGAAGATCCACCAGGTAATTGTTTGCCAGAGGCGAGAACTTCACCAGAATCTCGCCCACGATGCCCACACGGGGCTTTTTCATATCCTCGTGGATGGGGAGCGCGTCAAAATCGCGGATGATGGCCCGCACATTCTTTTTGAACCGGCTCATGGATACCCGGCGCTTTGTCAGGTCGTCGATGCAGCGCTGCTGCCATTTCATGTGAAGCTCGTTGGCGGAGCCGGGCGTCACCTCATAGGGGCGCATCCGGTAGAGCACCCGCATGAAGATGTCCCCGTAGACCACGGCCTGCATGGCCTTGATCAACATCGGCAGGGTGAAGGAGAAGCCGGAGTTGGTCTCAAGGCCCTGGGCGCTTAAGGAGATCACGGGAACCTGGGGCATACCGGCCCGCCGCAGGGCGCGGCGGATAAAGCCCACATAGTTGGAGGCGCGGCAGCCGCCGCCGGTCTGGCTCATGAACACCGCCGTCTTGTTCAGGTCATATTTGCCCGAAAGCAGGGCCTCCATGATCTGGCCCACGGTGATCAGAGAGGGGTAGCAGGCGTCGTTGTTCACGTATTGGAGTCCCACGTCCACGGAGGAGCGGGTGCTGTTCTGCAATACCTCCACATGATAGCCGCAGGAGGAAAGGGCAGGGCCCAGAATATCGAAATGGATGGGGCTCATCTGCGGGCAGAGGATCGTGTAATCCTTGCGCATCTCCTTGGTAAACTCCACGCGGGTATAGGCGGAGGAGACGATCTTCCGCTCGATATGCCGCTCCCTTCGCACCCGCAGGGCGGCGATCAGGGAACGGACGCGGATCCTGGCGGCCCCCAGGTTGTTGACCTCGTCGATCTTGAGCACCGTGTAGATTTTTCCGGAGCCGGTGAGGATGTCGTTCACCTGGTCGGTGGTGACGGCGTCCAGGCCGCAGCCGAAGGAGTTTAACTGGATCAGGTCCAGGTCGTCCCTGGTCTTTACAAAGTTGGCGGCCCGGTAGAGGCGGGAATGGTACATCCACTGGTCCATTACGATCAGCGGCCGCTCCACCTGGCCCAGATGGGAGACGGAGTCCTCGGTCAGAACGGCGATGCCGTAGGAGGTAATGAGCTCCGGGATCCCGTGGTTGATCTCGGGGTCCACATGGTAGGGGCGGCCCGCCAGCACAATGCCGTGGCGGCCGGTCTCCTCCAGATATTTTAAGGTCTCCTCGCCCTTCTTTTCAATATCGCGGCGGCAGGCCAGAAGCTCCTCCCAGGCCTTTTTCGCGGCGGCGCGGACCTCCTCCTCGGGAATGTTTTCTTCCTTTGTGAACACCTCCGCCAGACGGTCCTCCAGGATCTTTTCGTCGGTAAAGGCCATGAAGGGGTTTAAAAGCCGCACGTTCTCTTCAGCCAGCTCCTCCACGTTGTTCTTGATGTTTTCCGCGTAGGAGGTGACGATGGGGCAGTTGTAATGGTTCTGGGCGTCGGGCGTCTCGTTGCGCTCGTAGGGAACGCAGGGATAAAAGATGAACTTGATCCCCTGGCGGATCAGCCAGGTCACGTGGCCGTGGGCCAGCTTGGCAGGATAGCACTCCGACTCGCTGGGGATGGACTCGATGCCCAGCTCATAGATTCTTCTTGTGGACTGGGGCGATAAGACCACCTGGTAGCCAAGCTCTTTAAAAAAGACGGCCCAGAAGGGATAATCCTCGTACATATTGAGGACACGGGGGATGCCCACCGTTCCCCTGGGGGCGATGTCCGGCGTCAGGGACTCGTAACCGAACACCCTTTTGTATTTGTAATCAAACAGATTGGGAATGTTTTCCTTGTTTTTTTCCTTGCCCAGGCCCCGCTCGCAGCGGTTTCCGGAAATAAACTGCCGTCCGCCGGAGAACCGGTTGATGGTTAAGAGGCAGCTGTTGGTGCAGCCCTTGCAGCGGGCCATTCTGGTGTCGTAGGTGAGGCTTAAGATCTTTTCCATGGGGAGCATGGTGGTCTCCCTTCCGGGGGTGTACCGCTCCCTGGCGATCAGGGCCGCGCCGAAGGCGCCCATGATTCCGGCGATGTCGGGACGCACGGCCTCGCAGCCCGCGATCCGCTCGAAGCTTCTCAGCACGGCGTCATTATAGAAGGTGCCGCCCTGCACCACCACCCGTTTGCCCAGATCCTTTGCGCTGGTGATTTTGATTACCTTATATAATGCGTTCTTGATGACGGAGTAGGCCAGGCCGGCGGAAATATCGGCCACCGTGGCCCCCTCCTTCTGGGCCTGCTTTACGTTGGAGTTCATAAATACGGTGCAGCGGGTCCCCAGGTCGATGGGGTTGGGCGCGAAGAGGGCCTCCTTCGCGAAATCCTCCACGCTGTAGTTTAAGGACTTGGCGAAGGTCTCGATGAAGGAGCCGCAGCCCGAGGAGCAGGCCTCGTTTAACTGCA
>CALWAW010000037.1 GCA_944375845.1 uncultured Lachnospiraceae bacterium
CTTTTCTATTTGGCGTCCAAGGCGGGCCAGGCGGCCCTTACCTTTCTTCTGGTCCTCGCCCTCCTCTAGGCGGCCGCAAACAAAAAGGAGGGCGCCCATCGGCACCCTCCGCCAGTTCTCTTTTAACCAAGCATATCTGTATTCAGTTCGTCCTTTTTGCCCTCGGAGGCCGCGGCGGCCTCACCGGCGGGAAGCTGAAGCTCGTTTCGGTTTCCTGTCACCACCTCGTAAGTGGACTGGAGGGAGGACATCATGGAATCGTACCGCTCGCCGATCTGCTCCATGGCTTTCTGGATAATGGTCTGGAGGCTTCCAAGCATTTCGTCGGTGTAGCGGATGGCGCCCTCGCGGATATTGTCGGAATCGTTCACCGCGTCGTCCACCAGCTTCTGCGCCTGGGCGCTGGCCTCGTCCACCACCTGATTCGCCTGCTGATAGGCCTGCTGCATGACCTCGTGCTCGCTGACCATCTCGGCGGAATGCTGCTGGGATTCCTCAACGATCCCCGCGGCCTGGGCCTGGGCGTCGGCAAGGATGCCATCCGCCTCGGAGCGCGCCGAGGATACGGTCTTATCAGCCTCTTCCTGGGCGGAAGCCAGGATGGCCTCCTTGTTGCTGATGATCTTCTGGTATTTCTTGATCTCGTCGGGAATACGCAGGCGGAGCTCCACAAGAAGCTCTTCCATTTCGTCCTTATCTACGATGATCTTTTTGTTGTTGGTGAAGGGCTGCGCCTTGCACCCGTCTATGTATTCCTCGATCTCGCTGATAAGCTGTTCAATCCTGGTCATAACCGATTTCCTCCAATATCTCATTTTTCGTGAAACTTCTGATAGACCTGCCCAAGGATCCGCTCCGGCACAAAGGCTGAAAGATCGCCGCCGTAGCGCCCCACCTCGCGGACCGTGCTGGAGCTTAGGTATGCGTACCTTAAGTCCGTGGTCAGGAAGATGGTGTCCAGCTCAGGACACATGATCCTGTTGGTCTGGGACATCTGAAGCTCATATTCAAAATCCGTGATGGCGCGAAGGCCGCGGATTACGATCTGCGCTCCCCGCTGCCTGGCAAAATCCACCAGGAGCCCGTCAAAGGAACAGACGGTAACATTGGAAAGCCCACAGGTCACTTCCTCTAACATCTTAACACGTTCCGCCACAGAAAACAATGGATTTTTAGAGCTGTTGTTCAAAACGCCGACAATCAGCTCGTCCACCATCTGAGAGGAGCGTCTGATAATGTCAAGATGCCCCAAGGTGACCGGGTCGAAGCTGCCCGGATACACGGCTCTTCTCATAACGCGCGCCCCCTCACTGTTCCTTCATGGTAATAAACACATGCTTGTTGGTTTTATACCGCTTTTCCCTTACCACCCGGAATATGGTGTCCTCCACATAGGAAAAATCCGTATCGAGGGCCGCCTCCACAATGATCTGGCTCATCTCGTCCACCAGGCGGGAATGGCACAGCGCCAGAAGCACCTGCTTTTCCAGTTCTTCGCCGTAGGGCGGATCCATGAAAATCAGGTCAAAGACCTCGCTTCTGCTGTCCTCCAGGCGGCCGATGGCCGTCAGCGCGTCGCACTCCAGCACCACCGCGTCCTCCTCCAGATGCGTAAAGGCCAGGTTCTCGCGGATGCAGTCCGCCGCCCTGCGCCGGTTCTCCACGAAAACGCACTCCGCCGCGCCGCGGCTTAAGGCCTCGATCCCGATGGCCCCGCTGCCCGAGAAAAGATCCAGGAAGCGGCTTCCGCCCACATCGCTCTGGATGATGTTGAAAAGTGTCTCCTTGATCCGGTCCGTGGTGGGCCTGGTGTCCAGGCCCTCGGGGGTTTTTAAGGGGAGGCGCCTTGCCGTCCCTGCGATTACTCTCATTTTAGCTCCTTACACTGTGGAATAAATCCCGTTTTGATGCGCTTGCTTTATTATAGTATGGATCGCCGTTTCAATCAAGTATTTCATCTCCTGTTTCTTCACATTTGCCCGCGAAAAGAAAGGTGAGGAGGAAGGCTGCGCCAAAGGCGATGGCGGCGGCGATCATGGCCTTCGCCAGGTTTCCCGGCTCTGCGGCGCTTGAAAACATCAGGCAGGAGGGAACCCCCGGGAAGGCGTACACATAGCAGTGGATGGTGACAAGGCCCTGGAAGGCCCCGGCGATGGCCGCGCCCAGCATGGCCGTCACCAGCGGCTTTTTGTACTTTAGGGTGATTCCGAAGATGGGCGGCTCCGAGACGCCGGTGAGGAACACGGTCAGGGCGCAGCTTAAGGCCAGCTTTTTCACGGAGGCCGCCTTAGAGCGCAGGAACACGGCCAGGCAGGCCCCCGACTGGGCCAGGCTCAGGATAAAGAAGGAGACCATGATTCCTCCGTCCACCCCGGAAGCGCCCAGATCGGCCAGGGCCACCGCCACAAAGACCCAATGCATTCCGGTGGCCACCAGAAGGGGCAGGATGGCGGCGAACACAGCCCAGGCGGCCACAGGGGAATGAACCTGGAGCCAGGCCATGCCGCTTGAGAGCAGGTTCCCGATCAGCGTGCCCAGAGGGCCGATGAGAAGAAGCCCCGCCAGCGACGATACCAGAAGGATCACAAGGGGCGAGAGAATGTCGTCCAGCACCCGCGGCATAAGCCGGTGGACCGCCCGCTCAATATAGATCATGGCGGCCACCAGAAGGATGATGGGGATGGTGCTGTAGGCGTATTCGGCCCCCACAAGAGGAAGCCCGGCAAAGGCGAGGCTTTTGCCCGAGGCCACCAGCTCCACAAAGTCGGGACTCATCATGGCCCCTACGGAGGCCAGCGCCAGCACCGTATTCACATGAAAGTGCACCGAGGCGCTGTAGGCCACCAGAAAGGGAAGGAAATAGAGGGGCGCGTCCCCGATGAGCGAGAGAACGATCTCCGTGGTCGTCCCCTCCGCCATGAGCCCCGTCATGGTGAGGATCACCACCAGGAGCTTCACAAGACCGCCTGCGATCAGTACGGGGATCACAGGGCCCATGCAGCTGGACACGTGATCGATGCAGACGGATACGGGATTTTTTTTCTTACTGCTTTTCATAGCCGGACTCCTTCGGGTTTTATAGTGCCAGTATAGCATTGAAAAATACAGGTTTCAAGAACTGCTTTTTCACAGACCATATTCTTAAACAGAAAGAGAGTGTCGCCTGATCATCTGATCGGATGATTCTGCGACACTCTCTTCACAGGAGTATTTGCTCCCGTTTTAGAAGCTTAGAAATGGCGATTTATTTGCCGGCCATCTGCTTCTCCTGCTCCTCGATCATCTTCTTAACCATATAGCCCCCTACGGAACCGTTCTGGTAAGAGGTGAGATCGCCGTTATAGCCATTCTTTAACGGTACGCCCAGCTCGTTGGCCACTTCCATCTTAAAACGGTCCATGGCCTCTCTGGCCTCAGGTACGTTGACCTGATTGCTTCCTGTGTTCTTTCCAGACATGTGAAGCACCTCCTTTTCGGTTGTTGTTTGTTACACGCTTATTATATGCGCCGCGAAGGATAATACTCTGGCAAGTTCTGAGGATTCTGTCAAAATCTGTAAGACTTACGGCAGTCTGTCACATTTCTCATTCAAATAAAAACACCTTCATTTTAGAATCCAATGGCCAAAATGAAGGTGTTTTTTTATTCTTTTTCTGTTCCTCTAAAACCCCAGCTCCTCTCCCACTAAAATCACCTTGATGCGCCCTTTGGGGCTCGCGTTCCTGGTGATCAGGATCTGGTTGCAGATGCAGTCGGGGGAAAGGCAGTTTTCACAGGTTCCCGTTGTCATGCATGGCGTTTTGTGGTCAAAGCGGTGCTGGTTCATGGGCGCCGCCACATTCCTGGCACGGCTTACGGCTTCCTCCGCCGTTTTTGCCGCCTTGTTGAGCCCCGCCACCAGAAGCACATTCCGGGGGCCGTAGGCCATGGCCGCCACCCGGTTTCCGTTTCCGTCGATGTTGACCAGCACGCCATCCTCGCTGAGGGCGTTGACGCTGGCAAGGTAAAAGTCCGCGTCAAAGGCGTCAAGATACGCCTTTTTCTTCTCCTCCTCGGTTCTGGCCTCGTCCCGGTCGATGACCCGGTAATTTCCCTTCTTCAGGGCCTCTGTAAGGCCGATATCGCGGATGGTCATGGAGCCGCCCCAGGAGACGGAGGCTCCCTCCGGTATCAGCTTAAGGGCCAGGGAACAGGCCTCCTCCTTCGTGGCGCAGTACCAGGCGTCAAAATGCCGCCGCTCCAGGTTCCTTACAATGGTTCTTCCCTTTTGTTCATTGCATGCTTCTCTCGCTGAATTTCCCATGGTCATACCTCCTTAAAATCCATTCCTTGTAAAAGCCCGGCCGCCTTCATATCCCGGCTCAACCGGTTTAGCACCTCCCGCTTGTTTCCGCTCCATAAGGGAGCCAGAAGAAGCCGCTTGGGCCCGTCGCCGGTGATCCTGTGGATTACAGCTTCCGGGCGGAGCCTTGCGATGGCCGAAAACAGAAGCTCCTCATACTCTTCAAA
>CALWAW010000038.1 GCA_944375845.1 uncultured Lachnospiraceae bacterium
TCCGTTTCCCTCCGCCGATCCTTTTTCTCTTCATTTTCACCCCTCGATGTCCGATGCAAGCTCCGTCCGGCCCCATGGCCAGCCTTACTTATACTCTACAAAAAATCGCAGATTTTGTCTACGGATATATTGCGCAATTTTGTCTTTTCGTATATACTGATACAAAAGAAAAAGGAGGAAAATCACACATGCGACATCTATTGAGCCCTCTGGATTTTTCCGTGGATGAACTGGATCATCTGATGGATCTGGCTTCTGATATCGAAGCTCATCCCGCCAAATATGCTTCCGCCTGCAAAGGCAAAAAACTCGCCACGTTATTTTATGAACCAAGTACCCGCACCCGTTTAAGCTTTGAGGCAGCCATGCTCAACTTAGGAGGCAGCGTCCTTGGTTTTTCTTCTGCCGATTCCAGCTCCGCCTCCAAGGGCGAGAGCGTTTCCGATACCATCCGGGTGATCTCCTGCTACGCGGATATCTGCGCCATGCGTCATCCCAAGGAGGGCGCTCCCATGGTGGCGGCCTCCAAATCCGGGATCCCCGTGATCAACGCCGGTGACGGCGGCCACCAGCATCCCACCCAGACCCTGACGGATCTTCTGACGATCCGCTCCTTAAAGGGACGTCTTGACAACATGACCGTGGGACTTTGCGGCGATCTGAAATTCGGCCGCACCGTCCACTCCCTGATCAACGCCCTGGTCCGCTATCCGGGTATCCGCTTTGTGCTGATTTCCCCGGAGGAGCTTCGTGTTCCCAGCTACATCCGCGAAAGCGTCCTGGACGCGAACCACATCCCCTACGAGGAGGTCCGCGACCTGGATACGGCCATGCCCTCCCTGGATATCCTCTACATGACCCGCGTCCAGCGGGAGCGCTTCTTCAATGAAGAGGAATACATCCGCATGAAGGACTGCTACATCCTGGATAAATCCAAATTGACGAACGCCAAGGAGGATATGTGCATCCTCCATCCCCTTCCCCGCGTCAACGAAATCTCGGTGGAGGTGGACGACGATCCCAGGGCCGCCTATTTCAAGCAGGCCCAGTACGGCGTCTATATCCGCATGGCCCTGATCCTGACCCTTCTGGGCATCACGGTGGACTGATAGTATATTCTATAGAAAGGATGCGAAAATATGTTAAATATCGGCGGACTGAAAAACGGCATCGTCCTTGACCATATCCAGGCCGGAAAAAGCATGGATATCTACAAATACCTGAAGCTGGACAAGCTGGACTGCCAGGTGGCCATCATCAAGAACGCCCGGAGCAATAAAATGGGCCGCAAGGACATTCTGAAGATCGAGGGCGGGCTGGACGTGGTGGACCTGGACGTTCTGGGCTACATCGACCACAACATCACCGTGAACATCATAAAAGATGAAAAGATCGTGGAAAAGCGCAGGGTCAGCCTTCCCAAGAAACTGGTGAACGTGATCCGGTGCAAGAATCCGCGCTGCATCACCTCCATCGAGCAGGAGATCCCCCATATCTTCCTGCTGGCCGATGAGGAAAAGCAGGTTTACCGCTGCGCCTACTGTGAGGAAAAATATAAATAACCCAACGTACCGCAAAAGCCCCGCAGGCTCTGTCCTGCGGGGCTTTTTCTTCACCGGAGGTCTCCGGTCTGTTTTTATGCTTCCTCTGCCGCGTCCTCAGAAGCGTCGGCGTCGGCAGGCTGGCTGGGAAGCTCTGTAACCTCCACCACCACGGCCTCGGGGTCTGTCTTAAGCTCAACGCCCGGATGAGACGCCATCTCCAGATCCTTCACCTTGACGCTGTCGCCAACCCTCAGCTTGCTCATATCGATCTCTACCCGGTCCACCAGCGCGTCGGGGGTGGCCTTGTAGGAGATCTCATGGATCAGAAGCTGTACCAGGCCCTCTGTCTTTTCGTGATTCAGAAGGAATACCTCCGCCACGGAATGAACCTTCTCGCCCTGTACCAGAGCCTGGAAATCAATCTCGTCCACCTGGCCCTTCAGGGGGTTAAAATCCACCTCTTTGATCAGCGCGTCGTAGGTCTTTCCCTCCACGTCCAGCATGATCTGGCTTCCCTTTCCACTGGTCTTGAGCAGCCGGTCCACGTCCTTCCTTGTCATCTTGACCGGAATGGAGCCCTCGATCTCCTTGCCGAACAGATTGCCGGTAACGTAGCCCTCCCGTCTGAGCTTCTTTGCCTTTGTGTCCATGGTCCTCTTTTCAGCTTTCAAAGTATTCATTTGTCTTTTCCTCCAAAAAACTGATTGCTGACCCCTTAGCGGCTTTCCGCTGGGAAACACTGTTAAGTGGATTCAGTAAATCTCCTTCCTGTTACACCCGTATTATAACACACATACTGTTTGAAGATTAACCAATTTTGAAGAAAAATAAAGGCAGATTTTTGTGTATTTTTTAAGCTGCAAGCCTCCGGTCAGTACTCCTCGCCCATTGTGCGGCGGATTCCCTCCAGCAGCTCCTCATAAGTCTCAAAGGCGGGGATATGGGGGTTCTCCTGCCGGATCCGCTCCGGGCTGCGAAACAGAAAGCCCGCCTGGCTGGCCTTTATCATATCCAGGTCGTTGTAGCTGTCTCCGCTGGCGATGGTCTGATAGCCGATCGACTGAAGCGCCCGCACGGTGCTGAGCTTGGAATCGGCGATCCTCATGCGAAAGCCTGTGATCATTCCATCGTGCCCGATCTCCAGGGAATTGCAGAACAGGGTGGGCCACCCCAGCTTTTTCATTAACGGAGAAGCGAACTGGGTAAAGGTATCGCTGATGATCACCACCTGGGTATGGGCCCGCAGCTCGTCGAGAAATTCCCTGGCTCCGGGAAGGGGCTCGATCTTCCCGATCACCTGCTGGATCTCCCGGATCCCCAGACGGTGCTCTTTTAAGATCCCCAGCCTCCAGTTCATCAGCTTCTCATAGTCGGGCTCGTCCCGCGTCGTTCTTTTAAGCTCCGGTATCCCGCTGGCCTCTGAAAAAGCGATCCAGATCTCCGGCACCAGCACTCCCTCCAGGTCCAAACATGTGATATACATCCTCCGGCCTCCTCCTGTGAATTGATACGCAGTTATTCTTCTGTCATTATACAAAAACCGCGGTCTCCTGTCTACGTCTGCGTAAACGAAAAAAACACCCGGCCGCAGGACCGGGTGCGAAGCTCTTTACTCTATGTGAAACCCGCCTTGCGGGATACTGTGCTGTCAGCCTGCTGTCCGGGGAGCGGAAAGCCTCAGACCTCTCCGTCGTACATGAACATCACAAGCTTCTGCACATCCTCGGGCTCATGGGCGATCAGCTCCATCTCTCCAATGGTAGGATCCGCAAATACGCTGGAAAGCGCAACATACTGGGTCAGCTTGGATTTTAAGTTCAGCCTGTCACCCTCATCTGTAACCAGCTCAACCTTGCCCTTGCACTCGTCGATCACCTTGAAAAACTTCTCAACGTTTTTGACATTCTTGATCTTCATACTTGTGTCTCCTTTCTATATTCATTGCATTTCTCATGCTGGCCTCATCATAGCACATCAGTTCCCGTTTGTAAACGGTCCCTGGATTTTTCTCCCATTTTCCCAGAAGGACTTAAGGATTTCAGGCAGGTTTTTGTAATTTGTCACAGAAAGGTCCGCCCACTCCCTGGGAAACATCCGTTGATATTCACTATAAAGGAACCGTTCATCCAGCAAAAGTATGACGCCCTCGTCCGTATCCGTGCGGATCACCCGTCCCGCCGCCTGAAGAACCCTGTTCATTCCGGGATAACGGTAGGCGTAGGCGAAGCCGTCCTTTCCCTGATCCTCAAACCAGCCCTTCAGGATCTCCCGCTCCGTACAGACCTGGGCCAGCCCGGTGCCCACCACCAGGACGCCGATGAGCCGCTCCCCCTTCAGGTCGATCCCCTCGGAAAAGACTCCGCCCATGACGCAGAGCCCCACCAGAGAGCGGTCCCGGTTTTCCCCGAACCGGTCTAAAAAGCGCTCCTTCTCCTCCTCGGTCATCCGGGAGGACTGGAGCTCAAATTCCACGTCGGTGTCCGTCTCCTTTAAAATATCCCAGACCGCGTTCATGTATGCGTAGGAGGGAAAATACACAAGATAATTTCCCTTTTTTGCCGCTGC
This sequence comes from uncultured Lachnospiraceae bacterium, assembly GCA_944375845.1. Lineage (GTDB taxonomy): Bacteria > Bacillota > Clostridia > Lachnospirales > Lachnospiraceae > Lientehia. Next base: position 4,110 of record CALWAW010000038.1, read on the forward strand.
CGCCGTCAGGATATATCCGGCGATCCGTTCATATTCCCGTCTCCCCCGGCGCCGGAGGAGGCTGCTCACGTCGCGCCCCACGGCCAGAAGGCGCTTCGCGGGGTCGAAGGGCGACGGCACGTAGACCGCGTACTCATCCTTGTTCCCGCACAGAAGCTCCTTGTAATACCGGACCGGAAGCAGGGTGGCCGAAAAGAATACGGCGCTGACCCCCTTTTCCAGGCAGGAGGCAAGGCTCGAGGCCGGGCTCGCGCAAAAGAGCCGCAAAAGAAAGGACTCCCTTCCCACCGGCTCCGTATAGATCCTGTAGGAGGCGTCCATCCGCTCGTACATGGCGAGGAAATGGCGGATGCCCAGATACAGGTTCCCGAAATCCTCGTTGTCGTCCAGGACGCGGTGATCCTCCAGGAACTTTTCCATTTCCCCGAAAGCGGAAAGGAGCGCCGACACGAAAAGGCTGATGTTGTCCCGCACCATGGGGCCGTCGCTCTCGCGCTTCATTTCCAGAAGCAGCTTGTTGCACCGGGAGAGCCGCTTTTCAAGGCGGGGGCTGTAGGGCTTCACCAGGCCCCGCACCTTGAGAAAATCCTCTTTATAAAGGGAGGCGCTGTACATCTGCCTGGCCCTCTCCACCAGGTTATGGGCCTCGTCCACCAGAAACAGGTATTCGCCTCCCGTCCCCTCGGAAAAATACCGCCTCAGCTGCACGTTGGGGTCAAAGACATAGTTGTAGTCGCAGATGATCACATCCATCCAGTCGCTGAGATCCAGGGTGAGCTCGTGGGGGCACACCTGAAAGCGCTCCGCCCATTCCAGGATATCCTCCCGGCGCGCCTGGTCATGACTGGTGATATAGTCGAAAACCGCCCCGTTTATCCGGTCGAAATGTCCCCGGGCCCGGGGACAAAGATCGGGCCTGCATCTGGGCCTTTCTCCCTCCTCCGCCATGGGGCAGGTCTTTTCCTTTGCCGTGAAGGTCACGCTGGAGGCGAAAAGCCCCTTCCCTCGAAGGATCTCCATGGCCTCCTCCGCCACGGTCCTGGTGACTGTCTTTGCCGTCAGGTAAAAGATCTTGTCGCCCAGCCCCTCGCCCACCGCCTTCACCGAGGGAAATAAGACCGACATGGTCTTTCCGATCCCCGTGGGCGCCTGGACAAACAGGTTTTTTCCCCGGGCGGCGGCTCTGTAAACGGACACCGCCAGATCCCTCTGGCCCGGCCTGTAGGGAAAGGGAAACTCCAGGGAGCTGATGGACCGGTTCCTTCTCTGCCTGTGCTCATAGAGGAAATGGCCCCAGCGCCCGTACTGCTCAAGAAGCTCCGTCACATACGCCCGGATCTCCTCCGTTTTCAGGACTTCGGTGAAATAGCGGACCTCCTCCGTCTCAAGGCTGCAATAGGTGAGGCGCAGGGCGGCCTCCCCCATATCCTCAAGGGCTCCGCTCTCCAGGGCCATCCAGGCGTAGCACATGGCCTGGGCCCTGTGGACGGGCAGGGGCGCCTCCAGGCTGTCAATATCCCAGAATACCCCCTTGATCTCGTCCACCGCCGGGACGCCGTCCAGCTCAAAGAGGCCGTCTGCCCTGCCCTCCAGCTGGATCACGATATCCTCTGTGGGGAAGCTGCATTTTAAAGAGACCTCCGCCCGATACCCGGCGCCCATCTGCTTTTGCAGCTTTCTGTGGATCCTCGCCCCGGCCGCCATGGCCTCCAGCTCCTTCTTCCCACGCCTGCGGCTGTCGATATCGCCGCTTCGCAGCAGAAATTCCACCATATTTCTCACTGAGATCCGGATCCTGTTTTCCTCAAGCTTTGCCATGGCGCTTCCCTTCTGTCTTTACTGCTCCGGATGGAACGCGCAGGCCGCTTTCACCGCCTGCTGCCATCCACGGTACAGGCGCTCCCTCTCCTTTCCGGATATTTCAGGAGTGAAGATCCAATCCGCCTGATAATTTTTCGCCACCTCTTCTTTATTGTCCCAGTAGCCCACGGCCAGGCCCGCCAGGCAGGCCGCCCCCAGGGCCGTCACCTCGTTGACCGCGGGGCGTTCCACCGGGACGCCCAGGAGGTCGCTCTGGAACTGCATCAGAAGATTGTTGGCCACCGCGCCGCCGTCCACCTTAAGATCCGTAAGGCAGATCCCGCTGTCGCCCTGCATGGCGTCGATGATGTCCTTTGTCTGATACGCCAGAGATTCCAGGGTGGCCCGCACGAAATGGGCCTTCGTGGTGCCTCTTGTGAGGCCGAACACCGCTCCTCTGGCCCGGTCGTCCCAGTAGGGGGCGCCCAGGCCCACAAAGGCGGGGACCACGTAGACGCCGCCGGAATCCGGCGCGCCCTGGGCCACCGTCTCGCTCTCAGGCGCCGTGTGGATCATCTGCAGCCCGTCGCGGAGCCACTGGATGGCGCTCCCCGCCACAAAGATGCTTCCCTCCAGGGCGTACTCCACCCGCCCGTCGATGCCCCAGGCGATGGTGGTCAGCATCCCGTGACGGGAGCGGATGGGCCGCTCCCCCGTGTTCATCAGCATAAAGCAGCCTGTGCCGTATGTATTCTTCGCCATTCCCGGTTCAAAGCAGGCATGGCCGAACAGGGCCGCCTGCTGGTCTCCCGCAATGCCCGCGATGGGCACCTCGCAGTTGAAGAAATGGGTGGGCGCCGTTTTTGTATACACACAGGACGAGGGCTTCACCTGAGGAAGCATGGCCTCGGGGATGTCCAGCATTTCAAGGAGCTCCCGGTCCCATTCAAGGTCAAAAATATTGTAAAGCATGGTCCTGGAGGCATTGGTGTAATCCGTGATATGGACGGCCCCGCCCGACAGGTTCCACACAAGCCAGGTATCGATGGTGCCGAAAATCAGGTCGCCCTTTTCGGCCTTTTCTCTCGCCCCCTCCACATGGTCAAGAATCCATTTGATCTTTGTTCCCGAAAAGTAAGGGTCGATTAAAAGCCCCGTTTTTTCTTTTATCATCTCCTCACGGCCCTGCCGGCGCAGGTCGTCGCAGATGTCCGCCGTCTGCCTGGACTGCCAGACAATGGCGTGATAGACGGGGATTCCCGTGTTCTTATCCCAGACCACCGCCGTCTCCCTCTGGTTGGTGATGCCGATGGCCTCCACCTGCTCGGGCCCGATGCCGGTATTCATCAGCACCTCCGTCATCACCGCCTGGACGCTGAGCCAGATCTCCGTGGCGTCATGCTCCACCCATCCGGCCTTGGGGAAGAACTGGGTGAACTCCTTCTGGGCGCTCCCCACGATCTTCAAATGGCGGTCAAAGAGGATCGCCCTGCTGCTGGTGGTTCCCTGATCGATGGCCATGATATAGGTTTCCATAAGAATTATCCCTCCCGGTATTTTTTTCTGTAAGCTTCCGCCGCCGCCCTGTCCGATATGGTGACGGCGCAGGCGCCCGCCTCAAAGCAGGCCTCGATCTCCTCCGGCGACCGGAGAAGGCCTCCGCACATAAAGGGCACGTCCGTCTGCTCCCGGATACGGCCCAGGATCCCGCAGGCGATCCCCGGAAGGAGCTCTACGTAATCCGACCTGAGAGCGCCGCACAGGGCAAGGCCCTTTTCCAGGGAACGGCTGTCGATGAGGAACAGGCGCAGAATCGCCAGCCGCCTGTTCTTTCTGGCCGTCTCCACCACCTTGGGCCTGGTGGAGATGATGCCGTCGGCCATCAGCTTCTGGCAGGCGTATTCGCAGCCGAACTCATCGGCCGATATGCCCTTCAGAAGATCCAGATGAAAGAGGAGCTTCTTCCCCCGCCTGTGGGCCTCGCGGACCATTCCGGAAAGAAGGGCCAGATGAAATTCCATCAAAACGCCCCAGTCAAATTCAGATATGAGAAAGGCTTCAAACTCCTTCATGGAGGATATGGCCAAAATCACCTGCCTGCTCCAGTTCTCCTTCATGGCTCCCCTTTTCTCCCGACGGTTCTGGCGGCCTTAAGCTCCACTCCCAGGCCGCACAGATTTTCTCTTATTATATCACCAACAGCCACGGGAGCGCAAACATGAATATGATGAATTTCCTTCATCACGTCAAAAATCCGCCCCTTCGGCACGGGGGCTGAGGTGACCACCGGAAGCCGCTTGATCAAGCCGCCCTCCACGGGAACCGTCCCCGTCACCATGCGCACAGGCGCGGTAAGCTCCGTCCCGGCGTACTGCGCTCCCCGCCTGCATCCGTTTCCGGATACGGAAACCACCCTTCCCTCCTCTGAAAGCTCCACGGTGATGCGGCAGCTGGCCGGGCATACGATGCAGTCAAGCTCTGCTCTCTTCATGCTCCATCCCTCCTTCCGAAAGCCGAAGCTTAAGCCGGTCCCCCGGCGCGGCCTTCCCTTTAAGCCCCTCCAGAAGCTTCGGCCCCGCCGTTTCCATGACGGCGGGCTCCAGATACCGTTTTCTCGCCGTTCCCAGGATCTGATTCCCCAGAACAAGCTCCATGCGCGCCTCCTTAAGCCTTCCCGACGGACGGAATTTGAGCCGGACCCGGTCCGCCATGATGTCGGAAAGCTTCAGCCTCTGGGGGAGCACGTAGGAGATCCCCTCTCCGGCTGTCACCGTGACCGCGGGCCCCGAGGACGCCCTGCCGCGGATATATTCCGCCGCCGCAAGTCCCGCCTGCTCTCCCTCCCGGCTTACGTTGTCCACCAGATCTTGGACGTGGAGGGCGGTGCCGCAGGCGAACACGCCGGGAATCCCCGTCTCATAGGAGGCAGCCACAATGGCGCCGCCTGTTTACGGGTGAAGAGGCTCCCCCGCCTGCTCCAGCAGCCGGTT
>CALWAW010000039.1 GCA_944375845.1 uncultured Lachnospiraceae bacterium
ACGACGATGCCAACGATACCGACGAGGCGGCAGTCGTTGCGGCTGAGATCGTTTCCGACAGCGACATTTACGGCGTGATCGGACATTTCGCATCCGGCGGGTGCATGGTTGCGGCTCCTACATACAACGACGCGCAGTATGTAAACATCAGCCCCTCCTCCTCCCATGCTGATTACTCCAGCATCGGCGACTACATCTTCAGGAACAACACGGTTATCTCTGTAGAGACCGCTACTTCCGCTGATATCGCCATCACGGATCTGGGCTGCAAGAACATCGGCGTTCTTTCCATCGACACTGAGTGGGGACAGTCCGCAGGCGACGCCATGGAGACGAACGTTGAGAGCCTGGGCGGCACCGTTGCTCTCCGCCAGGAGGTCTCCGAGACTGCCGTAGACTTCGCGACTGAGATCGCCAACTTCCGCGATGCCGGCTGCGACTGCATCATGATCGCCGGTATGTACAGCACCGTTGGTCCTTTCATCGTTGCGATGCAGGACAGCGGCCTGAACCTGCCCGTGGTTGGCTGCTCCAACGCTTACACTGATCAGCTCCTTGAGTACGCAACTCAGGCTGCCGATATCAAGGTATACGCTCCTGTTTCCTTCTTCGCCGGCAACCCCGACGAGGCGGTTCAGGAATACGTAAAGGCTTATACCGATGCGTACGGCTCCACTCCCTCTGCTCTGACCACGCAGGCATACGATTCCGTAGGAATTCTGCTTGAGGCCATTCAGAAGGCGGGAAGCCTTGACAGAGAAGCCATCATGAAGGCAATGTATGAGACGGATTATCAGGGAATGTCCGGACACACCACCTTCGATGAGATCGGTGATGCCCAGAAGGAATTCACAAAGGTTACGATCGAAGACGGCGCATGGGTGCTTTACGAGAAATAAGCTCCCAATGTAGGTTTTAAAGTATCCTAAACTGCGCTTCCCTCGGGAAGGGTGACCTCCCCGGGGGAGGCGCAGTCTTTTTAAACTGTAGAAAGGAGGCAGTTCACAGCTTATGTCAGCTTTTGTTGGATCTGTCATCAACGGCATCGCTCTCGGAATGGCATACGCTCTGATCGCCGTAGGGTATTCGCTGGTATTCGGTATCCTTCGTCTGATCAACTTCGCACACGGATCCATTTATGCCTTTGGCGCGTATATGGTCTTTTTGTTTGTCACTCTGAAGCTGGGCTTTCTGCCGGCCATTATCGTATCGGTGATCCTGTCAGGTCTCCTGGCGTTCTTAATGGACAAGGTTACGCTGGAGCCTCTCCGAAAAAAGGGTTCTGATACCATCGCCTACCTGATTACCACCGTGGGCGTGTCCTTCGTAATCACCAATGTGCTTTCCCTGGAAGCTGTATTCGGAAGCCAGAGAAGGCTTTTCCCCTCCACAAACCTGTTCGGCAGCATCCGGATCGGGAACCTGACGATCCAGAGCAGCCAGATCATCATGTTTGTGGCGGCGCTGATTCTGATGCTTATTATGACCTACGTGGTCAATAAGACGAAGATGGGCCTTTCCATGAGGGCTGTAGAGCAGAACGGAAGGGCGGCCAGACTGGTCGGCGTCAATGTAAACCGGGTTATTTCTTTTACATTCTTCTTAGGCGGAGCTTCAGCGGCCATCGCCGGCGCGCTGATCAATGGATATTATCAGTCCATCTCCCCCACCATGGGCACCACCATCGGCCTGAAGGCCTTCGCGGCCGCCGTCGTAGGCGGTATCGGCGTTCTTCACGGCTCTGTTGTGGGCGGCCTTGTGGTCGGCGTCGGGGAATGTATCGCAGCTCAATATCTTGGCAGTAATGTCCGTGACCCCATGGCTTTCGTGATCCTGATCATCATCCTGATCATTAAGCCCAACGGTCTGTTCGGCAAGAAAGGGATTACAAAGGTGTAGAGCTTATGGAAAAGAAATCAAACCGCGTGCTTTCAGCCATTGAAAGCGTCTGTTATAAATTTCGTTATTTATTTCTGATCTTATACGTGGCCCTGATGGTGATCGTTCCCTTCCTGGACATCAAGCTGGTTCACGCACAGGTGATCATCCTGATCGGCGTGTACGCGATGCTGGGCATGGGCTTAAACGTCCTGATCGGCTACACGGGCCTGGTATCTCTGGGACATGCGGGCTTCTACGCCATCGGCGCCTATACCTGCGCGCTGCTGGAGACGAAGCTGGGCGTCAACTTCTGGCTGGCCCTGGTGGCCTCCGGAGTCCTTACCGCCTTCATCGGCTTCCTGCTGGGCCTTCCCTCCCTGCGCCTTTCGGGTTCCTATCTTTCCATCGTGACCCTGGGCTTCTGCGAGATCGTGACCATGATCTTAAAGCAGTGGGAGAGCGTCACCAACGGAAACTACGGCGTCAGGAATATCAAGCAGCCTGTGTTCTTCGGAATCAAGCTGGATATGTATAACGGCGGCCTGATCGTGCTGATGCTGGTGTTATGCCTGATTGTGGGCGTGGCCAGCCTGGCCATCCGCAATTCCAACGCGGGCCGCGCCTTCCGCGCCATCAAGGACGACGAGCTGGCGGCCAACATGATGGGCATCCATGTTTCACGCTATAAGATCATGTCCTTCGTTATTTCCGCCTTTATCACCGGTATCGCCGGCGGCTTCTACTGTGTGACCAGGAACTACATCGAGCCCGGAAGCTTCAACTTCGACGTCTCGATCCTGATCTTAAGCGTCGTTATCATCGGCGGCCTGGGAACCATCCGCGGCATGGTGTTCGGCGCGGCGATCCTTCAGCTGTTCCCCCAGGTGTTCCGTTTCCTGGATGAATGGCGTTATGTGGTGTACGGCCTTCTTCTGATCGTAATGATGCGGTTCCGTCCTCAGGGCCTCCTGGGATGGCAGTCCACTCAGCCGTACCACCTTTCCAAAAAGACAAAGCAGATCCTGGAGGCCGACGGAGGAACGTCGGAGCCCCTGGAGGCTGCCGGTAAAACAGAAGGGGGGTCAGAGCAATGAGCGGATTTCTTGAGGTAAGCCACATCAAAATGCAGTTCGGCGGTCTTGCCGCCGTGGACGACGTCACCATGCACGTGGACAAGGGCGAGATCGTTTCTCTGATCGGACCCAACGGCGCCGGAAAGACGACGGTGTTCAACATGCTGACCGGCGTTTACAACATTACCAGCGGCGAAATGTCCTTCGAGGGACAGGATCTGAAGAGCATGATCCCCCAGGACATCGTTAAAATCGGGATTTCCAGAACCTTCCAGAACCTCCGGCTCTTCCCCAAGATGCGGGTGATCGAGAACGTACTGGTGGGAACCCATGTGCGCACAAAGTACAATTTCTGGGACAGCCTTTTAAGGACGCCCCGGTTCCGCAGGGAGGAGGCGGAGCATACCGCCCGCGTAATCCAGATCCTGCGCAGCATCGGAATGGACGGGATGAGAAACAGCTTTGTGAACAGCCTGCCCTACGGCGACCAGCGTAAGGTTGAGATCGCCAGAGCCATCGCCACCGACGCGAAGCTGATTCTTCTGGACGAGCCTGCGGCCGGCATGAACCCGGCGGAATCCGAGGAGCTCCTGCGCTTCATCAGGGAGCTTCGCGACAAGGGCTATACCATCCTGCTGATCGAGCACGACATGAGCGTGGTCATGAATATTTCCGACCGTATCTACGTGCTTGACCATGGAAAACTGATCGCCGAGGGTCTCCCTCAGGAGATCGCCAATAATCCCAAGGTTATTGAGGCATATCTGGGAGGTGAGCAGAAAAATGTTAAAAATAACTGATCTGAATGTCTTTTACGGCCCGATTCACGCCCTTAAGGGCGTGTCCCTGGAGGTGAACAACGGGGAGATCGTAACGCTGATCGGCTCCAACGGCGCCGGAAAGTCCACCACCCTGAATGCCATCACCGGTATCGTAAAGGTTGCCAGCGGCAAGGTGGAGTTAGACGGACAGGATATCACGAACGCGGCCTCCCACAAGATCGTACAGCACGGGATCAGCCTTTCTCCCGAGGGCAGAGAGGTGTTCCCCGGCCTTACGGTTGAGGAGAACTTGCGGATGGGCGCGTACACCAGGCAGAACAAGCAGGAGATCGCCCAGAACTTTGAGCGGGTCTATGATCTGTTCCCCCGTCTGAAGGAGAGAGTCTCCCAGCCGGCCGGAACTCTTTCCGGCGGCGAGCAGCAGATGCTGGCCATCGGCCGGTCCCTTATGAGCTCGCCCAAGTACCTTCTTCTGGACGAGCCCTCCATGGGCCTTGCCCCGAATCTGGTGCAGATGATCTTCAGCCTGATCGAGGAGATCAACAAGCAGGGCATGACGATCCTTCTGATCGAGCAGAACGCCAACATGGCCCTTTCCGTAGCCAGCAGAGCTTACGTGCTGGAGACGGGGCGCGTGTCCCTGTCGGGCGACGCGGCGCAGCTTGCCCAGGACGAGAGAGTGAAAAAGGCGTATCTGGGAGCGTAAAACCAAAAGCGGAAAGAACAAGCCCGGCGGCGGGCCGTTTCAAAACGGCCGCCTCCGGGTCTTTTCATTGCCATGAGAAGAAAAAAATGGTATGATAAAAACAGATACTGTATTGATGTATGGGAGGGATACCAATGGAAGAACATATTGAAACCATGGACGACTACAAAGAAGAGCTGGACGCCTCTTTTAAAAAGGCGAAGGAGGGGGATATCCTCACGGGAACGGTGATCGGCGTGGACGACGACGCCGTCACGCTGGATCTGAGATCCTATGCCGAGGGGATCATTACCAAAGAGCATTTCAGCAATGATCCGGCCTGCGTTCTGAAGGAAGCTGTGCAGCCGGGTGACGAGATCACGGCCACGGTCCTTAAGGCCGACGACGGCCAGGGCCGGATCCTCCTTTCCCGCAAGGCGGCAAACGACGCCATGGCCTGGGATAAGATGGAGCAGTGCTTTGCCGAAAGGACGCCTATTGACGTGAAGGTAGACGGGATCGTAAAGGGCGGCGCAGTGGCCTATGTGGACGGGATCCGCGGCTTTATCCCCGCCTCCAAGCTGGATGTTTCCTATGTGGAAAATCTGGAGGACTGGCTGGGAAGGGAGCTTAAGGTCCAGGTAATCACCGTGGACCGGGCCGCGAAGAAGCTGGTGCTTTCCGCGAAGGAGCTGGCCTACGCCCGCGAAATGGAAGAGAAAAAGAAGAAAATCGCCGCCTGCCAGGTGGGAGCCGTGTCCGAGGGCGTGGTTGAGACCATCCAGAATTACGGCGCCTTTGTGAAGCTGGACAACGGGGCCACGGGCCTTCTCCATGTGTCCCAGATCAGCGATAAAAGGATCAAGACCCCGGCGGCAGTTTTAACCGTGGGCCAGAGAATCACCGTGAAGATCACGGCGGTGAAGGACGGCCGCTTAAGCCTCAGCATGAAGGCTCTCCAGGATGTGGCGGAGCCGGAGGATACCGACAGCCACGCGGAATACAAGGAGGAGGGAGAGGCTTCCACCAGTCTCGGCGCGCTTCTTAAAGGGATTAAGCTGGACTAGCGCCGGCAAAGGAGGGACGTTATGCCAATACCTCGACTGCCGAAGGAATATGACCAGCTGGACCAGTGGAACACGCTGATGTTTCTGTACAACGCGGCGCTCCAGGAGATCCAGACCAGGGTCAATATCCTGAGCGATGAATTTCAGCATATCAACAACTATAATCCGATCGAGCATGTCAAGGCCAGGATCAAGACGGCGGAAAGCATTGTAAAAAAGCTGAAGCGCCTGGGCTTTGAGGCGACGATCGACAACATGTACCTGGAACTCCACGATATTGCGGGAATCCGGATCATCTGCTCCTTTACGTCGGACATCTATTATCTGGCAGACGCCATTTCCAGGCAGAACGACATCAAGGTGCTGATGGTGAAGGATTATATCGCGAATCCCAAGCCCAACGGCTACCGCAGCTATCACATGGTGGTGAGCGTCCCCATTTACCTGTCCAGCGGGCAGGTGGAGACGAAGGTGGAGATTCAGATACGGACCATAGCCATGGATTTCTGGGCAAGCCTTGAGCACAAGATCCATTACAAATTTGAAGGGGACGCGCCCGCTCACATGCGGGAAAACTTAAAGGAGTGTGCCGACATGGTAGCGCTTCTGGACGAGCGGATGATGGCGCTCAACGCGTCCTTACAGCAGGCCGGGGAGGAAAAGCAGCATGAGTAAGGCAAAGGTTTGGATAGCGGGGGCGAAGGGGCAGCTGGGCTCTGCCGTCCGTGAAATGCTGGAGCAGGGCGGGGCCCATGAGCTCCTTACCACAGACAGGGACGTGGATATTACCGATCTGGAGCGGGTGTGCGCCTATACCGACGGGAACGCTCCCGACGTGATTATCAACTGCGCGGGGCTGACGGATCTGGCGGTATGTGAACGGCACGTGGAGGACGCCTACCGGGTCAACGCCCTGGGCGCCAGGAATCTGGCCATCGCGGCCAAGCGGACGGACGCGAAGCTGATCCACATCTCCACGGACGACGTGTTCGACGGGACGGCGAAAAAGCCCCTTACGGAGTTCGACCATGTGAATCCCAGGACGGTCTACGGAAAGTCCAAGCTGGCCGGGGAGGACTTCGTGAGAGAGCTGGCCTCCCGCCATGTGATCGTACGGAGCTCCTGGATCTATGGCGATACGAAAAACAATTTTGTCAGCTACATCCTGGAGGGGCTTCTGACAGAGGACACGATCTTTGTGCCGGTGGATCAGGTGAGCACCCCCACCAGCGCCCGGGAGCTGGCCCGGTTTCTGATGAAGCTGATCGATTCCTCGGAGTACGGGATATACCACGCCTCCTGCGAGGGTATGTGCAGCCGGTACGAGTTCGCCAAGGAGATCGTGCGGCTTTCGGGCAAGCGGGTGAACATCGAGCCCCTGACGGCGGGCGACAATCCTTCCATGGTGAACCGCCCCAGGTATACGCTTCTGGATAATTTCATGATGCGGGTGTCCGGGATCTATCAGATGCCCGACTGGAGGGAATCCCTGGAGCAGTTTATGGAACAGAAAAAAGCGGCGGGAGATTATTGATTCTGCCGGATGAATATGCTATAATTGACACGTTGATGCTTGTCAATAAATTCACAAGAAATCAGATCAAGAAAAGGAGAACAAACAGCTATGGATTACGCAAAAGAATCTTTACGCCTCCACGGAGAATGGAAGGGCAAGATCGAGGTGATCTCCAGAGTACCCGTCGAGACAAAGGATGACCTGTCTCTCGCTTATACACCCGGCGTGGCGCAGCCCTGCCTTGAGATCCAGAAGGACGTGGAGAAGAGCTACGACCTGACCCGCCGTCATAATATGTGCCTGGTGGTCACGGACGGAACGGCCGTGCTGGGCCTGGGCGACATCGGTCCCGAGGCCGGTATGCCCGTTATGGAGGGCAAGTGCGTCCTGTTCAAGGCCTTCGGCGATGTGGACGCGTTCCCTCTGTGCATCAAGAGCAAGGACGTTGACGAGATCGTAAACACCATCTACCTGATCTCCGGCTCCTTCGGCGGCGTCAACCTGGAGGACATCGCCGCTCCCAGATGCTTTGAGATCGAGAAGAAGTTAAAGGAAAAATGCGATATCCCGATCTTCCATGACGATCAGCACGGAACCGCCATCATCACCCTGGCAGGCCTCAACAACGCGCTGCGGGTCGTGGGCAAGAAAAGGGAGGATGTGAAGATCGTCGTAAACGGCGCGGGCGCCGCGGCCATCTCCATCACCAAGCTTCTCCTGACCGCGGGCTACAAGAACGCCATCCTCTGCGACAGGAAGGGCGCCATCTACGCGGGCCGCAAGGAGGGCATGAACCCCATCAAAGAAGAAATGGCCCAGGTGACGAACCTTGAGAAGAAGGCCGGTTCTCTGGCAGACGTGCTGGTGGGCGCAGACGTTTTCATCGGCGTATCTGCTCCCGGCGTGCTGACAACAGATATGGTAAAGACCATGGCCAAGGACGCCGTGATCTTTGCCTGCGCGAACCCCACTCCTGAGATCTTCCCCGAGGACGCGAAGGCGGGCGGCGCTGCCGTCGTAGCCACCGGAAGGAGCGATTTCCCCAACCAGGTGAACAACGTCTTAGCCTTCCCCGGCGTGTTCCGCGGAACCTTCGACGTGCGGGCAAGGGACATCAACGACGCCATGAAGATCGCGGCGGCCGACGCCCTTTCCAATCTGATCACCGACGAGGAGCTTTCTCCCGACTATATCATCCCCAAGGCCTTCGATAAGAGGGTAGGCCCCGCTGTGGCGAAGGCTGTGGCCCAGGCCGCAAGGGATACCGGCGTGGCAAGGCTGTAATCCATACAGAATATGTTTCATCTCGGGCACGGGAGCTTTCTCCCGTGCCCTTTTTGCGCGGCAAAACCGGAAAAACTTCTCCGCGCCGGAGGAATCTGTGATATACTGAAATTACAGATAGCAGAAGGGAGGCGGATGCGAGATGAAAAAACGGAGGCTTTTTTTCTGGCTGCTGGCGGCCCTGTTCCTGTTTTCCGTGACGGCTCTGGCCGATAGCGGGCCCAAGCCGGATCTGTCGGTGGAGTTTACCGGGCTTGAGGGCGAGGAATACTGGGTCACGGCCCTGTCCCTTAAGGGGAGCGGTCCCTGGGGGACGGACAGGGAGTATGAGGAATACATGGGCTCCCGCGCGGTCTGGGACGCCTTTTCATCCTTTGAGGATCCCGACGGATACCGCTTCATTGGCTGCTATGAGGACTGCTCGGAGGATCACGTTTTTCAGTGGAATTATTATCCGCCGGAGCAGTTTAAGCTTCTGGTCTATTTCCCTCAGAAGGACTGTATGCTGGTGAGCGGGGAGGTCTATGAGCGCTACGCCTTCCACAGCTACTATGCGGTGGATCTTTCCGGCGCGGAGCTTGAGGAAAATTCCGTGCAGGTCATTGGCTTTGAGGCCCGACGGAGTTATGATTACAGCGGCGAGCTGAAAGGGCTGGGACTGCGGATTCTGGTTACGCTGGCGGCCGAGCTTCTTCTTGCGCTTGCCTTCCGCTTCCGGAGGCCTTTGCAGCTTGTGGTGATCGTCGTTACCAACCTGGCCACCCAGCTGGGGCTCAATCTGGCCCTCAACGCCATCCTCTATTATCAGGGCCCCGGACTGGACAGCTGGTTTTATCTGGCGGTCATGGAGGTCGTTGTGGCGGTCATAGAAGGAATCGTTTATTCCTTAAGCCTGGCGCGGCTGGGGAAGGGGGAGCGGCAGCATCCCTGGGCCTACTCCTGGACGGCTAACCTTGCCTCCTTCGTGCTGGGAATCGTGCTGTCCGTCGCGGCGCCCCGGTGGTTCTAGTCCCCGGCACATATTTACAGAAAAATAGCGGATACTTGAGAATGGCAGGGTGGACTTCTCCGCCCTGCCGCCGTATGCTTAAAAGAAATAATAAAAGACAGGAGGAAGGGTCATGCCTTCAATCTACGCGCACTACCGGTTCGGAAAGGACGTCTACAAAAAGCTTCCGGAGCCTGTAAGAAGCCAGATCCGCAAATACCCGGATCTTTATAAAATCGGGCTTCACGGGCCGGATATTTTATTCTATTATAAGCCGCTTATGAAAAATAAGGTCAGCGCCCTGGGGCACCTGATCCATGAGCAGCCGGGCACCGCATTTTTTGAGCGGGGTCGCCGGATCCTTCAGGCGGAACAGGGGAACCAGGGAGGGAAGGCCTATCTGTACGGCTTTCTCTGCCACTATCTGCTGGACAGCTGCTGCCATGGGACGGTCTATGAAACCATGGAGAAAAGCGGCCTGGAGCACACCCATATCGAGACGGAGTTCGACCGGTTCCTGATGGAGAAGGACGGCCTTGACCCGGTTCGCCGCTGCCTGACGGACCACATCAACCCTTCGGAAAGAAACGCCGCCGCCATCGCCCCCTTCTTCCAGGGCGTGACGGCGGGGCAGGTGAAGAAGGCCCTGCGGTCCATGCGGTGGTATCATGGGATTTTGCTGGCGCCGGGGCGGCTTAAGCGGGCCCTGGTGGACGCCGGGATGCGCCTTACGGGAAGCGGTTATGGGAGCCTTCGGGGCATGATGATGGATTATGAGCGCGACCCGCGGTGCATAGAAAGCTCCCGGAAGCTCTTTGAGGGCTATGAGAAGGCGCTTTCGGAGGCGGCGGCGCTGATACCGGCCTACAGGGAGGCCCTTAAGACGGGAGAGGAGCTTCCGGCGCGGTATCAGAGAAATTTTGAGGGGTAGACGAGATGAAAAAGAAGCTTACAAAGCTGGAAAAGTTCTGGATTCTGTACGATGTGGGAAATTCGGCCTTTGTCCTGATGGTGTCCACCATCCTTCCCATTTATTTTAACGCCCTGGGCGAGGCGGGCGGCCTTTCCTCCACGGAATACCTGGCCTATTGGGGCTACGCGGCCTCCGTTTCCACCCTGGCCGTGGCGGTGCTGGGGCCGGTGCTGGGAACCATGGCCGACAGAAAGGGCCTTAAAAAGCCGCTGTTTCTCGCCATGGTGCTCATCGGCGCCGCGGGCTGCGGGCTTCTGGGCTTTATAAGCTCCTGGCTGGCGTTCCTTGTGGTTTACGTGATCGCCAAGATCGGATATTCCTCCAGTCTGATCTTTTATGACGCCATGCTTCCCGACGTGGCGGAGCCGGAGGAGCTGGACCGCGTCTCCGCCCAGGGCTACGCCTGGGGCTATATCGGAAGCTGCATCCCCTTCGGAATCGGACTGGCCCTGGTGCTGGGCTCCTCTGCCGTCGGGATCACCATGGAAACGGCCATGGCGGCGGCCCTGGGAATCGTGGCGGTCTGGTGGATCGCCATGAGCGTTCCCCTTCTCCGCCGCTACCGCCAGAAGCACTTTGTGGAGCCGGAGCCCCACGCGGTCCGCACCAGCTTCAGGCGGCTGTTTTCCACCTTAAAGGAGATGGGACGGCATAAAAAGCTTCTGCTGTTTTTCATCGCCTATTTCTTTTACATCGACGGCGTTTACACGGTGATCGAGATGGCGACGGCCTACGGGACGGCCCTGGGCCTTTCCACCACGGGGCTTCTTTTAGCCCTTCTGGTGACCCAGATCGTGGCCTTCCCCTTCTCCATCCTGTTCGGCCGGCTTTCGGGAAAACATAAGACCCACTCCCTGATTACCGTGTGCATCCTGGCCTATACGGCAATCGCGGTGTTCGCCCTGTTTATGACCACCCAGCTCCACTTCTGGATCCTGGCCGTGGCGGTGGGCATGTTCCAGGGCGGGATCCAGGCCCTGTCCCGCTCCTATTTCACAAAGCTGATTCCGCCGGAAAAATCCGGGAATTATTTCGGGATCCTGGATATCTGCGGAAAGGGCGCTTCCTTTCTGGGAACCCTTTCCGTGGGGGCGGTGTCCCAGATCACCGGAAACGCCAGCCTGGGCGTGGGGATCCTGGCGGTGTTCTTTGTGATCGGCCTGATCCTCTTCAGGCGGTCTGTGGCCGTGCCGGAAAAATAAATGAAATTCCCCCTTTTCTTTTTCTGTATTTTGTGGTATCATAATTTCTGCGACTATATATAGTGTATTTATTTCGATGCAAACCCAACATATAGTGGCAGAAACGGAGGGGCCATGAGAACAGAAGTAAAGAACAGAGTTATTAAGCGAAACGGCGAGGAAGTCACCTTTGATATCACGAAGATTGAGAACGCCATCAGAAAGGCGAACAACGAGGTGGATAACCTCCATAAAATGAACGAATACCAGATCCTGGCCGTGGCGGACAACGTGGCGGGAAAGATCGGCGAGTCCACCCACGCGGTCAACGTGGAGGATATCCAGGATATGGTGGAGACCGGCATCATGGAGATGCGCGGCTACGAGGTGGCCCAGAAATACGTGCGCTACCGCTACAGAAGGGAGCTGAGCCGCAAGTCCAACACCACTGACAACGGCATCCTCTCTCTTCTGGATAACATCAACGAGGAGGTCACCCAGGAAAATTCCAACAAGAACCCGGTAATCAATTCTACCCAGAGGGACTATATGGCGGGCGAGGTCAGCAAGGACCTTTCCAGAAGGGTGCTCCTTCCCGAGGACATCGTGAGGGCCCACGAGGAGGGGATCATCCATTTCCACGACACGGATTACTTTGCCCAGAGGGAGCATAACTGCGACCTCATCAACCTGGAGGATATGCTCCAGAACGGGACGGTCATCAGCGAGACCATGATCGAAAAGCCCCACAGCTTTTTCACCGCCTGCAACGTGACGACCCAGATCGTGGCCCAGGTGGCCAGCAACCAGTACGGCGGCCAGTCCTTTACCCTGGCCCATCTGGCGCCCTTCGTGGAGGTGAGCCGCCGGAAGATCCGCGGGAAGGTCATAGAGGAGCGGAAGGCCTGCGGCGAGGCGTATGATGAAGAGACCGTAAACAAGGTGACGGAGCTCAGACTGAAGGATGAGATTAAAAGCGGCATCCAGACCATCCAGTACCAGCTGATCACCCTGATGACCTGCAACGGGCAGGCGCCCTTTGTGACGGTGTTCATGTATCTGGACGAGGTCCCCGAGGGCCGCACCAGGGACGATTTGGCCATGATCGTGGAGGAGGTTTTAAATCAGCGGATCCAGGGCGTCAAGAACGAGAAGGGCGTGTGGATCACGCCGGCCTTCCCCAAGCTGATCTATGTGCTCGACGAGGACAACATCACCGAGGATTCCCGTTACTGGTATCTGACGGAGCTGGCGGCAAAATGCACCGCGAAGCGGATGGTGCCGGATTATATTTCCGCCAGGATGATGCGGGAGTTAAAGAAGGGGAACGTGTACACCTGCATGGGCTGCCGCGCCTTCCTCACCGTGGAGGAGAGCCAGAAGAACCCCGACGGAAGCTATAAGTTTTACGGGCGCTTCAACCAGGGCGTGGTGACCATCAACCTGGTGGACGTGGCCTGCTCCTCCAACGGCGATATGGATAAATTCTGGGAGATCCTGGACGAGCGGCTGGAGCTGTGCCACCGGGCGCTGCGGTGCCGCCATGAGCGCCTGAAGGGCACGGTTTCCGACGTGGCCCCCATTCTGTGGCAGTACGGGGCGCTGGCGCGGCTTAAGAAGGGGGAGCTGATCGACAAGCTTCTCTACAATGGCTATTCCACCATTTCTCTGGGATACGCGGGCCTCTACGAGATGTGCATGAGGATGCTGGGGAAATCCCACACTGATCCTGAGGCGAAGCCCTTCGCCCTGGCGGTGATGCAGCGCCTGAACGACAAGTGCGCCCAGTGGAAGGCGGCCGAGAATATCAGCTATTCCGTGTACGGAACGCCCATGGAGTCCACCACCTATAAGTTTGCAAAATGCCTTCAGAAGCGGTTCGGCATCATCAAGGGCGTGACCGATAAAAACTATATCACCAACAGCTACCATGTCCATGTGTCGGAGCAGATCGATGCCTTCAGCAAGCTGAAGTTCGAGTCCGAGTTCCAGAAGCTCTCCCCCGGCGGCGCCATCAGCTATGTGGAGGTGCCCAATATGCAGAACAACATCCCTGCGGTGCTCTCTGTGATGCGGTTCATCTATGACAACATCATGTACGCGGAGCTGAACACCAAGAGCGATTACTGCGAGGCCTGCGGCTATGACGGCGAGATCGAGATCCGGGAGCAGGAGGACGGGAAGCTCATCTGGGAATGCCCCAACTGCGGGAACCGCGATCAGGATAAGATGTTCGTGGCCCGCCGTACCTGCGGCTATATCGGCACCCAGTTCTGGAACCAGGGGCGCACCCAGGAGATCCGGGACCGGGTACTGCATCTGTAGGCGGAGGACGAAATGTATTACGGGAATATCAAGGAGTGCGACATTGCCGACGGCCCCGGCGTGCGGGTGACCCTGTTCGTGTCCGGCTGCCGCAACTGCTGCAAGGGCTGCTTTAATTCAGAAACCTGGGATTTCCATTACGGACAGCCCTTTACAGAGGAGACCAAAGACCGGATCTTAAAGCTTCTGGAGCCGGATCATATCCAGGGCTTCACCCTTCTGGGCGGCGAGCCCTTTGAGCCGGAAAACCAGAGGGAGGCGGTGAAGCTTCTGCGGGCGGTCCGGGAGCGGTATCCCCAAAAGGATATCTGGTGCTACAGCGGCTATCTTTACGATGTGGACATGGTAAAGGGCGGAAAGGTGTACACCGAGGTCACGGAAGAAATGCTCTCCTATATCGACGTGCTGGTGGACGGCCGGTTCATCGAGGAGGAAAAGGATCTGTCCCTGCCCTTCCGGGGGAGCAGGAACCAGAGGATCCTGAAATTAAGATAAGAAAGCCATGAAAACGGGAAGGGGAGGCCCTTCCCTTTTCAGTTGTAAAGTTCAGGTGAAGATGGTATAATATCTTTCAAATATGTAAAAAGAACTCTTCCGCAGGGAGGGATGGAATATGAAAAAAGACAGGAAATTCAAAGGGTGGCTCCAGGGCTTTTTAAGATGGCCCCTGTATCTGGGCGTTCTGGTCCTTCTTATGACTGCCGCCGCCTTTGCCTTCAATATACGGGCCGGCCTGATCTGCGCTGGCCTGACGGTGATTTATCTGATCGTAGGGCTGTGGTTTTACGTGGTCAAACGGCCCATGATTATGCGGGAGGTGCTCCTGTTCGCGGGCGATCACGCCCAGATCCAGAAGAAGCTTATAGCGGAGCTTGATATCCCTTACGCCCTTCTGGACGAGGGGGGAAAGATCCTCTGGATCAACAGGGCCTTTGGCGAGGTGATCCACCGCGACAAAAACTGGCGGCGCAGGATCTCTGATTTCTTCCCGGAGGCCCAGGCCATGCCCGAGGAGGACGAGACCGTCTGCGACGTGTCCTATGAAAACCGGTATTACAAGCTTCATTTAAAGAATATTTATCTGGAGGAGCCGGGCGAGGACGGCTTCCAGGTGGGGCTTGTGGCCGCCTATCTCTTCGACGAGACGGAAAAGCTCCAATACCGTCAGGAGATCGAAAACCAGAAGCTGGTGGCCGGCCTTATTTATCTCGACAATTACGAAGAGGCCCTGGAGAGCGTTGAGGAGGTGCGCCGCTCCCTGCTGATCGCGCTGATCGACAGAAAGATCAACAAATATATCAGCGGCATGGGCGGGATCGTCAAGAAGATTGAAAAGGACAAGTATTTTATCGTCATCAAGAACCAGTTCATGGAAAATCTGAAGGCTTCCAGATTTTCCCTTCTGGAGGACGTAAAGACCGTCAACATCGGAAACGATATGGCCGTGACCTTATCCATCGGCTTAGGCATCGGCGGCGGAAGCTATATCCAGAATTACGAATACGCCAGGACCGCCATTGACATGGCCCTGGGCCGGGGCGGCGACCAGGCCGTCATCAAGGACGGGGAGACCATCTCCTATTACGGCGGAAAGTCCAAGTCCCAGGAGAAGAACACCAGGGTCAAGGCCAGGGTCAAGGCCCACGCCCTCAGAGAGCTTATTGAGACCAGGGAAAAGATCTTCATCATGGGCCATAAAATGGGCGACGTGGACGCTCTGGGGGCCGGAATCGGCATTTACCGGGCCTGCACCGAGCTGAACAAGAGGGCCCATATCGTGCTGGACGACGTGACCTCCTCCGTAAGGCCCATCCTGGAGCGGTTTATCAACAACCCGGATTACCCGGAGGATATGTTCATCCACGGCGACAAGGCCATTCAGATGGCCGACGCCAATTCCCTTCTGGTGGTGGTGGACGTGAACAGGCCCGTTATCACGGAATGCGCGCCTCTTCTGGATCTGATTCCCACCGTGGTGGTGCTGGATCATCACCGCCAGACCAGAGAGAGCATCACAGGCGCGGTGCTTTCCTATGTGGAGCCCTACGCCTCCTCGGCCTGCGAGATGGTGGCCGAGGTGCTCCAGTATATCGCCGACAATGTGCGGATCCGTCAGGCGGAGGCGGAGGCCATGTACGCCGGGATCGTGATCGACACCAACAACTTTATGAACAAGACGGGCGTGAGGACCTTTGAGGCGGCGGCCTTCCTGCGCAGGAACGGGGCCGACGTGACCCGGGTCCGCAAGATGTTCCGCGACAGTATGCCCGACTACAAGGCCAAGGCCGAGGCCGTGCGCCATGCCGAGGTCTTTGAGGACGCCTTTGCCATCGCCGTGTGCCCCTCCGAGGGTGTGGAAAGCCCCACCATCATCGGCGCTCAGGCGGCAAACGAGCTGCTGAACATTGTGGGGATCAAGGCCTCCGTGGTGCTGACCCGCTATCAGGATACCATCTATATCAGTGCCAGGTCCATCGACGAGGTGAACGTCCAGCTGATCATGGAGAAGCTGGGCGGCGGCGGCCACATGAGCGTGGCGGGCGCGCAGCTTAAGGATATGACCATGGACCAGGCTGTGGAAAAGGTAAAAGAGACAATCAGACAGATGCTGGATGAAGGAGAGATTTAAAATGGAAGTCGTATTATTGGAAGATGTGAAGGCCCTTGGAAAAAAGGGGCAGATTGTAAAGGTAAATGACGGGTACGCGAGAAACTATATCCTCCCCAAGAAGCTGGGCGTGGAGGCCAACGCGAAGAACCTGAACGACCTGAAGCTCCAGAAGGCCCACGCCGACAAAATGGCGGCGGAGCAGCTGGCGGCGGCGAAGGAGCTGGCGGCGAGGCTGGAATCGGTGAAGGTGACCCTGGCAGTCAAGTCCGGCGAGGGCGGAAAGGTGTTTGGCTCCGTCTCCTCCAAGGAGATCGCGGCGGCGGTAAAGGAGCAGTGCAGCCTGGAGCTTGACAAAAAGAAGATTCAGATCCAGGAGCCCATCAGGACCCTGGGCGTGCACGAGGTATCGGTGAAGCTTCACCGCGACGTGACGGCGAAGCTCAGGGTACAGGTGACAGAGCAGTAAGGAGAGGATTCCATGGATGAAGCGCTGATCAAGCGGATTCAGCCCCACAGCATAGAGGCGGAGCAGTCGGTCATCGGCTCCATGATCATGGATCGGGACGCGGTGATCGCCGCGTCGGAGCTCATAAACGGAGCGGATTTTTACGACAGGCGCTACGGCGTGATGTTCGAGGCCATGGTGGAGCTTTACAACGAGGGGAAGGCCGTGGATCTGGTGACCCTTCAGGACCGGCTCCGGGAAAAGGACGCCCCTCCGGAGGTCAGCAGCCTGGAGTTTATCCGGGATCTGATCAATGCGGTGCCCACGTCGGCCAATATCCGCCAGTATGCGGGGATCGTTTACGAGAAGGCGACCCTCCGCCGTCTCATCAAGATCAACGAGGAAATCGCCGACGAGTGCTACGGCGGCAAGGAGGGCCTTGAGGAGATCCTTGAGGAGACGGAAAAACGAATATTTGACCTTTTAAAGGACAGAAGCGGCGGCGATTTTGTGCCCATCCGTCAGATCGCCTTGAACGCGCTGGATAAGATTGAGAAGGCCTCCCGCAGCAGGAGCGCCGTCACCGGCATCCCCACGGGCTTTACAGATCTGGATTATAAGCTTTCGGGCCTTCAGCCCTCGGATCTGATCCTGGTGGCGGCCCGCCCCTCCATGGGAAAAACGGCGCTGGTCCTGAACATCGCCCATCACGCGGCGGTGCGGCAGGGAAAGAGCGTCGCCATTTTCAGCCTGGAAATGTCCAAGGAGCAGCTGATGAACCGTCTGTTCGCCATGGAGGCCCGGGTGGACTCCCAGGCCCTGCGGACGGGGGATCTTTCAGACTCCGACTGGGACAAGCTGGTGGAGAGCGTCAGCGTCATCGGAAATTCCGGCATGATTATCGACGATACGCCGGGCATCACCGTGTCGGAGCTTCGCTCCAAGTGCAGGAAGTTCAAGCTGGAGCACGGCCTGGATCTGGTAATCATCGACTACTTGCAGCTGATGGCGGGCAGCAGAAGGGCGGCTTCGGAGAACCGCCAGCAGGAGATCTCCGAGATCTCCCGTTCCTTAAAGGCGGTGGCCAGGGAAATCGGGGCTCCCGTGATCGCCCTGTCCCAGCTTTCCCGCGCGGTGGAGAGCAGGACGGACAAGCGGCCCATGCTCTCGGACCTTCGTGAATCCGGTGCCATTGAGCAGGACGCCGACGTGGTCATGTTCATTTACCGGGAGGATTACTACAAAAAAGATACGGATAATTCCAACATTGCGGAGATCATCATCGCCAAGCAGAGGAACGGCCCCACGGGGACGGTCCAGCTGGTGTGGCTCCCGGAATTTACCAAGTTTGTGAATATGGAGAAGTAACCATGGCAAGGCAGATATGGAAACCTGGTAATTTTCTCTATCCCGTTCCGGCGGTGCTTGTGAGCTGCCGGGACGCGGCGGGAAGAACCAACCTGTTTACGGCGGCCTGGACGGGAACGGTCTGCACCAATCCGCCCATGGCCTATGTTTCGGTGAGGCCCGAGCGCTATTCTTATCACATGCTCCGGGAGACGGGAGCCTTCGTCCTGAATCTGACCACCGGGGCCATGGCCCGGGCGGTGGATTTCTGCGGCGTAAAGAGCGGGCGGGACGTGGATAAATGGAAGGAGACGGGCCTGACGGCGGGAGAGGCTTCTTCGGTGGCGGCGCCCATTGTGCTGGAAAGCCCGGTCAACGTGGAATGTCTGGTTACGGAGGTGAAGGAGCTGGGCTCCCATCATCTGTTTCTGGCCGAGGTGAAGGCGGTGCAGGTGGATGAGTCCTATCTGGATAAAAACGGGAAATTCCGTCTGGACCGGGCGGGGCTTATGGCCTATTCCCACGGGGTTTATTACGGCCTCGGAGAGGCTCTCGGCTCCTTTGGCTACAGCATTCGGAAAAAACCGACAGCCGGCGGAAAAAATAAGAAAAAAACCTCCCGAAGACCCGGTTAAAGCCGTTGCAAATCCATATAATTCTGATATAATGGCCTTAATGCGGGCGCAGAGGCCCGCCGGAAAGGAGTTTCTAGGATTGGCCCATTATCTGATTTCTGAGGCTTCGCGCAGGCTGAACGTGGAGGCTCACGTGCTGCGATATTGGGAGGAAGAGTTAAACTTAGAGATACCCAGGAACGAGTTGGGACACCGTTACTATACGGAGAAGCAGCTGGCGCTGTTTCGCAGGATAAAAGAATTAAAGGAACTTGGATACCAGCTGAAGGCCATCCGGTCCAGCTTAAGCGAAGAGCAGGGCGGGGAGGCAGAGGAGGCTGGCTTTTTATTGGAAAAGGACCGGGAGGAGGCGGAGCCCTTCACCGTGCTCAAGGGCGAGGCGCCTGAAAAAGAGGAAGGAGAAAAGCTCCCCGCAAAAAAAGAGGAGACAGGCCTTTTCGTTTCCCCTGAACGGCTGGAGCAGTTCCAGTCCATTATGACCGACGTGCTGGCGGAGGCCTTAAAGCGGAACCACGAGGCCTTCAGCCGGGAAATGGGCGGCGAGATCTCCCAGAAGCTGGTAAAGGAGATGGACTCCCTGATGAAGGGAAAGGAGGAGCGGGAGGAGGAGCGCTACAGAAGGCTGGACGAAACCATCCGCGCCTGCCAGAGGGTCCAGAAGCAAAAAAGCGAGGCGGCGGCCACCAGGGCTCCCGGAGGCTTAAGAAGGCGGCTGGGCTTTCGCAAAAAGAAGGGATAAAGGATAAGGGCGAGGGGACGAAAATGCGTCCCCCCGCCCTTAATTTGCCACGTACATCTGCTTGTACGGATTTTTCGTATCCGGGGTCACGACGGTAAAGGGGGCGTCCATGACGCGCCCCACATCGCGGGAAAACAGCTGGCAGTATTCGGAGACATAGCGGTGAAGCTCCTCCAGATCGGCGCTTTTTGCGGGGCGCACGGTGACCTGGCCGGGAAAGCGGATGTCCTCGCAGCGGGAGCGCAGAAACAGCTTGCCGCCGTGCATGCCCGTGCAGGGGAAGAAGCCCATCAGTCCTTTCTGTCCGGCGTCCAGTCCCAGAACCACGATCACGCCGCCTGCCTGATATTCTCCGAGAAAGCTCCCGGCCGTGCCGCCGATGACCATAAGGGGAACCTTGTCCCGGTAGGCCTTCATGTGGATTCCGGCCCGGTATCCGGCGTTTCCCTTTATAAAGATCTCTCCGCCCCGCATGGCGTATCCGGCGGCGTCGCCGATGCTTCCGCGCACCACGATCCTTCCGGCGTTCATGGTGTCGCCCACGGCGTCCTGGGCGTTTCCGTTCACCGTGATCCGGGCGCCGTTCAGATAGGCTCCCAGCGCGTTTCCGGGAATGCCGTCGATGAGGATCTCTTTATGGGACATGCCCGCGCCGATAAAGCGCTGGCCCAGGCAGCCGGTGAGGCGGCAGGGCCCTTCGGCGCGGCGCAGGGCTTCGTTTAAGGCCTTATGGTCCAGGCCTTCTGCGTTCAGTGTTATCATAGCCATCCCTCCGATCTTTATTCCCCGGCATGGGAGACGCCGAGGATTTCAAGCTCTTTTTCTGTCATTCCCACGCCGCGGAGCATCAGCCTGTTGCCCCGCAGGGCCTCGATGGAATTGATTCCCATACCGCCCATCAGCTCCTTGATCTCGTGGCGCCAGGCGTTCATCAGGTTTATAAGGCGCTGGCTTCCCACATCGGGATCCAGCCGCTTTACCAGTTCGGGCCGCTGGGTGGCGATTCCCCAGCCGCAATTCCCGCTCTGGCAGGTGCGGCAGAGGTGGCAGCCCAGGGCCAGAAGGGCGGCGGTGGCGATATAGCAGGCGTCGGCCCCCAGGGCCACCGCCTTTACCACGTCGGCGGCGCTTCGGATGGAGCCGCCCGCGATCAGGGAGACGCTGTTTCGGATTCCCTCGTCCCGGAGGCGCTGGTCCACCGCCGCCAGGGCAAGCTCAATGGGAATGCCCACGTTGTCCCGGATCCTGGTGGGAGCCGCGCCGGTCCCGCCGCGGAAGCCGTCGATGGCGATGATGTCGGCTCCGCTTCTGGCGATTCCGCTGGCGATGGCGGCGATGTTGTGGACGGCGGCCACTTTGACGATCACGGGCTTCTGATATTCCGTGGCCTCCTTCAGGGAGAATACCAGCTGGCGCAGGTCCTCAATGGAATAAATGTCGTGGTGGGGCGCCGGCGAGATGGCGTCGGAGCCCTCCGGGATCATCCTGGTGCGGGATACGTCGCCCACGATCTTGGCGCCGGGCAGGTGGCCGCCGATGCCGGGCTTGGCTCCCTGGCCCATTTTGATTTCAATGGCAGCTCCCGCCTCCAGATAATCCTCGTGGACGCCGAAGCGGCCGCTGGCCACCTGGACGATGGTGTTGGGGCCGTAACGGTAGAAATCCTCGTGGAGGCCGCCCTCGCCGGTATTGTAGAGGATTCCCAGCTCCGAGGCGGCGCGGGCCAGGGAGGCGTGGGCGTTGTAGCTGATGGAGCCGTAGCTCATGGCTGAAAACAGCACCGGCATGGAGAGCTCAAGCTGGGGAGGAAGCTGGCAGCTTAAGGCCCCGTCGGGCCCGCGGCGGATTTTGTCGGGCCGTTTTCCGAGGAACACCCTGGTCTCCATGGGCTCCCTCAAGGGGTCGATGGGCGGGTTTGTCACCTGGGAGGCGTTGATCAGAAGCCGGTCCCAGTAAACGGGAAGGCTTCCGGGGCTCCCCATGGAGGACAAAAGGACGCCGCCGCTGGAGGCCTGTTTGTAGATCTCCTTTATGGTGCCGGAGCTCCAGTTGGCGTTTTCCCGGAAGGAGTTGGCGTTCTTTACGATTTTTAACGCCCGGGTGGGACAGAAGGATACGCAGCGCTGGCAGTTGACGCATTTTGTCTCGTCCTCGTCCATCGCGCCCTTCTTCTCGTTGAAGAAATGGACTCCGTTGGGACATTCCCGCTGGCAGATGCGGCAGGAGATGCACCGGGTCTCATTTCGGATGATTTCATATTCCGGACTGATGAATTCAATGCTCATTTTCCTGCGCCTCCCTTACTTTTATGATGACCGGCTCGCCCCCGGCGGGGGCCCAGATGTTTTCTGCCTCCGGCTCCATGGCGCGGATAGCCGCCTCCTCGCTTCCGATAAATACCCGGTCGCCCTTTTCCCCGATGACCATGGAGCGCAGCTTCAGCCGGTCGTTCAGGGCCATGAGGCCGCCGGAAAAGCCCAGCACAATGGAGAAGGGACCGGTGATCAGCAGGCTGGGGAAGAGGGTCCGCAGATAAGCGTGCCTGCGCCTTTCCTCAGGGTCGGCCATATTTTCAATGGTGCTCCAGAAGGGGGCGGAAACCACCGCGGCCGCCTCCTCCAGGGTGAGGCCCTGAACGCGGAGCAGGTAATCCATGATATAGGTGATCACCTCGGTGTCGGTCTGGAGGGAGCACTGATAGCCGAACATCTCGATAAAACGGCGGTTGGCGTCGTAGGAGGAGATTTCGCCGTTGTGGACGACGGACCAGTCCAGCAGGGAGAAGGGATGGGCGCCGCCCCACCAGCCGGGCGTGTTGGTGGGATAGCGTCCGTGGGCGGTCCAGCAGTAGCCCTCATATTCCTCGAGGCGGTAGAAGGCGCCCACATCCTCGGGGAAGCCCACGGCCTTGAAGGTGCCCATGTCCTTTCCGCTGGAGAACACGTAGGCCCCCTTCATTCCCGTGTTGATCTCCATCACCGTGCGGGCCACGAATTCCGCCTCGTCCAGCTGGCGGCTGGCCAGGACGGACTTCAGGGGATCCACGAAGTACCGCCAGATGATGGGCTCGCCTGTGATGGAGGGGAGCTTCCATGTGGGGATGATCTCGGACTTTACGATCTCGAACCGTTCCTTTAAGAACGCCTCGCAGCTTTTTCTTGTGGCGCGCTCGTCGAAAAACAGATGCAGGGCGTAGAAGTCCCTGTATTCCGGATAAATGCCGTAGCCCGCGAAGCCGCCGCCAAGGCCGTTGGATCTGTCGTGCATGGGCACCATGGCCTTTATGACGGTCTCGCCGGACATCCTGTTTTTGTCCCGGGATATGACGGCCGCGATGGCGCAGCCGGAGGGGATCCGTACCTGACCTTCCAGTTTCATACCGCTTTCCATCCTTTCCAAAACAAAAGGACGCGCATCCCAGCGCAGCCCGCGCTGAAATGAACGTCCTTGCTCATTATGCAGACAGTTTACTCTCGGGGAGGAAATTTGTCAATAATAAAAATGCTTGACACGAAAAAAAACCAGGTGTATACTTTGGCCATTGAGGCAAGGGCGTCTTCGGTACCAGGGTACCGGAGACGCCTTTTGACGTATTGGGGCCCTTTTGGGGCCCCGCAGTATTTTGGGCAAGGGGGTCTGTTTATGGCAAAGTATATTTTCGTGACGGGCGGCGTGGTGTCCGGTCTGGGAAAGGGGATCACGGCCGCGTCCCTGGGAAGGCTTCTGAAGGCGCGGGGGCTTAAGGTGGCGGCCCAGAAGCTGGATCCCTACATCAATGTGGATCCGGGCACCATGAGCCCTTATCAGCACGGCGAGGTCTACGTGACGGAGGACGGGGCCGAGACTGATCTGGATCTGGGCCACTATGAGCGGTTCATCGACGAGGATCTCAACCGGTACTCAAACCTCACCACGGGAAAGGTCTACTGGAACGTCATCGGAAAGGAGCGCCGGGGGGAGTATCTGGGCTCCACAGTGCAGGTGATTCCCCATATCACCAATGAGATCAAGGAGTTTGTCTACAGCGTCGGGAAGAAAACGGGGGCCGACGTGGTGATTACGGAGATCGGCGGGACCATCGGCGATATCGAGTCCCAGCCCTTTATCGAGGCGGTCCGGCAGATCTCCCTTGAGGCGGGGCGGGAGAACAGCCTCTTTATCCATGTGACCCTGGTGCCCTATCTGAGCGGGTCGGGGGAGCATAAGACGAAGCCCACCCAGCATTCCGTAAAGGAGCTTCAGGGAATGGGGGTGAATCCCGATATCATCGTGCTGCGCTGCGATGAGCCTCTGGAGCCCTCCATCTTCAAAAAGATCGCCATGTTCTGCAATGTAAAGCCGGACTGCGTCATTGAAAACCTCACCCTTCCCAATTTGTACGAGGCGCCTCTCATGCTGGAGCGGTCGGGGCTCTCCGGCGTGGTGTGCCGGGAGCTGGGAATCGAAGCGCCTGAGGCGGACCTTTCCGAGTGGCGGGAGATGGTGGAGCGGATCCGGTCCCGCTCCCGCCGGACGGATATCGGCCTTGTGGGAAAATATGTGGATCTCCATGACGCTTATCTTTCCGTGGCTGAGGCCTTAAGCCACGCGGGGTATTATCACAACGCCCATGTCCGGATCCACTGGATCGACTCCGAGGAGCTTACGGAGGAGAACGCCGCAGAGAGGCTTTCGGGGCTGGACGGCATCCTGGTTCCCGGCGGCTTCGGAAGCCGCGGCGTCGACGGCATGATCCTGGCGGCGGGCTATGCCAGAAGGCAGGGTGTTCCCTATTTCGGGATCTGCCTGGGAATGCAGGTGGCCGTGATCGAGTACGCCAGGAACGCGGCGGGCATCGAGGACGCGGACTCCGGGGAGTTCAACGAGCTTTGCAAAAATAAGGTGATCGACTTTATGCCGGGGCAGAGCGCCGACGTGGATAAGGGCGGCACCCTCCGGCTGGGGGCCTGCCCCTGCCGCATTGAGGCCGGGACCGCCATGGAGCGCTTTTACGGGACAGATCTCATAAGCGAGCGCCACCGCCACCGCTACGAATTCAACAACGACTACAGGGAACGGCTGAAGGAGCAGGGCCTGACCTTAAGCGGCTTTTCGCCGGACGGCAGACTGGTGGAGGCCGTCGAGCTTTCCGACAGGGAGTTTTATGTGGGCGTGCAGTTCCACCCGGAATTCAAGAGCAGGCCCAACAGGCCCCATCCCCTGTTTAAAGGATTTGTGGGGGCGGCCCTCTCTTACAGGGAAGGGAGGAAAGCATGAAGAAAACCGGTGAAAAGCTCCGGGAGGAGTGCGGCGTCTTTGGCGTCATGGCCCCGGAGGCCTGCGACGTATCAAAGATATGTTACTATGGGCTGTACGCCCTTCAGCACAGGGGACAGGAAAGCTGCGGAATCGTGGTAAACGACGACGGCCTGTTTTTCTCCCACAAGGATCTGGGACTGGTATCGGAGGTGTTTTCAGGGGACGCGCTCTCACGGCTTCCGGCGGGGACCATGGCGGTGGGGCATGTGCGCTACGGCACCACGGGAGGGAACACAAGAAGCAACTGCCAGCCCATCGAGGTCAATCATCAGAAGGGGAGAATGGCCATTGCCCATAACGGGAACTTAAGCAACGCGGCGAAGCTCCGGGACGCCCTGGAGCTTTCAGGGGCCATTTTCCACACCACCAGTGACACGGAGACCATCGCCTATATCATCACGAAGGAGCGGCTTCAGGCCTCCTCCATCGAGGAGGCGGTCAGCAGGGCCATGAATGTCCTTGAGGGGGCGTATTCCCTGATTATCATGTCGCCCCAGAAGCTGATCTGCGTCCGGGACCCTTACGGCTTCCGTCCCCTCTGCTACGGAAGGACGCCGGAGGGCGTTTACGTGGCCGCGTCGGAAAGCTGCGCCCTTCGGGCGGTGGGCGCGGAGCTTATCCGGGACATTGAGCCGGGAGAGATCCTGGTGCTGGGAAAAAACGGGGAGACCTCCAGAAGGGAGCACTGCGGGGAAAAAGAAAAAAGGCTCTGCGCCTTTGAATATATCTATTTCGCGCGGCCGGATTCTGTGATCGACGGGATTTCGGTCCATGCCTCCCGGGTGGAGGCGGGAAGGATTTTGGCCAGGGAGCATCCGGCGGAAGCGGATCTGGTGGTGGGCGCTCCTGATTCGGGGCTGGACGCGGCCCTGGGCTTTGCCCGGGAGTCGGGGATCCCCTACGGGATCGGGCTCATCAAGAACAAGTACATTGGCCGCACCTTTATTGCGCCGGGCCAGGGCGAAAGAATCGACAGCGTGCGGATCAAGCTGGCCGCCGTGGAGGAGAGCGTGAAGGGGAAGCGGGTGGTTCTGGTGGACGATTCCATTGTGAGGGGAAACACCATGGGACGGGTGGTGGGCCTGCTTCGCAGCGCCGGGGCCAGCCAGGTCCATGTGCGGATCTCGTCTCCGCCCTTTTTGCATCCCTGCTATTACGGGACCGACATCGATTCGGAGGAGAACCTGATCGCGTGTAGGCACAGCGTCTCTCAGATCGCAGAGATTATCGGCGCGGACTCGCTGGGCTACCTTCCCGCAGAGGCCCTTGGCCTCATCGGAGGCGAAGGCCTTTGCAGCGCCTGCTTTGACGGGCGCTATCCCACGAAGATCCAGCAGGGGACTAAGAAGAACCGGTATGAACGGAGGCTTTCGGAGAAGCCGTGACGCAAAAAGAGCGCCCCCGCCCTTGCGGCGGGAAGGCGCTCGTTTCTTTGCAGAAGCCTTATTTGACCAGGTTTCCCTCGTTGGGCGCGCCCTTTTCGTAGGACACGGCGTTGGAGAGGGTGGTCTCCGCGATGGCCTCCAGCGCCTCCTCGGTGAAGAAGCCCTGATGGGAGGTGATGATCACGTTGGGGAAGGAGAGGAGCCTTGCGGTGGTGGAGTGCTCCAGGATCTCGTCGGAGCGGTCCTCAAACACGTTGGGGGTCTCCTCCTCGTATACGTCCAGTCCCACGCCGAAGAACTTGCGGGCGCGGATTCCAAGAATCAGGTCGTCGGTCTTGATGAGGCCGCCCCGGGAGGTGTTGATGAGGATCACGTTGTCCTTCATCTTCTCGATGGTGTCCTTGTTGATCATGTGGTAGGTGCTGTCCATCAGCGGGCAGTGGAGGGAGATCAGGTCGCTGGAGGAGAGGAGCTCGTCCAGGGATACGTAGGTGACGAAATCCAGGGAAGGATTCTGGTAAACGTCGTAGGCGATCACCTTCATGCCGAAGCCGTGGCAGATCCTGGCCATGGCCGCGCCGATCTTTCCCGTTCCGATAATGCCGGCGGTTTTCTGATGGAAGTTAAAGCCCATAAGGCCCATGAGGCTGAAATTGTTTTCGCGCACCTTGATGTAGGATTTGTGGAGATGACGGTTCACTGCCAGGGCCAGAGCCATGGCGTGCTCCGCCACAGCCTCGGGTGAGTAGCCGGGCACGCGCAGAATGGTCATGCCGTATTTTGCGGCGGTCTCAAGATCGATGTTGTTGAAGCCGGCGCAGCGCATCAGAATCAGCTTTACGCCGCACTCGTGGAGCACGTCCAGGGTGGCCGTTCCCAGATCGGAGCTTACGAAGGCGCAGATGCCGTCGTAGCCGCGGGCCAGGGGCGCCGTTTTGGGAGAAATGTCGGTCTTGAGGTAATCGATCTGAACGTCGGGATACTTGGGAAGCTCATGCTCGAAGGTGTCCTTGTCGTAGGGCTTGGTATCATAGAACAGAATTTTCATGCAGTGTTCTCCTTTCTTTCAGAGGGTTTACAGGTAGTATGTCCATGGAAGCTGTTTTTTAGCGATGCCGCGGAAACAGGAAAATCCCGTGAAATGAAAATAGGGGAGGTGCCTTCGGACATCTCCCCCATCTCTTCAGGTGATTATTCAGCGGAAATAGCGCCGGTAGGACATACAGCCGCGCAGGAGCCGCAGTCTACGCACTCATCGGCGTTGATCTCGTACTTGCCGTCGCCTTCGGAGATGGCGCCTACGGGACATTCGTCAACACAGGTACCGCATGCTACACATTCATCAGAAATTACATGTGCCATAATGAAAAGCCTCCTTTGATATTGTGATTGGTAGTATCTTACTTGTGAGTATTGTAATACAGGAAGTGGCGAATTTCAAGTGCAAAATTCAGTGCAATCCGCGCGGCTTCGCCAGTTTCGGGGCCGGGCTTGAAATATGAAGGAAAATAAGGTATAATCGTCACGAACCGGTAAGGCGCGTCCCCGTGGCGCGCGATTATGTGATCGATTAGGAGGTATACGTCATGGCTCAGGTGACAAAGGATACGTTGATCGGCGAAGCGATCCGCATCGACCAGGGGATCATTCCCATTCTGATGGGCGCGGGAATGCACTGCATCGGCTGCCCCTCCGCTCAGGGTGAATCCCTCGCGGAAGCCGCTATGGTGCACGGCATCGACGCGGACGCCCTTGTGAACGCGGTAAACGAGTATCTGGCCGCGAAGGCTCAGTAAAAGACGGTAAAAGAGAGACAGCCGCCGGAAAACCGGCGGCTGCCTTTGTTTTTACAAAGATTTTAAAACCTGGACGGCCAGGCCGTCGATGACCGTGTCGTAATGCTCCCGGAAGTAAGCCTCCCTGGCGTCGTTGGCCTTTACGCGGGCGCCAAATTCGGAGAGGGTGTTGAGGATACGGGAAAACTCCTCCGTCCGGTAGCCCTGGCCGTTTATGGCCAGGAAAAAGCCGCGGGATACGGGATCCCTGTAAAGGCTGCTGTGGCCGTCGAAGCTGTCGCCGATCACCTGGGCCGCGCCTGTCGCGGCGTCCAGGGTGGGGAACCGGAAAAATCTGGTCTGCCCGGGGGCCTGGGGAGCCTCGGGGCTCTCGGAGGCCGTGGGAGCAGGCGCGCCCTCGAGGGTTTCGGGAGCGGGGGCCTCTTCCTCGGAAAAATCCTCCTCAGAGGAGGGGGAGAACTTGGCGAACCGGGTATCCAGCTCCTCGGGGTCCTGTACCTTGGTAATGATGAGCATGATGCTGTCGCCGGAAAGGGGGATGGCCTCCACCATCAGGGGGTTGTCCTCCGCCTCAAAGCCGAAATCGTTGAAGGCCTGCTGCATCATCTCGCGAAACAGGTTTCTGGCCTTGGCGCTTCCGTAGGCCAGCTCACCTACGTTGAGCTGGCGGTCTGTCAGATCGGAACTGTTTAGAGTGCACCGGATCTGATTGTCGTTTATTTTTTCTATTTTCAAACTGTTCACTTCCTGTCCTGATCAAAAATGCTGAATTTGGATATAGTATATACAATGGCGCGCCGGATGTAAAGTGCGTTTTTATTCTTGAAAATCTTTCCTGTTTATATTATGATAATCCAAGAAGCAGCACTTCGTCGTTTTCTTTTTCATTATGCCCGTTCGGGCGGTTTTTTCCATGGAATTTTAATGCAAAAACAGGAGACAAGGTATGAAAAAAAGGAAACTCACAAAGGAGGAGCGCAGCCGTTACGATTCTGTTTTACGGCAAATGAAGTACTATGTGAAACGGGGCGTGGAGATTACGCTGGACGGCAGGGAGGCTTCCGCTGAGGAGATCGCTTCCGCCTGCGCCGTCAAGGAGCCCCAGGCCTATATGGGAGACTATATCTGGAATGAGGAGGGCGAGCTTGAAGAAATACGCTATGACAGGATCCTGAAGGAGCATAGCTCCGGAAATCAAAATTCTTAAAGCGGCGGCGCCGCGCTCACACACATTTCTTAAGATTCTCTGATTTTCCCCCCGAAAAGACTGTTTCCGAAAAAAATATGCTATACTGTACTCAGCAAAGACAGAGAGGTACAGCCATGGCGGAATTACGAAGGACAAATTACAGAAGCCGATCCGGGCGCGGCCGGGAGACGGTTCAGGAAAAACGCCGGAAAAAAAGGCCGGTTTTCTATATCTGCCTGTTTTTTCTGCTGGCGGTTCTGGCGGCCGGCGCCTTTTTGGCATACAGAAAATTCGGGCCCGGGCGTGTCTGGGCCGATTACAGGGAGCTTTACGGCGCGGGGGCAGAGGAGACTGTTGTGTTCCTGGATGGGATCCAGTCAGAGGGAAGGGCTGTTTCCAGAAACGGGAGGATTTACGCGCCTGTTTCCGGGAATAACGGGAGCAGATGGTATTACAGCGGCGAAGGGCTGCTCCTCTATTCGACGGCGGAGGAAACCGTGGTCTTTGAGCCGGGGGCTCAGAGCTATACCATGGGAGGAACCACGGTAGATACAGGGTACGAGATCTTTTTCGCGGAAAATGGGACCGCATACGTGGCGGCCGATTTTATGGCGGAATTTGAAGGCGTCCGGACCTTTTATTTCCCTCCTGATAAAGAGGAGGGGATACCGGGCCGATTTTATGTGGAATCGGTGGGAACACAGGAGGAGGCAAAGGCCTCCGGCAGCACGCAGGTGCGGGTGCTGGCCGGGATCAAAAGCCCCATCGTGACGGAGACCTGGGCGGGCGAGACCCTTACGGTCATGGACCATGTGGACGACTGGACAAGGGTCCGCACGGAGGATGGCTTTGTGGGATATTTAAAGACAAAGCATCTGGAGGACGTCCGCCAGGTACAGGTGGCCTCCCCCCTCCCGGAATATACGTCGATTCAGATGGATGAAAAGGTGTGCATGGCCTGGCATCAGGTGTTCTCGGCGGCGGATAACGGCGAGCTTTCCTATTATCTGGAGGGAACCTCGGGAATCAACGTGCTTTCTCCCACCTGGTTCTCGGTATCGGACAACGCGGGCTCCCTCTCCTCCCTGGCCGATCAGGCCTACGTGGAGGAGGCCCACAGCCGGGGGATTCAGGTCTGGGCGCTGGTGGACGATTTCAATACGGACATGGACGACCTTACGATGCTGTCCTCGTCGGCGGCCAGGGAAAATGTGATCCGGCGGCTGATGGAGGAGGCGGCCCTCTATGATATAGACGGGATCAATGTGGATTTTGAGAGCGTGGACGAGGCCTGCGCCCCCCACTTCCTTCAGTTTATCCGGGAGCTTTCCATCGCCTGCCGAAAGGCGGGGAAGGTGCTCTCCATTGACAACTACGTCCCCTCGGGCGGCCGAAGCTGGTACGATCTGGGGGAGCAGGGCGAGGTGGCCGATTACGTGGTCATCATGGGCTATGATGAGCATTACAAGGGCTGCTGCTCCGGGACAAACGCCTCCCTTTCGTTCTCCGAGCATGGGATCACAGCCACCCTGGAGGAGGTGCCCGCCGACAAGGTGATCAACGGCCTTCCCTTCTTTATGCGGCTCTGGAAGGAGACGCCGCAGGAAAACGCCGGGGCGGACGAGGAGCTTTACAACGACGGCCTTTCCGTTTATGACGGCCCCTACGCCAGGGACTCCGAGGCCATTGGAATGAGGGAGGCCCAGGAGCTCATAGAGGCCCACGGCGTATCTCCCCAGTGGCAGGAGGATCTGGGGCAGTACTATGTCCAGTACGAGGAGGAGGGCTCCACATACAGGATCTGGGTGGAGGACGCGGCCTCCATCGGCCTTAAGATGGAAAAGGTGCAGCAGCACGGAATCGCGGGCGCGGCCTTCTGGAAGCTGGGCCTTGAGACCCCGGACGTGTGGCCGGTTATAGAGGAGTATCTGGAATAGAAGAAAACGGAGGGGCTGTCGCATCAATGATTAGCAAATCATAGGTGCGGCAGCTTCTTCTTGCCTTTTTGGAGGCAAAATCTTCGTCTCATTTATTCTATTTCTGTAAAAAGGCTAACCTTAATAAGCCTTTCTGGAAAAAGGTTTTCTTTTTGGATTCTTTTTTGACCCGTCAAAATCAGGCCGTTTGTTTGAGAGGAAATAGATGCTGCCCGGTCTTTCCCGCCTGAATCTTATTGTGAAGTTTGTTTATGTTATATCCAATCGCCAGAAGAATACTCTGGGCTGTTACATTTGCATGCCCTCGATATAAATATCGCCTGAATTCCATATCCGCTTTGATGTTTGCAAAACTTCCTTCGGCCTGGATACTTCGATTCATCCGGAGCTGTGTTCCATGACTGCTGGTAATCCGTTCCAATGTCTCCCGACGTTTTTCTTTCATCTTTTTTGAAACGTACAGTACTTTCTGCCGGTCTTCCATCGGTGTTTTACAGTTGTTTCCTTTGATACATTCTGTTTTGAAAGGACATCCGCCACAGCTGCCGCTCCGATATACAGTAACAGTTCTCTGATAACCGCTGGATGTCTTTTCTTTCTTTTCATACTGGACGGTTAATGCCTGTCCGTTTACGCAGTAATAACAGTCTGCCTCCTCGTCATACTCCATGTTTTCCATCCGTCCGATATCCCGTCTGTATTTTCGGCTTTTGGAAATTTCATAGTTCTGCGGTTTGATATAGGACAGCTGCCCGTTTTCTTCAAGAAACAGATAATTCTCTTCACTTTCATATCCTGCGTCCGTCACGATCTCCTGGTATTTAAAGGGGAGATACTGCTCCATATCTTTTAAGAACGGGATCAATGTCCTTGTATCTGTAGGGTGTGGACTGATATCCAGCCATGTGATGTATTCCGAATCCACTCCATGCTGCAGATTGTAAGCCGGTTTCAGCTGCCCATTGAGCATGGCGTCTTCCTTCAGCCGCATAAAAGTCGCATCCTGGTCTGTCTTGGAGTAACTGTTCCGCTCTCCACAGATATGGAGCTTTTTATTGTATTCTTTCAGTTTGGCCAGGTACATTTCCAGAGTTTCTATAGATTTCTGGAGGCGCGTTTTCCGCCGCCCGGTTCCATGCACGAAAACAATCCCCTCTTCCTGCCTGATCCGGTAAAGCTTTTTCCGCAGTCTTTTTAAGGTGCGCAGGGAGACGTTCCCATTATGGACGATCCTGAGGCCGTAATGCTTTTCGCATTCTTCTACAAGGGCAGGGATCTTATTGAAAAGTTTTTCCTGATTTTTTGTAACAGCTTTTTTCCAGACAAAAGTATATCTGTTCGCAGCAGATTCTATTTTCGTTCCATCAATAAAGATACTTTTTCCGGAAATCTCCCCAAGAGAATTTAAGAGTCCCGATACTTCAGCCAATGTTTTTTTCGAGCATTGCGCGAAATGCAGGGAAATAAAACGAGCAAAGGTTGCATGGTCCGGCGCGGGGCTTCCTTCTAAAAGATACATAAAGTTGATGTCCCTGCGGCATGCGGTTTCGATATCCCGGCTGGAATAGATTCGATTCATGCTGGCGTAGACCATGATCTTAAACAGTTGTCTCGGTGTCGCCTGATTTTTCTTTA
>CALWAW010000040.1 GCA_944375845.1 uncultured Lachnospiraceae bacterium
ATGGAGGTGGTGGACGTGGTGTCCGCCGACGAGATGTTTGACGCGGTGACCTCCCGGGCGGGGGAGCAGGACATTATCATCAAGGCGGCGGCGGTGGCCGATTACCGTCCTTTAAATATAAGCAGCGAGAAGATCAAGAAGTCGGAGGGCTTTGACGCGGTTCCCCTGGAGCCCACGGCGGATATTCTTGGATGGCTGGGAGAACATAAAAGGGAGGGCCAGTTCCTCTGCGGCTTTTCCATGGAGACGAAGGACGTCCTGGCCCATTCCAGGGAGAAGCTTGAGAAAAAGCATCTGGATCTGATCGCGGCCAACGACCTTCGCACCGAGGGAGCCGGCTTCGGAACAGACACCAATGTGATCACCCTTCTGAGCGCGGAGGGCGCGCTTCCCCTTCCGAAGCTTTCCAAGGAGGAGGCGGCCATGAGGATT
The DNA here is from genome assembly GCA_944375845.1 of uncultured Lachnospiraceae bacterium. Classification (GTDB taxonomy): domain Bacteria; phylum Bacillota; class Clostridia; order Lachnospirales; family Lachnospiraceae; genus Lientehia. The sequence continues at coordinate 433 of CALWAW010000040.1, forward strand.
CTGGACGAGATTTTAAAGAGGCTCAGGCGCGCTTAGAAAGCGCTCGTACCATAGAAGAAAGGAGCAGACATGAGACACATTTTAAAGTTTCTCACAAGCCGTATGGTCTGGGTCGCCATGGTGATTATCCTTCAGGTGGCCTGGATCGTATGGATGGCTCTGTTCCTCAGCGGCTATTCCTGGGGCATCACCATGGGGCTTTCCTTTGTGGGGCTGATCCTGGTGATCCTGATCGTGCGCCAGCCGGGGAATCCCGCCTACAAGCTGGCCTGGTGCATCCTGGTGTTAAGCGTCCCCATTGTGGGCACCATCCTCTATCTTCTGTTCGGGCGGGGAAACGCCATCATCGCCCAGAGGCGGCATCACAGAAGAATCGACAGCGAGCTCTACCCGCTCCTTAAGCAGAGGGAGGGGGTCATGGAGGAGCTGTGGGAAAAGGATCCGGCGGCGGCCTGCCAGTTCCGGTATTTGCAAAAAACAGCCTTCTTCCCGGTCTGGGATCACGCCGTCACCCATTATTTTTCCAGCGGGGAGGAATATTTCGAGGAGCTGTGCCGGGAGCTTAGGAAGGCGAAGCGCTATATCTTCCTGGAATATTTCATCATCGAGCGGGGATATATGTGGGAGACGGTCCTTTCCATCCTGGAGGAGAAGGTGCGGGAGGGCGTAGAGGTCCGCCTGCTTTACGATGACATCGGAAGCATCTGGCTCCTTCCCAGAAGCTACCCGGAGGAGCTTGAGAAAAAGGGAATCCAGTGCCGCCGCTTCAACACCTTCCGCCCTGTGATTTCGGCCATCTACAACAACCGCGACCACCGGAAGATGACGGTGATCGACGGGAAGACGGCTTTTTGCGGAGGCCTCAACCTGTCCGATGAGTATATCAACAGAAGAACGCGCTTCGGCCACTGGAAGGACGGCGGCGTCCTGATCCGCGGCGAGGCGGCCTGGAGCTATACGGTCATGTTCCTTGGCATGTGGAACGCCATGGAGCACAGCGATTACGATTATGAAGCCTACCGGGCAAAGGAGCAGGAGCCCGCGCCCCGGGCTCAGGGCTATACGGCGCCCTACGGGGATTCTCCCCTGGAGGGGGAGCATGTGGGCGAAAACGTTTATCTGGGCATGATCCACAACGCGAAGCGCTATGTGTATATTTACACGCCTTATCTGATTCTGGATTATGAGATGGTGACCTCCCTGACCCTGGCCGCCAAAAGCGGCATTGACGTGCGGATCATGACGCCCCATATTCCGGATAAAAAGCTGATTTTCATGCTGACCCGCTCCTATTATGGCCAGCTTCTGGCGGCGGGAGTGAAGATCTACGAATACCGGCCCGGCTTTCTTCACACGAAGGCCTTTGTGTCGGACGACACCACGGCGGCCATCGGAAGCATTAACCTGGATTTCAGGAGCCTCTACCTGCACTTTGAGTGCGGGAGCCTTCATTACGGGACGAAGGCTGTGGAAGAGCTGAAACGGGATTTCCTTGAGACCGTGGAGCGGGACGGGATTCCCATCACGCCGGAGTTTTGCCGGAAGCGTCCCGTATACGAGCAGGTGCTGGTATCGGTGATGCGCCTGTTCACCCCGTTATTCTGAAGATACAATGCAGGAGGATATCAAAAGTGGCAGATAAGAAGCTGATACAGGAGATCGAAAAGAGGAGGACCTTCGCGATCATTTCCCACCCCGACGCCGGAAAGACCACCCTGACGGAAAAGTTCCTTCTTTACGGAGGCGCCATTAACCTGGCGGGCTCCGTGAAGGGAAGAAAGACGGCCAGGCACGCGGTTTCCGACTGGATGGAAATCGAAAAGCAGAGAGGAATCTCCGTGACCTCCTCGGTGCTCCAGTTCAATTACGGAGGCTTCTGCATCAACATCCTGGATACGCCCGGGCATCAGGATTTCTCCGAGGATACTTACCGGACGCTGATGGCCGCCGACTCGGCGGTGATGGTCATCGACGCCAGCAAGGGCGTGGAGGCCCAGACAATCAAGCTGTTCAAGGTCTGCCTGCTGCGGGAGATCCCGATCTTTACCTTTATCAACAAGATGGACCGGGAGGCCAACGACCCCTTTGAGCTGATGGACGAGATCGAATCGGTTCTGGGCATCGCCACCTGTCCCGTCAACTGGCCCATCGGCTCCGGGCGGGAGTTCAAGGGCGTATATGAGCGCGACAAAAAGCATATCACCACCTTCACGGCGGCCATGAACGGCCAGAAGGCGGTGGAAACCAGAGAAGTAGAGCTTTCCGATCCCCAGGTGAACTGGCTGATCGGCGAGGGCTATCACAGCCAGCTTTTGGAGGATATCGAGCTTTTAGACGGAGCCGGGCAGGAGCTGGATATGGAGCTGGTGCGCCGCGGAAAGCTTACGCCTGTGTTTTTCGGCTCGGCCCTCACCAACTTCGGCGTGGAGACCTTTTTGAAGCATTTCCTGAAAATGACCACGCCGCCCCTTCCCAGAAAGGCGGATATCGGGGTGATCGACCCCATGGACCAGGAGTTTTCCGCCTTCGTGTTCAAGATCCAGGCCAATATGAATAAGGCCCACAGGGACCGGATCGCCTTTATGCGGATCTGCTCCGGCCGTTTTGAGGCGGGCATGGAGGTGAACCATATCCAGGGGGGAAGAAAGGTGAAGCTTTCCCAGCCCCAGCAGATCATGGCGGATGAGCGCAAAATCGTGGAGGAAGCCTACGCGGGGGACATCATCGGCGTCTTTGACCCGGGGATCTTTTCCATCGGCGACACCCTCACCTCCTCACCGAAGCGGTTTGCCTTCGAGGGCATTCCCACCTTCGCGCCGGAGCATTTCGCAAGGCTCCGCCAGGTGGATACCATGAAGCGCAAGCAGTTTTTAAAGGGCGTCAACCAGATCGCCCAGGAGGGCGCCATCCAGATCTTCCAGGAATACAACACCGGAATGGAGGAGATCATCGTGGGCGTGGTGGGCGTGCTCCAGTTTGACGTGCTCCTGTTCCGGCTGAAGAACGAGTACAACGTGGACGTGAAGCTGGATACCCTTCCCTACGAGCATATCCGGTGGATCGCCAACAAGGACGAGGTGGACGTGGAGAAGATCCAGGGCACCTCGGACATGAAGCGGGTCAAGGATCTGAAGGGGAATCCGCTGCTTCTGTTCGCCAACAGCTGGAGCGTGGGCATGGTCCTCGACCGGAATCCCGGCCTTAAGCTGGAGGAGTTCAGCAGGAATTAAAGGACGGGCAGGGCGCATAGGATAAACCAAGACCCTGACGGAGGCCCTTCCATGAGGATCAGCGATCTGAGGATGAAGGAGGTCATCAATATCTGCGACGGAAAGCGGCTGGGCTTTATCACCGACGCGGATTTTGACAGGAATACAGGCTGCATCTGCGCCTTTATCATACCGGGGCCGGCCCATATCTGCGGGTTCCTGGGACGGGACAGCGAATACGTGGTCCCCTTCCGGTGCGTGGAGCAGATCGGGGAGGATTTCGTGCTGGTGAAGGCTGTGACGGAGGAATGCCTGAATAAATGCAAATAGGAGGAAAGAACGTGAAATGCCCATTCTGCAACAATGAGAATATCCGGGTCATCGATTCCAGGCCGGCGGAGGACAACAACGCCATCCGCAGGAGGCGTCAGTGCGAGGCCTGCGGACGCAGGTTCACCACCTACGAGAAGATCGAGACCATCCCCCTGATGGTGGTGAAGAAGGACGAGAGCAGGGAGGCCTACGATCGCTCCAAGATCGAGGCCGGCGTGCTTTTAGCCTGCCATAAGAGGCCCGTCTCGGCCCAGGACATCAGCCGCCTGGTGGACGAGGTGGAGAACGAGATCTTCAATTCCGAGGAAAAGGAGATCCACACCACCAGGATCGGAAACCTGGTGATGGACAAGCTGCGGGAGCTGGACGAGGTGGCCTATGTGCGCTTTTCCTCCGTCTACCGGGAATTCAAGGACGTGAACACATTTTTAAAGGAGCTGGAAAAGCTCTACAAGGACAGGAAAAAGTAAGATGCTGCTGGAAAGATTTTACCCCGACGAATGCGCGGCGTCCGCCTACGGCATCGATTACGGCGCCCTGTGGGAGAGGGGGGTGCGGGGGCTCCTCTTTGACATTGACAATACCCTGGTGCCCCACGGAAAGCCGGAGACCGAGGAGGCCGTGGCCCTCTTTTCGCGCCTTCACGCCATGGGCTTTGAGACCTGCCTGATCTCCAACAACCAGGAGCCCCGGGTGGCCCCCTTCGCGAAGGCCATGGAGACTAAATATGTGTATAACGCCCACAAGCCCTCCACAAAAAACTATCTCGCGTCCATGGAGCTGATGGGAACGGACCGTTCCTCCACGGTCTTTATCGGCGACCAGTTGTTTACCGACGTGTACGGGGCAAAAAGGAGCGGCATTTACAGCATCCTGGTGAAGCCCATCCATCCCAGGGAGGAGATCCAGATCGTGCTCAAGCGGTATCTGGAGCGGATCGTCCTGCATTTCTATAAAAAATCCTTGAAAAAGCGGGGAATATAGTATAAAATTAAACAGATAGACAAGTTGAATCGAAGGAGGAGTATCGAAAGATGGTATCTGCTGGTGATTTCAGGAACGGGATTACTATTGAGATCGAAGGTAACGTATATCAGATCATCGAGTTCCAGCATGTAAAGCCCGGCAAGGGCGCGGCCTTTGTCAGGACGAAGCTGAAAAATATCAAGAGCGGCGGCGTGGTTGAGAAAACCTTTCGTCCCACTGAGAAATTTGAGAACGCCCACATCGACAGGGCCGATATGCAGTATCTTTATAATGACGGAGATCTGTACTACTTCATGGACGTAAACACCTACGACCAGATCCCCTTAAGCAAGGATATGGTGGGCGACGCCTTAAAGTTTGTGAAGGAGAACGAGATGGTCAAGATCTGCTCCCACAAGGGACAGGTGTTCTCCATTGAGCCCCCTCTGTTCGTGGAGCTGGAGATCACGGAGACGGAGCCCGGCTTCAAGGGCGACACCGCCACCGGCGCCACAAAGCCTGCCACCGTGGAGACCGGCGCAGTGGTGAACGTTCCCCTGTTCGTGGACCAGGGCGACAAGATCAAGATCGACACCAGGACGGGTGAGTATCTGTCCAGAGTATAATTGAACAGGCAGTGAAAGCATGGGCGCCCCGCCTGCCAGCCGGCAGACGGGGCGCCGCGTATAAAAAACACTTTTCAAGAAGCCTCTCAGCGGTTACAATAAAAGCAGGAGAAAACCGCGCAGCCGGGGGAGGGTTTGATATGTCCAGGCCAAAGATAAGAAAGGAAAGCAACGCCGTCTACTATCAGGCGGTGGCTAAGAATATGCTGCGCCTCAGGGAGCAGGCGGGCTTAAGCAGAAGAGAGGCGGCCATGGGGGCGGGGCTCAGGGAAAGCGTGCTTTACGAATACGAGACGCAGAGATCGGAAAAGCCGCCCACGGTCCAGCTTCTGGTCAGGCTGGCCGAGCTTTACGGGGTACAGTTTTACCAGTTTCTGGAAATGCCGGAGGAGAAAGAGGGCTTACGCTCCTGGTGAGAGAAAAAGGTCTTGCAATCTCTGGCTGTTTATGCTATAATCTATGCGATATGTTATGACAGGATGAAGAGTGGGCGCGGGTCCACTCTTTGTTTTTGGCCTCGCAGAGGGCGGGGCGCAGTTTTAAGAATAAGCAGAAAGGAAGCCGGAATGTTGACGAAGAGAGAGGACATTGAAAAGCGGACCGAAGAGCTCTTGCAGCCCATCGTGGACGCCCATCAGTTCGAGCTGGTGGATGTGGAATTCGTAAAGGAAGGCGGGAACCGTTACCTGAGGGCTTATATCGATAAGCCGGGCGGCATCACGGTCAACGACTGCGAGGCGGTGAGCCGCGTCTTCAACGAGGTGCTGGACCGTGAGGATTATATCGAAGAAAGCTACATCTTCGAGGTCAGCTCTCCGGGCCTTGGCCGTCCTTTAAAAAAAGAAAAGGATTTTGCCAGGAGCATGGGAAAAGAAGTGGAGATCCGCCTTTACCGTCCCAGGGACCGCGAGAAGGAGTTCAGGGGCCGCCTTGCGGCTTACGACGACGCAGGCGTCACCATTGAGGACGAGAACGGGGAACGCCTTGTGTTTTCCAGGGCCGACATCGCCCTGATCCGGCTGGCCTTTGATTTCTGAAACCCAAAGCAGATAGAATACGTCCCGCAGGGGAGTTAAGAGGAGGAACGAAAATGAAGGAAAATAAAGAGCTGAAAGAGGCCCTTGAGCTTTTGGAAAAGGAGAAGGATATCAGCAAGGAGGTCCTTTTGGAGGCCATTGAGAATTCCCTGATCCAGGCCTGCAAGACCCATTTCGGCAAGGCCGACAACGTAAAGGCCATGGTGGACCGGGAGACCTACAACTTCACCGTGTACGCCGAGCGCGAGGTGGTGGAGGAGGTGGAGGATCCGGCCCTCCAGATCTCTTTGGACGAGGCCAGGGAGATCGATCCCAGGCTGGGGATCGGCGATATCGCCCAGGTGCCCGTAAAGTCAAAGGAATTCGGAAGGATCGCCACCCAGAACGCGAAAAACGTGATCCTTCAGAAGATCCGCGAGGAGGAGCGCAGGATCCTTTTCAGCCAGTACTATGAGAAGGAGCGCGAGGTGGTGACCGGTATCGTCCAGAGATACCTGGGAAGGAACATCAGCATCAACCTGGGCAAGGTGGACGCCATGCTCAACGAGAACGAGCAGGTGAAGGGCGAGGTATTCAAGCCCACGGAGCGGATCAAGGTCTATATCCTGGAGGTGAAGGATACCACCAAGGGCCCCAGGATCCTGGTTTCCAGGACCCATCCGGAGCTGGTAAAGCGGCTGTTTGAGTCCGAGGTGGCCGAGGTCAAGGACGGAATCGTGGAGATCAAGAGCATTGCCAGAGAGGCGGGCTCCCGGACAAAGATGGCCGTTTATTCCAACGATCCCAACGTGGATCCGGTGGGCGCCTGCGTAGGCGTCAACGGCGCCAGGGTCAACGCGGTGGTGGAGGAGCTTCGCGGCGAGAAGATCGACATCATCAACTGGAGCGACAATTCGGCGCTCCTCATCGAGAACGCCTTAAGCCCCGCCAAGGTCATCTGCGTTGTGGCCGACGACGAGGAGAAGAGCGCCCAGGTCATTGTGCCCGATTATCAGCTTTCCCTTGCCATCGGCAAGGAGGGCCAGAATGCCAGGCTGGCGGCAAGGCTCACCGGCTTCAAGATCGACATCAAGAGCGAGACCCAGGCCAGAGAGTCGGGCCTTCTGGAGGAGATCGGCTACGAGGAAGGCATGGAAGGCGAATACGACAGCTACGAGGATTATGATTACGACGACGGATACGGATATGAGGAGGACGGCGGCGAGTATTACGAAGAGCCGCAGGAATAATCATAAGCGGAGCGTGATTCCATGAGTGTAAAGAAAAAGCTTCCCCAGCGGCAGTGCATCGGCTGCGGGGAGATGAAAAATAAACGGGATATGATCCGGATACTGAAAACCGCCGAGGGAGAGATCCTTCTGGACGCCACGGGAAAGAAGAACGGAAGGGGCGCCTACCTGTGCCCCAGCCGGGAGTGCTTTGAGAAGGCAGTCAGGGGGAGAGGCATTGAACGGTCCTTTAAGATGCCGGTTTCCGGCGAGGTCTATGAGAAGCTGGGAAAGGAGCTGGAAGCCATTGAGAAGGAGCAGGACGGCATCCCTTCTGGGACTGGCAATGAAGGCCGGTAAGCTGGTCAGCGGCGAATTCCTGACTGAGAAGGCGGTAAAATCAGGGAAGGCGTCCATGGTGATCGTGGCCGCGGACGCGTCGGACAATACAAAAAAAATGTTCACTGATATGTGTACTTACTATAAAGTTCCTTTGTACTTTTGGGGTAAGAAAGAAGACCTGGGCGCAGCCATCGGACGGGACTACCGAGCCTCCGTCGCGCTGACAGACGCGGGCTTCCGGGACGCTGTGGTAAAGCAGATTGAGAGTGAGTAATCAGACGGAGGTAGTAAGTATGGCCAAAATGAGAGTACATGAGTTGGCAAAGGAGTTAGATAAAAACAATAAGGATATACTGGACGTTCTCCAGGCGAACGGCGTGAACGTCCAGAGCCCCTTAAGCGTCATCGACGAGGGCCAGGCCGATATGGTAAGGCGCGCTTACGCGCCGCCGGCGCCGCCCAAGGAGGAGCCCAAGGAGCCGGCCGCTCCCAAAAAGAGAATCACGGCCGTGTTCCGTTCCCAGAACAGCTCCCAGGCCGGAAAGGGGAAGGGCGGCGCCCGCCCCGCAGGCATGAGGCGCCCCGGAGCTCCGGGACGTCCCGGAATGCCGGGACAGGGCGGAAAGCCCGCCCGTCCGGTGGGTCCCAGACCCGCGGTGAAGCCGCCGGTCCAGGGCCAGCAGGCTGAGGAGACCCAGAAAAAGACGGCGGCCCAGCCCGAGGTGAAGGCTCAGCAGGCCGCGCCCGCGGCCCGTCCTGAGCGCAGCGAGGGTCAGAGAGGGCCCCGTCAGGCAGAGGGCGGCAGAGGGAACGCCGAGGGAGGCCGCAGGCCCTCCGGCGACCGTCAGGGCCGTCCCGCCGGAAGAGGCGCTTCCGACGGAAGAGGAGGGCAGAGGCCCTTCGAGGGAGGCCGCAGGCCCTCCGGCGACAGGAACGCCCAGGGAGGAGGCCGCAGAGGCTCCGACGGGCGCAGAGGCGGATTTTCTGTTCCCGCTCCCATGGAGAGCGCCCAGAAGAATCAGGGCAAGCAGAAGCAGAAGCCCGCGAACCGTCAGGGCAATAAGTACGAGAAGAAGGAAGTGGATTTCGAGAAGAAATCCGGAAAGCGCGGCGTAAAGGCTCCCGTGAAGCCCGCTGCAAAGCAGGAAGCTCCCGTGGAGGAGATCAAGACCATCGTGCTTCCCGATACCATCACCATCAAGGAGCTGGCAGACAAGATGAAGCTTCAGCCCTCGGCCATCGTGAAGAAGCTCTTCATGCAGGGCAAGGTGGTGACCATCAACCAGGAGGTGGATTACGACACGGCGGAGGAAATCGCCATGGAGTTCGACGTCCTGTGCGAGAAAGAGATCAAGGTCAATGTGATCGAGGAGCTTTTGAAGGATACGGAGGATCCCGAGGATACCCTTGTGCCCCGCCCGCCGGTGGTGTGCGTCATGGGCCATGTAGACCACGGCAAGACCTCCCTGCTTGACGCCATCCGCCAGACCAACGTGATCGCCAGGGAGGCCGGAGGCATCACCCAGCACATCGGCGCTTCCGTGGTGGAGGTGAACGGACAGAGCATCACCTTCCTGGATACGCCCGGCCACGAGGCCTTTACGGCCATGAGGATGCGCGGCGCCCAGGCTACGGATATCGCCATCCTGGTGGTGGCGGCGGACGACGGCGTAATGCCCCAGACCGTCGAGGCCATCAACCACGCCAAGGCCGCCGGAGTTGAGATCATCGTGGCGGTGAACAAGATCGATAAGCCCAGCGCCAATGTGGACCGGGTGAAGCAGGAGCTGGCGGAGCATGAGCTGGTACCTGAGGACTGGGGCGGCTCCACCATCTTTGTGCCCGTATCCGCCCATACAAAAGAGGGCATTGAGACCCTGCTGGAGATGATCCTTCTGACGGCGGAGGTCAAGGAGCTCAAGGCCAACCCCAACAGGCGGGCAAGGGGCCTTGTGATCGAGGCCGAGCTTGACCGGGGCAAGGGCCCTGTGGCCACCATCCTGGTGCAGAAGGGCACCCTCCACGTGGGCGACGCCATTGCGGCAGGTCCCTGCCATGGCCGCGTCAGGGCCATGATGGACGACAAGGGACGGCGCGTGAAGGAGGCCGGTCCCTCCACCCCCGTGGAGATCCTGGGCCTTGACGACGTCCCCGCCGCCGGCGAGATCTTCGTGTCTCCCGAGACGGAAAAGGAGGCCAGAAGCTTCGCCGAGACCTTTATCTCCGAGGGAAGAACAAAGCTTTTAGACGATACAAAGACGAAGATGTCCCTGGACGATCTGTTTACCCAGATCCAGGCAGGCAACGTAAAGGAGCTGGATCTGATCATCAAGGCCGACGTGCAGGGCTCCGTGGAGGCCGTGAAGCAGAGCCTCACGAAGCTCTCCAACGACGAGGTGGTGGTGAAGGTGATCCACGGCGGCGTCGGTGCCATCACGGAATCCGACGTGACCCTGGCCTCCGCCTCCAACGCCATCATCATCGGCTTCAACGTGCGTCCCGACGCCACGGCCAAGTCAGTGGCGGAGCACGAAAAGGTGGATATCCGCCTGTACAAGGTCATTTATCAGGCCATCGAGGATGTGGAGGCCGCCATGAAGGGTATGCTGGATCCCGTCTACGAGGAGCAGGTGATCGGCCACGCCATCGTGCGCCAGCTTTTCAAGGCCTCCGGCGTGGGCACCATCGCGGGCTCATACGTGACAGACGGAAAGTTCCAGAGAAACTGCAAGATCCGCATCAGCCGCGAGGGCGAGCAGATCTACGAGGGCTCCTTAGCCTCTCTGAAGCGGTTCAAGGACGATGTGAAGGAGGTTGCCAAGGGCTTCGAGTGCGGCCTTGTGTTCGACGGCTTCAACGATGTGAAGGAGGACGACGTCATAGAGGCCTATATCATGGTCGAGGTCCCCAGGTAGGCTCCCGGAAGGGTGTGTGATTATGCGAAAAAACAGCATTAAAAATATCAGGATCAACAGCGAGGTGCAGAAGGAGCTGAGCAATATCATCCGCACAGAGGTCAAGGATCCGAGGATCCATCCCATGACCTCTGTGGTGTCGGTGGAGGTCGCCCCGGATCTGAAAAGCTGCAAGGCGTACATCAGTGTGCTGGGAAGCGATGAGGAGGCGAAAAATACCCTGGCGGGCTTAAAAAGCGGAGAGGGCTATATCCGCAGGGCGCTGGCGAAGTCCGTGAACCTGAGGAATACGCCGGAGATCACCTTTATTCTGGACCAGTCCATCGAGCACGGCGTCCATCTCACCAGGCTCATCGACGACGTAATGGGAAACCAGGAAGAATAGAACGGAGGAACGCCTATGGAAAACATTATGGAAATCCTGGGGGAGGCCAAAAACGCCGCGATCCTGGGCCATGTGCGGCCCGACGGCGACTGCGTGGGCTCCTGCCTGGGGCTTAAGAGCTATCTGGAGGCGGCGGCCCCCGGCCTTAAGGTGCAGGTATATCTTGAGGAGTTTTCGGAAGCCTTCCGCTTTCTGAAGGGCGCCGGGGAGGTGAGCCACGACCCGGCGGACGGAAACGTATACGATCTTTGCATCGCCCTGGACGTAAGCGACAGGGAACGGCTGGGAGCCTTCGCGGGGTATTTTGACCACGCCGGCCGGACCGTGTGCATCGATCACCATGTGACCAATGCGGGCTTTGCCCGGATCTCCCATGTGCGCCCTGAAAGGAGCGCCACCAGCGAGGTGCTCTATACCCTCATGGACGAGGCGCTGATCGGAAGGGATACGGCGGAATGCCTCTATATGGGGATCGTCCATGACACCGGCGTGTTCAAGCACTCCAACACCACGGGCGAGACCATGGAGATCGCCGGAAAGCTGATGGGGAAGGGGATCCCCTTCTCCGAGATCATCGACAGAACCTTTTATGAAAAGACCTATCACCAGAACCAGCTTCTGGGAAGGGCGCTGATGGAGAGCGTGATGTTCATGGACGGCCTCTGCATCTTTTCGGCCTTCCGCCAGAAGACCATGGAGTTTTATCAGGCAAGCCCCAAGGATTTTGACGGGATCATCGATCAGCTCCGGGTGACGAGGGGCGTGGAGTGCGCCATTTTCCTCTACGAGACGGCGCCTCAGGAATATAAGGTGAGCATGCGCTCCAACCGCGTTGTGGACGTCAGTAAAATCGCGGCCTATTTCGGCGGCGGCGGCCATGTGAGGGCGGCCGGCTGCACCATGGCGGGAAGCGTTTACGACGTGCTCAATAACCTCTCCAGGCATATCGAGGCGCAGCTTAAGGAAGCAGGTGCCCTGTAACATGGACGGGATCATAAATGTTTATAAGGAGCGGGGCTTTACCTCCCACGACGTGGTGGCGAAGCTCCGCGGAATTTTGAAGCAGAAAAAAATCGGCCATACCGGGACGCTGGATCCGGAGGCGGAGGGCGTGCTTCCCGTGTGTCTGGGAAAGGCCACCAGGGCCTGCGATATGCTTTCGGACAGCGGAAAGGAGTACAGGGCCGTGCTGCTCCTCGGCCGGGAGACCGATACCCAGGACGTTTTCGGAAGGACTCTTTCAGAGAAGGAGGTCTCCGTGACGGAGGAAGAGGCGCGGGAGGCGGTCATGGGCTTCGAGGGGGATTACAGCCAGATCCCGCCCATGTACTCCGCCCTCAAGGTGGATGGGAAAAAGCTTTACCAGCTGGCAAGGCAGGGAAAAGAGGTGGAGCGGAAGGCCCGGACGGTGACGATCCACAGGATCCTGATCGAAAAAATCAGCCTTCCCCGGATTACCATGGCGGTATCCTGCTCCAAGGGCACCTATATCAGGACCCTCTGCCACGACATCGGAAAGCGCCTCGGCTGTGGCGGCTGCATGGAAAGCCTTACGCGCACCAGGGTTTCCGGCTTCACCATAGACCGGGCCCTGACCCTGGGGCAGATCGAGGCCCTGCGGGACGAGGGGCGGCTTTCGGAGGCCGTTTTGCCCGTTGACGCCTTATTTTCGGATTACCCCGCCTTCATTCCCGTTCCGGAGGCGGAGCGGCTTTTGCGGAATGGAAATCCCCTGGAGGCTTCCATGCTGGAGGCGGCGCCGGGGGAGGAAAAAAAAGAGCCGGACGGCGTCATCCGGGTATATTCCAGAGAAGGCGGCTTTGTCGGTCTTTATGAATACGACGGGGAAAAACGCCGCTTCCGGGCGAAAAAAATGTTTTTCCTGATGGAGGGAGCAGAAGGATGAGGCTGATCACCGGAGAGACAAAAATCCATACAGACTGCCCCACGGCGGTGACCCTGGGAAAATTCGACGGGGTCCATAAAGGCCACCAGAAGCTGATCCGGGAGCTTTTCCGGGACAGGGACCAGGGGACGCAGACGGTGGTGTTCACCTTCCAGAGGCCGCCCCAGGCCTATGTATCGGGGAGAACCCAGCCGGTGCTTCTGACCTGCGAGGAAAAAAGAAGGCACATCGAACGGCTGGGAGTGGATATTCTGGTGGAGTATCCCTTCACGGAGGAGGTCTGCCGCATGGAGCCGGAGGCCTTTGTGGAGGAGGTCCTGGTCAAGGGGCTTCATGAGAAAAAAATCGCCGCGGGGCCTGACTTCCGGTTCGGTTATCAAAGGCGGGGAGACGCAGAGCTTTTAGAAAGGCTTTCCGGAAAATACGGCTACCGGCTTATCCTCATAGAAAAGGAGAAGGGGCCCGACGGCCGCGAGATCAGCAGCAGCCTGATCCGGGAGGAGCTGGCCGCGGGGAACGTCGGCCTTGCGAACCGGCTTCTGGGCTATCCCTTCACAGTCACCGGCGAGGTGGTCCACGGAAATCACCTGGGCCGCACCTTCGGGATGCCCACCATCAACCAGCTCCCCAGAAAGGAAAAGCTCCTTCCGCCCAACGGCGTGTACGCGGCAGCGGTGGAGATCGACGGAAAAAGGCTTCCCGCCGTCGCCAACGTGGGCTGCAAGCCCACCATAGCGGGCGCCTATCCCAGGGGTGTGGAAACCTACGTGTTCGGCTTTGAGGGAGACCTTTACGGGAGAGTGCTGGACGTGGAGCTTTTCTGCTTTCAGAGGCCGGAAAAAAAGTTCCCCTCCGTGGAGGAGCTGAAGGCCCAGCTGGCCCGGGACGCGGCCCGGGGCAGGCAGTTTTTTGAGGAGCATCCGGAGCTCCTCAAAAAGTAAAAAACCAGTTTACATTTACAGGCGCCTGTGCTATACTGTCCTGGTATGAAACTGCGCCGATGCTCAGCATCTGGAAGCTCCAGCCGGTGCCGGGTGTCCGGTGTGCGCGAAAAAAAGGAGGAAACATCATGATTTCAAAGGAAAAGAAAGCAGAGATCATTGCGGCATACGGCCGTAAAGAGGGCGATACGGGCTCTCCCGAGGTACAGGTCGCGATCCTTACAGAGCGGATCACAGAGCTGACCGAGCATCTCAAGAACAACCCCAAGGATCACCATTCCAGGCGCGGCCTTCTGAAGATGGTAGGCCAGAGGCGTGGCCTTCTGGATTATCTGAAGAGGAACGACATCGAAGCATATCGTAATTTGATTGCCCGTCTTGGTATCAGAAAATAACAGGAGCTTAAAGGGAACAGGGTGGAGCAGCTTCCACCCTGTTTTATTTCTGAAGGAGAAAACTATGTACAAGAGTTTTTCAATGGAACTGGCAGGCAGGACCCTGACAGTTGATGTGGGCCGTGTGGCGGCCCAGGCCAATGGAGCGGCCTTTATGCATTATGGGGACACCGTGGTGCTCTCCACCGCCACAGCCTCCGACAAGCCCAGGGAGGGAATCGATTTCTTCCCTCTGAGCGTAGAGTTTGAGGAAAAGATGTACTCCGTGGGAAAGATCCCCGGCGGCTTCAATAAGAGAGAGGGCAAGGCTTCCGAGAACGCCATCCTCACCGCCCGCGTGATCGACCGTCCCATGCGTCCCCTGTTTCCCAAGGACTACAGAAACGACGTGACCCTCAACAACCTGGTAATGTCTGTGGATCCGGACTGCAGCCCGGAGCTCACCGCCATGCTGGGCTCGGCCATCGCCGTTTCCATTTCCGATATCCCCTTTGACGGCCCCATTTCGGCAACCCAGGTGGGCCTCATCGACGGGGAGCTGATTTTCAACCCCACCTCCGACCAGAAGAAGGTGTCTGACCTGGCGCTGACCGTGGCCTCCACCAGGGAGAAGGTCATCATGATCGAGGCGGGCGCCAACGAGGTTCCCGAGGCGAAGATGATCGAGGCGATCTTCGCGGCCCACGAGCTGAACCAGAAGGTCATAAGCTTCATCGACACCATCGTGGAGGAGTGCGGAAAGCCCAAGCACAGCTATGAAAGCTGCGTGATCCCCGAGGAGCTCTGGGCCGATATGACCTCCGTGATCTCCGGCGAGGCCATGGAGGAGGCGGTGTTCACCGACGTGAAGCAGGTGCGTGAGGAGAACATCAGAAAGCTTTCCGACCAGCTGGAGGAGCGCTACGCCGAGGAGCATCCCGACTGGGTGCCTTTGATCGGCGAGGCCCTTTACAACTACCAGAAAAAGACGGTGCGCAAGATGATCTTAAAGGATCATAAGCGTCCCGACGGCAGGGCCATCACCCAGATCCGCCCGCTGGCGGCTGAGATCGACATTCTTCCCAGGGTCCACGGCTCAGGCATGTTCACCAGGGGCCAGACCCAGATCTTAAACGCCTGCACCCTGGCGCCTCTTTCCGAGAAGCAGAAGCTGGACGGCCTCGACGTAAACGAGACCAGCAAGCGTTATATGCACCATTATAATTTCCCTTCCTACTCCGTAGGCGAGACCAAGCCCAGCAGGGGACCGGGACGCCGTGAGATCGGCCACGGAGCCCTGGCGGAAAGGGCCCTTGTGCCGGTGCTTCCCAGCGAGGAGGAATTCCCTTACGCGATCCGCACCGTGTCGGAGACCATGGAGTCCAACGGCTCCACCTCCCAGGCCAGCGTGTGCGCCTCGTCTTTGTCTCTCATGGCGGCTGGCGTTCCCATCAAGAGCGCCGTGGCAGGCATCTCCTGCGGCCTTGTGACAGGCGACAGCGACGACGATTATATCGTGCTCACCGATATCCAGGGCCTTGAGGATTTCTTCGGCGACATGGACTTCAAGGTGGCGGGAACCCATAAGGGCATCACGGCCATCCAGATGGATATCAAGATCCACGGCCTCACAAGGCCCATCATCGAGGAGGCCATCGCCCGCACAAGGGAGGCGAGGCTTTATATCCTCGACGAGGTAATGGCTCCCGTGATCAGCGAGCCCCGCGCCGAGGTCAGCAAATACGCGCCCAAGATCGAGCAGATCCATATCGATCCCACGAAGATCGGCGACGTGGTGGGCAAGCAGGGCAAGGTCATCAACAAGATCATCGAGGATACCGGCGTGAAGATCGATATCGAGGACGACGGCTCCGTATCGGTGTGCGGCACCGACAAGGCGATGATCCAGAAGGCCATCGACATCATCAACAGGATCGTGAACGATGTGGAGCCCGGCGAGATCATCACCGGAAAGGTGGTCCGGATCATGAACTTCGGCGCCTTTGTGGAGCTGGCTCCCAACAAGGACGGCCTGGTCCATATTTCAAAGCTTTCCAACAAGCGCGTGGCCAAGGTGGAGGATGTGGTCAACATCGGCGATACCGTCACCGTCAAGGTGCTGGAGATCGACCGCATGGGCCGTATCAACCTGACCATGAAGGACGTGCCCCAGAACGAGGCCTCCGATCAGTAAAACATAGCGAAAACGCTCCGAACCGGCAAAGGCCGGGCCGGGGCGTTTTTTACTGCGAAAGGCGGCGGGAGGGGCAGCCTAGAGCCTTCCGGCGGGGCGGAGGGGAAAGCGCACGCAGCCGGGGGCCAGGATCATCCCCAGCCGCTTTTCGTCTTTTCTGTAGTAATAGATCTGGTCGGAGAGCACCTCCTCCGGGGCCACGTCGTTTTCATTGACCTGATGGACCATATCGGACAGGAAGGCGGGCGTCGCCCCGCTTTTTTCCGGAACCAGGATGGTCTCGTGGATGGAGCTGGGGAGCACATAGAAGCTTCCGTGGCGGTCTGAGAAATCCCGGAGGACATCGTCGTAGAGCAGGCAGGCGGCGCCGAAGGCCCGCGCCCGGTTGGTGAACACGAAAATCGAGGAGATGAAGGAGGGCGGATCAGCCCTTCCCGCGGCTATGGCGAGGGGCGTGAGGCTTACGCCGTACTCCCGCCTGGTGTTTTCAAGGGCCAGATCGTAAAGGGCTTCCGGGGAAACGCCCCAGAGCTCCAGATGCTTTTTATGGATCAGAACGGTGGAATCGCCTAAAAGACTGTCGCTTACAGAGAGGAAGAACACGGCGGCAAGGTCCAGAAAGGGAACATGGGGAAAGTCGGAGAGAAGCTCCGGATTGGCGCGTCGGCTGATGAGCCGGAGGAAAATATGGGATTCTGCTTTCTTAAAGTCATGGAAAAGGGAGAGGTCAAAGCTTTCCGGACAGTGGTGAGCCCGGTAAAAATCAAGGATCTCATCTAAAAGCTCATCCAGGGGGACGCCGCTTTTCCAGGCCTCGTAATAGGGGTTCAGATAGATGGTGGGACAGATGTTTTCGCCCGGATACAGGATCAGAAGGCTGTCCAGCTTAAGGCCGTTGTTCTTTAAAATAGGCCGGACCGTTATCATGGGGTCTCCTTCCAGGCGTTCTCTCACGCGGGCGGGGATCAGGGACAGAAAGTCAGAATAGGACATAGAAATACCTCCAGACATGAAAAAAGATAAAAAAAATAAAAGGGAAATGTCGCCGAACGGCCGAAAAGAAAAAGAAGGACTGCACCTGAGTGGAATCGAACCACCGCACGTGGCTCCGGAGGCCACTGCTCTATCCACTGAGCTACAGGTGCATGTTAGTCCATCGAGAGATATTTTACCGCATTTGCCACGGAAGGGCAAGAGAAAATTTGAAAAATTTAAAAAAATTGTGACGCAGTTGCTTTTTCCCCGGTTTTTTGATATTATGTACACAGTCAAAATGGATGGATATCGGCTGTCTATCAAGAAGGAGGCGTTCAGATGGACGAATTCAAATCCTCGCAAAACCAATCGGGAAAGAAGAGAAAGAAAAGAAGAAAAAGAAATCCCTTTGTGGAATTCCTGCAAATATATGCGAAGTACATCATCATGGCGGTGCTGCTGATCCTCGTGGTCGTGGCTGTGATCCTGGTGGTGGGGAAGCTCCGGGGCGGTGACACCGGCGAAACGGACCCCACCGTGATCAACGTGGATCCCAGCTCCTCCGAAAACGAGTCGGCCGCCAGCTTAGAGCCCACAGACGATCAGGAAATCAATGATCTGGTGGACGCCTACTTTACCGCGGTGGCCGCCTGCGATATGGACGCCCTCTCCAGGCTCCTCTATTCCACCGAGGGCATCACCCAGGAGCAGCTGGAGGCCGAGCGCGAGTATGTGGAGGGCTATGAGGATATCACCTGCTACAGCCTGGACGGGCTGATTGACGGCACTTATATCGTCTATGTCTCTTACGGAATGAAATTCATCAACGTGGAAACGCCGGCGCCCAGCCTGATCCGTCTTTATATCTGCACCAACGACGAGGGCGAGATGTATATCTACAATCAGGACGTGGGCACGGACAACGAGGTGGCCGCCTACATGGAGGAGGTGGACGCCAGGGACGACGTGCGCGCCTTAAGCGCCCGGATCAACGATCAGCTTACGGAGGCCATGGCCGCCGATGAAGATCTCAACGCCCTCGTGAACCGCCTTTACGGGCAGGATACGGGAGACGGCTCCGAAGGGGAGAGCCAGGAGTCCTCTGCGGAGGAGACCGAGGCCCAGATTACGTTTACGGACGTGGACGAGACGGTTTACGCCACGGAGACGGTCCGGGTACGGAGCACGCCCAGCACAGAGGGCGCCGAGGTGGGCGCTCTGTCAGGCGGGGAGTCGGTGCGCCGCACAGGCTACCATGAGGAATGGAGCCGGGTGGAGTACGACGGCCAGACCTGCTATGTGTCCTCCGATTACCTGACGACCACGGAGCCGGAAACGGAAGCCTCCGAGGCGGCCGGCGACATCGAGTTTGAATCGGTGGATGAGACGGTCTACGCCACCCAGAACGTGCGGGTGCGCAGCACGCCCAGTACCGACGGCGAAGAGGTGGGCAGGCTGGCCGGCGGCCAGTCGGTGACCCGCACAGGCTACAGCGAATCCTGGAGCCGCGTGGAATATGACGGCGAGACCTGCTATGTTTCTTCTGAGTACCTGACCACTGTGGCGCCTGCCGATTCCGAGTAAGGGCGCGCAGGAAAGCAGAATGATTTCGGGCCCCAGCTTCTGGGGCCCTTTTTGAGGGAGAGTATCATGGATGTAAAGGATTTTGACTATGAGCTGCCTGAGGAGCTGATCGCCCAGGATCCCCTGGAGGACAGAAGCTCCTCCAGGCTGATGGTTCTGGATAAGGAGACGGGGAGCATCCGCCACAGGATCTTCCGCGACATCACAGAGGAGCTTGAGCCGGGAGACTGCCTGGTGATCAACAATACGAGGGTGATCCCCGCGCGTCTCTTCGGCGCCAAGCGGGACACGGGGGCCGTCATCGAGGTGCTCCTCTTAAAGCGCCGTGAAAACAATATCTGGGAAACTCTGGTGAAGCCGGGAAGAAAGGCGAGGCCCGGGACTGTGCTGGATTTCGGAGAGGGACTCCTTACGGGAGAGGTGGTGGACATTGTGGACGAGGGGAACCGGCTGATCCGCTTCTCCTACGAGGGGATCTTTGAGGAGATCCTGGATCAGCTGGGGCAGATGCCCCTTCCGCCCTATATCACCCATCCCCTGAAGGACAAAAACCGTTATCAGACCGTGTACGCCAAATACGACGGCTCGGCGGCGGCGCCCACGGCGGGCCTCCATTTTACGGAGCAGCTTCTGGAGCAGATCCGGCAGAAGGGCGTCGAGATCGCCAGCGTCACCCTTCATGTGGGCCTTGGAACCTTCCGGCCTGTGAAGGTGGATAAGATCGAGGAGCATCACATGCACTCAGAATTCTACAGGATCGAGGAGGAGGAGGCGAAGAAGATCAACAGGGCAAAGGAGAGCGGACATAGGATCGTCTCCGTGGGGACCACCAGCTGCCGAACCCTGGAGTCGGCGGCCGATGAGAACGGGCATCTGGAGGCCAAAAGCGGCTGGACCGATATTTTCATCTATCCCGGCTACCGGTTCAAATGTATCGACGCGCTGATCACGAACTTCCACCTGCCCCAGTCCACCCTGGTGATGCTGGTCTCGGCCCTGGCGGGCAGGGAGCATATCCTGGCGGCATACGAGGAGGCGGTGCGGGAGCGCTACCGGTTTTTCAGCTTCGGCGACGCCATGCTGATTCAATGAGAAGGGG
>CALWAW010000041.1 GCA_944375845.1 uncultured Lachnospiraceae bacterium
CTCAGCTCCCATTTCCCCGAAGACGGATCAAAGGCGCAGAAAAAAAGCCACAGCTCATCCTGCCAGGAAAGGAGCCTCAGCCTGGAATAGCGGCGCTGGTCCGAAGGGTCGCTTAGAACCGCCGTCACCTCCCGCTCTCCCGCCGTTCCCAGCAAGATTCTGTGGTCCAGGCTGTGATAAGCGTAATAAATGCTCCCCTGATAAAGCTCCGAGGTCAGATCCCCCAGCACGTCCTGCCGGTAGACAAAGGGGCCGGTCCCCCTTCTTACAGGTAAGATCAGCCCCCTGGCCTGATTCCATTCCTCCCAGATCAGAAGACGGCTCCCGTCGGGGAGCCGGTGAAGGTTCTCCATATCCCATTCCTCCTTTCGGAGCCCTTGTCTAATATATGAAGCCCCGCACCGCCTTATGACCGTCCGCATAAGATATTATGAATCATTCTTGAAGGGAAATGAGTATATGCCTAAATACAAGCCCGCGGGCTGTCTCTCCTCCTCAGGGGGCGCAGACGGGCAGTGCGTGGACATCTGCACAAATCCCGTATGCGGAACTCCCCAGTACCTGACGCTCCTGGCTCCCGTGGTCTACGATGAGATCGGCGTCAATCTGTGCCGCCAGGTGGGGCTCTCCCAGGGCTTCGCCTCGGTTTATCCCACCGCCCAGTCCATCACGGCGGAGGTGGTTTCGGTGGATTATTCCTCCACTGCCGGCCAGACGCCCACCGTCACTCCCATAAACGGGAGACCCAACTGCTACAGCGTTGTCCTCCAGGATCTTACGGTCAACTTCGCCGTAAAGGTCTACGACTGCGCCGGACGCCTTCTTGTGACCTTGCCGATCCCGGCGGTCTATCTGCCCAGCAGCGGCACCGGCGGCTACGCCTATTACAACGAGGACACCAACCCCTCCTCTGTGGAGCTGGAGATCTACGCGCCCTACGGAGTCTCCTATTCCGGCGGGAACACGACGGAGCCCATGATCCATTACCTGGGCTTTTCCAGCGACAACTTCACGCCCGCCCAGGGCCTCAACATGATGATCATCCCCAAGGTCTTAAGCTTTGACCCCTCCACGGGGAACGCCTCCATCGGGCTGAGCCTTTATCTCAAGAGCATTTATTACTCCCAGTACCGGTTCTCCCACAACGGCAGGGCCGTGGTACCCAAGGGCAGCCTGATTCCGCCGGAGGACTCCGTGTGCATGGATTTTGTGTCGGGAAGCCTCCTTGACCGGGAGATCAAGCCTCTGGAGCTGGGCCCGCCCCTGTTTGAGGAAAACCTGAAAAACGACTGCGGAAAAACGCCCTGCTGCTGCCCGCCGCCCACGCCTCCGGCCACCTCCGGCGGCTCCGGGACGGGAACCGCCTCGTCCCCCCCGGACTCCGGGACCGCTCCTGCGACGTCCTCCCCGTCCGGCGAAGCCGCCCCGGCTCCCTCTGCGGATACGGAAAGCCTTTTGAACACCCTGGCAAACATCGGAAGCCTCTGACAGGCCTCCGGGCAGAAAAAGGCCGCGGGATCCATTTCCCGCGGCCCTCTGCCTCTCATTTTACTTTTATGGCCTTGTGGGGGCACATTTCCTGGCAGCAAAAGCACCGGATACATTTTTTATAGTCATAGACCGGCGGCTCCTTCCGCCCGTCGGCAAAATGCAGGGCCTTCCCCTCCACGGGGCAGCTCTCCACACATATCCCGCATTTCACGCACAGATTTTTGTCCACATAGGGCCGCTTCTGAAACAGGTTGAACACCCTGGCCAGGCGGACCCACAGCCCGGTCCTGGCTTTCCTTCTGTCCACCCGGAAGGCCTCCCTGCCGTAACGCCTTACGGCCTCGTCCATGGAAAGCTCCTCCGGGCCGTCCTGTCCCGGGGTAAGAAGGCAGATGTTCTCCTCCTGCCAGAAGCCCAGGCCCATTTTCTCCCCGTGGTAATTGGTGGGCACCATCCGGGGATCCAGATGGATCAGCCGGCAGAACACGCTGTCCAGGGCCACCGGATCCTCCGAGATCAGCAGCACGCCCATGGAAACCGGATCGCCCGAGGTAGGGCCGTTCCCCTCCATGGCCACAATCCCGTCCATGATGTGGAGCCTGGGCTTTACAAGCCGGTTCAAGTCCACCAGCATCCTGGCGAAGCTGTCGGCGCTGGGATACTGGGTATGGCCCTTGGCCTTGTGAAGGCCGTGGACGCAGCCGTAAAGGTTTTTCACGGCCCCCGTCACCCGTTCCAGGGCGTGGGTTTTCATCTTGCACACATTGATGAGAGCGTCCGCCTCCAGAACCTCCCTGGAAAGATAAAAGGAGCCTGCCTGAACCCCGTCAAAGGGAATCTTCCCCGCGCCGGTAAACTCGATGACGGGAACACCATAAGGCTTTAACGCCTTCTGGATCCCCGCCCCCGCCGCGGCGTCCGCCGCCGTACCGATGCCGCAGGAATCCCCGGCAGCCACATCCGTCACCCCCGCCTCCCGAAGGAGCCGGGCCACGGCCGCCAGCACAGCCGGATGGGTGGTCACCGCCCTGGACACGTCGGCCCTGCGCACCAGGTTCGGCTTGATAAGCACCCTCTCCCCGGGGCCGGCGAAGGCGCCGATACCGCCCAGAAGGCCGAGCCCCTCTCTTAGGGCCCTGTAGACCTTCTCCTCCTCGTAATCGGGGCAGGGCGCCAGCACCACCCGGGAGCGTTTCTGATCTTCCATCGCTTTCCTCCAACCGTTTTATTCCTGAAGGAGCCCCACGCAGACGCCGTCGGCTCCCCTGTATGTCCCGTCGGCCAGCGGGCCGGGAACAGCCTTTATCTCCGGAAGCTCCCCTCCCTCTCTCACAGCGAAGAACAGGCGGCGGGGCATGGCCACCGAAAGGCGCCTTCCGCCGTATACGCGGATGCGCGCCTCCACCATATCCTCTCCCAGAAGCAGGCGGTTTTCCAGGGACTCCCGCTCATAGCAGGCGTTTAGAAGCCCTGCGAGCCTTCCGTAATAGGCCCGCTCTGCGTCTTCCCGGCCCTGCGGCAGGGAAAAGCCCTCTTTTCCCCCGCTTTCGGCCTCCCTTACCCGCACGGAGAGGCAGCGGGAGCCGTAGTAGGTCATGCAGGCGCAGGAAAGGGCGGGGCTCTCATCCCCGAAGGACTTAAGCTCTCCTGCCAGGCGGCTTCCCTCCGCCAGGGCCTTTCCGCTGTTGTTGCTCCTTCCCACGGCCTGCCACACCTGCAGGCCCCCTTCTCCGTAGCCGATCAGGTCGGCCCTTCTGTAGCCCTTGTAGCGGATATTCCCGCAGACTGACTGCACCGGCGCCAGAAGCCTGGTTCCGTAAAGGCGCGCTCCCACCAGCCTGGCCGCGATCATGCCCAGGCAGTAGGACACGGCTCCCCTGACGCTCTCGTCCAGGCTCAGAAGGCCCGGCGCCTTCCGCAGGTATTCTCCCCTGGCCTCCAGCGCGTACTCCAGAAGCCGGAGCCTGTGGGAAAGCCCCTCCCCCGGCGTTTCAAAGAAGATCTCCTCCTCCGGGATCATGGCCGTCACCACGGCGTGGAGCAGCTCGCCTCCCGAAAGATCCAGATCCGTATCCTCCCGGAGAAAGCCGTCCTTTTCCCAGGATTCCACATTCAGCCTGTAGCTTCTTTTTTCCTCCAGCCGCAAAGCCCCTTCCTCCTCTGTCATTTGATCTGTCCCCATTGTAGCACAAAACGCCCTGGCTGTATAGGAACCAGGGCGTTCATCATGTTCTGTTTTCTTACTCTGCCAGAGCCTTCTCAAGGAAGTCCTTGAGGATCTGGGCGGAATGATCCATGGCGGCTTTCTCCTCGTCGTCCATGGGGATGTTGATGGTCCTCACGATACCCTTGCGGTTCAGGACGCAGGGCATGCTGATGGCCACGTCGCTCCACTGGCCGAACTCGTCGCCCAGCACATGGGCAACGGGAAGGACCGCGTTTTCATCCTCCTCGACGGCCTCCACAATGCGGGATACGGTCATGGCGATTCCATAGAAGGTGGCTCCCTTTAAGGAAATAACCTCGGCGCCGCCGTTCTTCGTCTTATCGGCGATCTCCTGCTTGTCAAGCTCCAGGTTGTTTTCGCTGGCGTATTCCTCCACGGGGCTTCCGCCGATGGTCACGCGGCTCCAGATGGGCACCTGGCTGTCGCCGTGTTCGCCCAGCACAAAGGCGTTCACGTCGCAGACGTCCACCTTGCAGGCCTTGCTGATCAGGTAACGGAAGCGGGCCGTGTCAAGGCCGGTGCCGGAGCCGATCACCCTCTCGGAGGGAAGGCCGGACTCCTTCTGAATCACATAAGTCATAATATCAGCAGGATTGGAAACCACGATGATCAGAGGATCCTTTGCGTACTCCATGATGCTCTTTGTAATGCTCTTGATTATGGACACGTTCGTCTTTGCGAGATCCAGCCTGGTCTGGCCGGGCTTTCTCGCGATACCGGCGGTGATGATGATGATCTGCGCTTCGGCGCAGTCCTCATAGCTGCCCTTGCGTACCTTCACCTGACGGAAGAAGGCCGTGCCGTGGGCGATATCCAGGGCGCTGCCCTCTGCCCTCGCCTCGTTCAGATCCACCAGCACGATCTCGCTGGCCTGACGGCGGAGCATCAGGGTATAGGCGATCGCCTCGCCCACATTTCCAGAACCAACCACTACAATTCTGTTCCTCTGTAAAGTTGCCATTTTTTCTTGTCTCCTTTTTGTCGTTTTCAGTCTGGGCCAATACTGCTGAAACAGTGTCAAGGCTTTAACAATAACCTAGTCTATGATAACGTATTCTTGTATTTTTTTCAATACACTTTTTTGGAAAATTTTCTGTTAATTGTCTGATTATTGAATTTGAAATTTTTCCATGTTATAATAGAAAAAATTATCCGAAGTGAAGTGAGGAAAGGCCTATGAAAACCCATGAATCTGCCGAAAATTATCTGGAGACCATTCTGGTTCTGGGACAGAGGAACGGAAACGTTCGCTCCATCGACATTGCCAACGAGCTGGGCTTTTCCAAGCCCAGCGTCAGCGTCGCCATGAAAAATCTGAGGAACCAGGGACACGTTCAGGTGGACGAAAACGGCTCCATCACCCTGACGGAGTCGGGCCGCGCCATCGCGGAAACCATCTACGAGCGCCACACCCTGATCTCCCAGTGGCTCATCACCCTGGGCGTCTCCGAAAAAACCGCCATGGAGGACGCCTGCCGCATTGAGCACGTGATCAGCGCCGAAAGCTTCGCCGCCATCAAGGCCCATGTAAAAAGCGCCCTATAAGAGCTTTTCAAGGAAGCTCTCCCCGGCTGTTTTCCCCGCGAGCCCAAAATAGTCCAGCACCGTGGCCGCGATGTCCGCGAAGGTTTTTCTGGTGCCCAGATTGACCCCCTGCCGCAGGGAGGGCCCGGCGGCCACCAGGGGAACGTATTCCCTGGAGTGATCCGTGGAGGGCGTGGAAGGGTCGCAGCCGTGATCCGCCGTGATCATCAGAATATCCCCCTCTTTAAGGCCCGCTAAAAGCTCAGGGAGCCTTCTGTCAAATTCAGAGAGGGCCGCCGCGTAGCCGTCTACGTCGTTCCGGTGGCCGTACAGCATATCGTAATCCACCAGGTTCGTAAAACAGATCCCCTCAAAATCCCGTTTCATATATTCTAAGGTCCTGTCGATTCCCTCTCTGTTCCCGCCTGTGTATCTGTATTCCGTGATTCCCCTGCCCGCGAAGATGTCGTTGATCTTTCCCACGGCCAGCACGTCCTTTCCGCCTGCCGCGAGAAGATCCAGCATCGTGTCCTTCGGGGGCTCAAGGGAGAAATCATGCCTGCGGCTGGTTCTGAAAAACCCGCCCGGCTCCCCGTCGAAGGGCCTGGCGATCACCCGGCCCACGGCGAAGTCCCCCGTGCAGAGAGCCCGGACCTTCCGGCAGATCTCGTAGAGCTCCTCCACCGGCACAATCCGTTCATGGGCCGCGATCTGAAGGACGCTGTCTGCGGAGGTGTAAAGGATCAGGGCCCCCGTCCTTATATGCTCCTCTCCAAAATCCCGTATGGCGTCGGTGCCCGAATAGGGCCTGTTGCAGAGGATGCCCCGTCCGGTACACCCTTTAATGGCGTCCGTAAGCTTCTCCGGAAAGCCCTCCGGAAAAAGGGGCATCGGCCTTTCTGATATAATGCCCGCGATCTCCCAGTGGCCCGTGGTGGTGTCCTTTCCCTTCGAGGCCTCGGCAAGCCTTCCCACCGCGCCCAGAAAGCCTTCTCCCCGGGGATACCAGTCCCGCACCCCCTCTATGGCCCAGAAGCCCAGCCGCTCCAGGTTGGGCATGGCGTAGCTTTTACCGGCAAAGCAGGCCCGCCATGTATTGCTGCCGCAGTCGCCGTATTCTGCCGCGTCGGGAAGCTCCCCGATTCCCGCGCTGTCAAGCACCATCAAAAATATCCGCTTCATAAGACCGCTCCTTTTCCATCAACACAAAAGCACCGGAATCTGGTTCCGATGCTTTTATCATACGCGGGATTTCCCTGATTTTCAAGAGCCCTGCGCCTTCACCGTGATCACGGCGTAGCCCGCGCTGCGGACGGCCTGCCGCAGAGTCCTCTCGTCGATCTCTTCCTTCATGCGGACCGTCGCCGTACCGGCCGAAAGGTCTGCCCGGGCCCACACGCCCTCCAGGGTGTTCAGCGCGTTTTCCACCCTTCTCACGCAGTTTTCACAGGTCATTCCGTCTATGGTCAGGACCTTTGTCACCGGATAGTGGCTTTCGTCCCGGTCCTCCACCCGGATCCGCTTCTCCTTTTTTCCGCCGGACGCGCCGCAGCAGCCCGAGCTCAGCCTTTTCGCGTAGCTTCGCAGGGCGAATATGCAGATCAGAAGCAGCGCGGCGCATATTATGACTGTGACGATCATAGCCTCATCTCCGTTCCCATGTCTGCTCCTTATGGCAGGAGCCGCCGCACCCGGCGCAGCCGCTGCACCCGCCGCAGGATTTCCCCGCCTTTTTATCCTTCCAGATGCTCCGGACCGCCAGAACCACCAGTCCCAGCACCGCCAGAGCGATCAACACCGTCGCCAGCATGTCGCCACCTCTTTTCTTTCTGGCAGTTAGAAAACACTAACCATTCTGTAAACAGACTAGCACGCTCTCTCCCGTTTGTCAAGCTCCGTTTTTTTACACCTTTGCTCCAGGATCTCGCTGAGGGCGTTCCCGCTGCTGGTATGACAGCGCACCATTTCAATATTGGAGCGCCTCGCCTCGTCCACGGCGCATTTGATCATCTTATGGGATACGGTGTTTGTAAACAGCACCAGAAGATCCGGTCTTCCGATCTGCTTTCCCATTCCGGCCGGCATCTGCGTGAACACCTTTGCCTTGCAGTTATAATCCCTGCATATCTTTTTATACTGGCACACCATCCTGTCATGGCCGCCCACGATCACAATACTCATAAATGCCTCCTTTCTCTGTGCGTTAGCTATGACTAACCTATTGTTATCATACATGATTTCCATTCATTTGTACAGAGGGAAATTGAAAAAATTATCCAAGGGCCACGTCCAGGATCATCATGACCACAAAGCCGGCCGCGAAGCCCGCTGTCCCCAGGTTGGAATGGCTCCCCTGGGAGGCCTCCGGGATCAGCTCCTCCACCACCACGTAGAGCATGGCTCCCGCCGAAAAGGCCAGAAGGTAAGGAAGCACCGGAAGAAAATACCGGGCCAGCAGGATCATAAGGGCCGCTCCCACCGGCTCCACGGCTCCGGAAAGGGCGCCCAGGAGGAAGGCCCTGCGGCGGCTCACGCCGCCCTCGCTCTTTAAGGGCATGGAGATGATCGCCCCCTCGGGGAAGTTCTGGATGGCCATTCCGACGGCCAGCGTCAGCGCCCCCGCGAAGGTGATGCCCGCCTCGCCGGAGAGCACGCCCGCGAAGGTCACGCCCACGGCCATGCCCTCGGGCAGGTTATGGAGGGTCACTGCCAGAATCATCATGGTGCTTTTGCGGCAGGAGCTTTTGGGACCCTCAGGCTCGTCGCAGTCCAGATGCTGATGGGGCACGTGCCGGTCCAGGAACAGAAGGAACAGCATCCCCAGAACCAGGCCTGCCGCCGCCGGGAAAAAGGCCAGCCTTCCCATCCCTTCCGAAAGCTCCATGGCAGGAATCAGAAGGGACCACACGGAGGCCGCCACCATGACGCCTGAGGCGAAGCCTAAAAGCAGCTTCTGCACGCCGGAATGAAGCCGGTCCTTCAGGAAAAACACGCAGGCCGCGCCCAGCGTCGTCCCCGCGAAGGGAATCATGATCCCTAAGAATATCTCCATTTTCTCTCCTTTTAATAGCTTCTCAGCCTGTCTGTCCCGTCGTCCACCGTGTTCTCGATGGCGCGGATCACCACGTCGTAGCCATACTGGTCGTTGACCTTAATGTGCACCGTCTCCCCCGCCTTATGGCCCAGGATCGCCGCCCCTATGGGCGACTCCGTGCTGATATAATTCTTCAGGGAGTTGCCCCGCACCGAAGTCACCAGCTTATAGGTCTCCTCCTCGTCGTCCTCCACAAAATAAAGGGTCACGGTGTTGTTGATGCCCACCTCGTCGTCCCGGGACTTTTCGGACACGATCTCGGAGGTCCGCAGCATCCGCTCCAGATAGCGGATCCTGCTCTCATTCTGATTTTTATCCTTTTTTGCGGCGTAATATTCAAAGTTTTCGCTGAGATCTCCCTGGGCCCTGGCCTCCTTCACCGCCTCGATGGCGTTTTTCCGGACCACAAGCTTCCGGTATTCGATCTCGTCCTCGATCCGCTTTACGTCCTGTTTTGTCAGCTGATTCCTCATTCTGCCCTTTTTACCTCCCGAACAGCTGCGCCGCCTGCTTCATGTTCTCCATGGCGGGCACCCCGAAGGGACAGCGCTTCTCGCAGGCGCCGCAGGCGATACACTCCCCGCCGCCATGCTCCAGCACCGCGTAATGCTCCCGCACGGTCTCCGGAAGCTCCTCCTGGGCCTTCGCCAGATTCAGAAGCTTCGTGACCGCCGCCACGTCGATTCCCTGAGGACAGGGCGCGCAGTGGCCGCAGTACATGCAGTGTCCCTTCCAGCTGATTTTCGGCAGGGAGGCGAAGGCCGCAGCGTAATCCCGCTCCTCATCGGAGGCCTCCTCGTAGGCGGCGCAGTCCTTAAGCTCCTCCAGGCTCCTGGCCCCGGCCATCACCGAAGCCACGGCGGGACGGGTCAGGGCGTAATGGATACACTGCCAGGGCGTCAGGGCCTTCCCCGCCAGGGAAAGCTCGTCGCTCAGAAGATTTCCTCCGCCAAAGGCCTTCATCACCGTGATTCCCACGCCCAGGCGTTGGCAGGTCTCGTAAAGCCGTTTGCGTTCCGGATCCATGTTGAGGAAATCGCCCTGATAGCTCTCGGCGCCCATCAGCTCCTCAATATCCTCCATGGCGGGCTGTAAGTCGTAGCAGGGATTGACGCTGAATAAAAGCACGTCCACCAGTCCGCTTTCAGCGGCGGCGATCCCCACCTGGGGATTGTGGCTGGAAAGGCCGATGCAGCCGATCCTTCCCGCCGCCTTAAGCTCCTTCGCGTATTCCATCACGGGGCCGTGCAGAACCCGCTCCCATTCCTCCATGGAATCGATATAGTGAATCATTCCGATCTCCACATGATCCGTTTCCAGGCGGGAAAGCTGATCCTCAAAGCCCTCCCTGACCTCCTTCATCTCACGGGTGCGCTTATACTGCCCGTCCTTCCAGATGGTGCAAAGATGCGCCTCAAGGATAAATTTGTCACGTCTTCCCCGAAGGGCCTTTCCCAGGCCGGAGCGGAGCCCCGGCTCAGGTGAATAAAGGTCGATGCAGTTGATCCCCCTTTCCTCCATGAGATCCACAAATTCCCGGATCTCCTCAAAGGAGCGCTCCACCATGCCCTCGCAGCCCATTCCGATCTCGCTGACTAAAAGTCCCGTGCGTCCCAGCTTCCTGTATTTCATTGCGTCTCCTCCCTTTCCGGCTCTTCCGCCTTCCTGCTCACAAGCTTAAAATCCTCCGCCCCGATCAGGAGCCCCTCCGTCTCTCGGTAGGAAAGCTCCACCTGATCGCCCGCGTCCAGAATCACCGCCTCGGGATAATCGGCGGCGCTCACGGTGTAATAGGCCTCCCCGCCGGAAAGCCTCAGATAATAGACGGTGTTCCCGCCGATGGACGCGGAGCGGATTTCCTCCACCGTGCCCCGGGCCGTCAGAAGCTCTCCCTCCGGCTCCGGTTCCTTCTCCCCGGTCTCCTCAATGATCCCGTTTTCCACCAGAAGCTCATGGTAGCGGCTCTGGCAGTCGGAGACCGTATTGCCCACGGCCACGATCTGATACTGCTGGACGTTGACCATGGCGTACATCTTCACCAGCCCCGCGTCGTCCTTTAAGGCCATAAAATAGGTGGGCTGGTCGGAGATGTTAAGGAGCAGGGGGAAGGTGGCCTCGTAGTTATACTGCTGCACCGCGCCCTGGGCCGAGGACATGGCCGAATACTCCTCCGCTCCGGCGCAGGTGTAATACCTTGCCTCCTTCGTCCTCTGGTTCACCAGGATAAAGCCCACGTTGCCCCGGTCCTCCGTCACGGAGGTGACGCCGGTATAGACCCAGACGTCGTCGTCCTTGGCGATATAGTTATAGCCGTCGGTGGTCTTTGTGCAGCCGCTCTGGCCGAACATGGAATTCCAGAAGCCGTTGGCGTATTTTCCATAATAATTATACTGCTCGATTAAAACGTCCGCCGCGTAGACCCGGTCCACCCAGGTGGGCACCTGGTCAATGGGAAGATACTCGCTCTCCCCCGTAATGGCGTTCATCAGAACGGCGCCCTTGATGTCGCGGCCGCCGAAAAGCCCCACCCGCTTTTCCATGACGGAGGCCACCCAGTAGGGCGTTCCCTCGTCGTCGATCTCAAAATTCACGTCGTCGAACATCAGGGTGGGATACTGGAACCGCAGATGGCGGTTCAGATCCCGGTTCAGGTATTCAGAGGGGGAATAGCGGATTCCCTCCTCAAGGCGGACCACCTCCACCTCCTGGGTCCTCATGTCAATGCGGATGTAGGCGGGGATCCCTTCCTTATGGTTATTCCACCACTTGAAAAAGCCGTTGTAATTGAGGTAATTGACCCGCACGGGCTTGTCGTTGAAGTTGATCTGCGCCGAGGCGTCGTCCACCTCGAACTGGCTCACCAAATCGCTTAATTCGCCCAGCTGGCGGTTTGCCAGGTTGTTGGCCGAGGCCTCGTCAAGCATGGGGATCTGGTCCCACTGGATCTCCGACACCTCCGCCGCGAAGTCGCCGTTCTCGATGGGCATCAGGTCCGCGTAGGAGCCGGAGCGGAAGATCACCCACCCGGCCAGGGAGCCGATCACCAGCGTCAGCACCGAGGCCCCCGCGATGATCACCGGGGCCGCCAGGGTCCTTTTAGACTGGCTGGCAAATTCCCTCGCGGAGGATACCTGAAAGCCCTGCAAAAGCATCATGCACACGGAGAACACAATGCACAGAAGTATCAGGAACCAGTAAAACCCTTCATTCTGAAAATTCAGCGCCGGGAGCTTGAAATAAAAGTACACCGCGCCGAAAACCAAGGTCACAAGAAGGCTGATAAGAACCCTTGTGACCGGCCTTCCCTTGGGCTGGCGCACCCGCTTTTCCCGGGGAGCGCCATTTTCGCCCCGGGGCCCTCCTGTCCATCCTGACCAGCCGCCGGGGCCGAAGAAAAAGTTGAAACCTGCCATACGATCTTTCCCTGTCCTTTCATGGAGTCTTTTCATAGTCTTTTTATTATAATCCATTTGGACGGTTCCGTCTACACCCTCTCAAAGTACGAATGGATCACGGCCTCCGGGACGCCCTTTGTTTTTCTATTCGGTGATCTCGATCTGGTTTCCCTCCGGTCCCAGGACGCAGCTTTCGTAATAGCCGTCCCCGGTGACGCGGGGCCCGCTTAAGACTTCGCAGCCGTCCGCCCGCAGGCGGTTTGTGAGGGCGTCCACCGCCTCCCGGCTTCCGGCGCTGAAGGCCAGGTGAATATACCCGGTCCTGGCGCCGGCCTTTTCCGGATCCTCCATTCCCGGCCTGTTCATAAGCTCCAGCCTGGCGCCGTCCTCAAAGGTGAGGAAATACGACCGGAAATCCGTCTTTTTGTTGTGATAGCCCTCATTGGATACGGCTCCGAAATACCGGACAAAAAAGTCCCTGGCCTCCTTAAGGCTATTTACGTACATGGCGACGTGCTCGATCCGCATGGCTTTTCCTCCTTTTATTTGATGGTTTCGCTGTTATTTAACACAGCCTCGCTGTATAAAAACAGAACGTCCCGGCCCTCAAAATCCACCAGTTCTCCCAGGGCGGCGGGGGTGATATAGCGGATATCCGCCAGAATGATCTCGCGGTATCCCTCCGCCAGAAGGGGAGCGATGCTGCTTCCGAAGGAATCCCGGAACAAAATCAGCCGTTTATCCTCCGGAGCATCAGGATTTTCAAGCCTCAGCAGGGCCTTGCTCCCGCCCAGGAACATCCCGTAGGGATCGGCGCTCTTTGCCGCCGAAAGGTCGTATACGGGGATCTCCCTGTCCGTCTCGTAGTCGTAGACGCGGCAGTGCTCCAGGTAGTCCGCCTCCAGGAAATTCAGCTTTTCCGGCTCCATGGGAAGGGCCGACTGCCCCCGGTATACGCCGGAAAAGGAGTCTGCGGCCGCCTTCTGCCGGTACGTCCCGGAAAGCTTCGTTCCCATGGCCTCTGCCAGGGCCGCCGCCACGTCCGCAAGCCTTTCCTGCCGCCAGTGGATGTCGGTCCTGTAATAATCGGAAAGCTCCAGATAAGGGCTTATGTCAATCAGGGAGGCATAGGGCATCTGCCCGGAAAGGCGGCTTACCAGCTTCGTAAAATCCAGGCAGGGGTATCCGTTTTCCGGGGCCAGAAACTGATTTTTATCGGGAATCACCGAGAGCCATACACGGCAGCCGGAGTCCTTAAGGAGCGTCTCATAGACGGCCCCGAAGCGGCCCGCCGCGTAATCCACCGAAGCGGTATCCAGGGGATAATCCAGCTTCGCCGCATAGCCTTCGGCCACGTAGATCCCATGGACATCCTTCTGCCCGAACACCTCCGTGGCCACCAGGGACTTGATCTGCCGGAAGGCCTCCCGGAAGGGGAACTGATCCTGAAGGTAGGTCTCTGCCCCGTCCATAAAGCTTCCCGACCCCACGGAATCCGCGGAAAGCGCGGGAAGCTCCGCCAGACGCCTTCTCTCGGCGGCGGAGTATTCCCTGTCGGGCAGAAAAAGCCCCAGGGCCGCCCCCAGAAAAAGGACGCCGCCCGTGAAAAGCAGTGTGAGCGCTGAACTGATCTTTTTCATCTCTCCCTCCTAAAAACGGAAATACAGAAACGGATTGAAGGAGCCGTCCACCAGAAAGGCGGTGCAGACAAGAAGAAGGACTGCGGCGGCCGCAGGTCTTGCCGCCTCCCAGACCCTTCCGCCAAAAAGCCCCCGAAGCCTTTTGCAGGCCATGGCCGGAAGGGGCGTGGCGCCCAGGGCCGAAAGCACCAGCAAGGGCCCGAAGCTTCTCAGGTAATAGAGGCTGATTTCGTTGACGGCGGGAAGGCCGCCGAAGCCGAAAAGGGCGCCCACCGTGGCCGCCGCCTCCCGAAGTCCCGGAGCATCAAAGAGCACAAAGCCCAGGATTACGGCCAGAAGCACATAGACGTGGCGCAAGGGCCCCGCCTTTTCCAGAAGCCGCCCCAGCCAGAGCTTTTCAACGATTAAAAGCAGCCCGTAAAACAGCCCCCACAGGATGAAATTCCAGGCGGCCCCGTGCCAGAAGCCGGTGGCGGCCCACACCGCCAGAATGTTGAAGATCCATCTGCCTCTTGACACCCGGTTTCCCCCCAGGGGAATGTACAGATAGTCCCGGAACCAGGTACTGAGGGAGATATGCCACCGTCTCCAGAAATCGGTGACGCTGGAGGCGATATAGGGATACCGGAAATTTTCCATGAACCGGAAGCCGAAAACCCTTCCCAGCCCGATGGCCATATCGCTGTAGCCTGAAAAATCAAAATAAATCTGGAGGGTGAAGGAGACCGCGGACAGCCAGACCAGAAGCACCGACTGCTCCCCCGACGCCCTGCAAAGCTTTGAGAGCTCCCCCAGGGTGTTGGCGAAAAGCACCTTCTTTGACAGGCCGCACACAAAGCGGACCGCCCCTGACGCCGCGCCCTCCAGCGTATGCCGTCTGTCCTTAAGCTCCTTGCGGATATCGGAATAGCGGACGATGGGGCCCGCGATCAGCTGAGGGAACATGGAGATATAGGCCCCCAGGGCGATCAGGCTTTTCTGGGCCGGGACCTCTCCCCGGTATACGTCGATCACATAGCTTAAAATCTGGAAGGTATAAAAGCTGATGCCGATGGGAAGGGCGATCTTAAGGAGCGGAAGGGAACGTCCCGTAAGCCTTCCCAGATTTTCCAGGAAGAAATCCGCGTATTTGCACACACCCAGAAGCCCCAGAGAAAAGATCAGGGAGGCCGCCAGGAAGGCCCTGGCATGGTCCCTGTATCGTTCCATGAGGCGTCCGAAGAGATAGCCCTGAAGAATGGCGGCGATCATAAAGATCAGGTACCGCGGCTCCCCCCAGCCGTAGAAAAACAGGCTGAAGCCCAGAAGCACCGCGTTCCTCCACCTTTTCGGCGCGATAAAGTACGCGGCCAGAACACAGGGCAGAAAATAATAGAGAAAGGTGATACTGGAAAACAGCATTTAAAGGGGGCCCTCGGATAAAACAGATACGTTTTCATAAACGGAATCCAGCTGGGTCTTAAAGGTCTCCACAAGCTCAGCCGTTCCGAACACCGACACCAGATAATTGTCCACGGAGGCGATCAGGTATTCCTCCGGGAAGCCGCACAGCCACTGACGGCCGGAAAGCCCCGTCTTTACTGCCTCTGCCACGGCCTCGCTGTCCTTCGCGTCCCTGAGGCGGAAGGCGCCCGCCGTAAAGGTGTTGGCGTTCATCATGTGGACCAGGGAGGCCGCGTCGTCGATCTTTTCAGCCTCTGACGCCGGGAAGGCCAGGGCCGCGTCCAGCGCGTCGGCGTTCTCTGTGGAGAAGCTTCCGGGGCCGTCCATCACCATCTCCTCGGAATCTCCTCCGGCGGCGGAAAAGGCCTGGTCCTCGGGCCAGCTCTCCCACACCGTCTTTAAAAGCTCCAGGGAATCGGCGATTCCGTTTTCCTTTGCCGCGTTCTTTCCGCCGCAGGCGGTGAGCGCCGCCAGCAAAAGGACTGCCAGCGCTGCCATCAAACTCTTTTTCATGTTCTGTCTCCTTTATTTTTTGTATACGGTCCAGGAACCGTTCTCGTCAGAATAAGAAAGGATGACCCGGGTTCCTCCCAGCC
>CALWAW010000042.1 GCA_944375845.1 uncultured Lachnospiraceae bacterium
GGCGGCACCGGCTATATCGGCGACCCCTCGGGCCGCGCCGATATGCGCTCCATGATGACGCCGGAGACCATTCAGCACAACTGCGACTGCTTTAAGAAGCAGATGGAGCGGTTCATTGAATTCGGCCCCGACAAGGCCATCATGGTCAACAACGCCGACTGGCTTTTAAAGCTGAACTACATCGAGCTTCTGCGGGACGTGGGCGCCTGCTTTTCCGTCAACAACATGCTCCGCGCCGAGTGCTACAAGCAGAGGATGGAAAAGGGCTTAAGCTTCTTAGAATTCAACTACATGATTATGCAGGCCTACGATTTCTACTACCTGCACCAGCATTACGGCTGCAATATGCAGTTCGGCGGAAACGATCAGTGGTCCAACATGCTGGCCGGTACGGAGCTGATCCGCAAGAAAACCACGGAGAACGAGGACGCATACGCCATGACCATCACCCTTCTTATGAATTCCGAGGGCAACAAGATGGGCAAGACCGCCAAGGGCGCCGTATGGCTGGATCCCAACAAGACCTCTCCCTTTGAGTTTTTCCAGTACTGGCGCAACATCGGCGACGCCGACGTGTTAAAGTGCATCCGTATGCTCACCTTCCTGCCCCTGGAGGAGATCGACAAGATGGACAAATGGGAGGGCAGCCAGTTAAACGAGGCCAAGGAGATCCTGGCCTACGAGCTCACCAGCCTGGTACACGGAAGCGAGGAGGCCGACAAGGCGAGAACCGCCTCCCACGCGCTGTTCATGGGCGGCGGCGACGACTCTGACATGCCCACCACCGAGCTTTCCGAGGAACAGCTTTCCGACGGCTCCATCGGCGTTCTGGATCTGATGCTGGCCTGTAAGCTGGCCCCCACAAAAAGCGAGGCCAGAAGACTGGTTCAGCAGGGCGGCGTGTCCGCCGACGGCGAAAAGGCCGTTCTGGACACAAGGTTTACCAAAGAACAGCTCACGGCGGGCGTAAAGCTTCGGAAGGGCAAAAAGGTTTACCATAAGGCCATTTTAAAATAACAGAAAATGTGAAAGGCTGTCCAGGATAAGCGGACAGCCTTTTCTATTTCTATTATGGAAGCTCCAGGATCCTGCGCCTGAGGGGCAGGATCTGCGAGGGGGCGACGGAAAGCTCGCCGATCCCCATTTTGATAAATTCCTCCGTCAGGGAGGGGTCTGCCGCCAGCTCCCCGCAGATTCCCACTAAGATCCCGGCCCTTTTGCCGTTTTTCGCCGTCTCCTCAATGAGGCGCAGAAGGGCGGGGTGATGTGGGTCGAAAAACTCCTCCAGCTGCCCATTCTGCCGGTCCATGGCCATGGTGTACTGGGCCAGGTCGTTGGTGCCGATGCTGAAAAAATCAGCCTCCTTCGCCAGCTCCCCGCTTAAAAGGGCCGCGGCCGGAGTCTCGATCATAATCCCCTGCTCCATTTCGGCAAAGGGGATCTTCTCCTTTTTAAGCTCCTCCTTCGCCTCCTCTGCCAGCGCCTTCGCGCGGCGAAGCTCCGAAGGGGAGGCGATCATGGGATACATCACGGAAAGGTTTCCGAAAACGCCGGCACGGAAAATGGCCCGCAGCTGAGTCTTTAAAAGCTCTGGCCGCTTCAGGCAGAGGCGGATCCCCCGAAGGCCCATGGCCGGGTTCTCCTCCTCCGGAAGTTCAAAATAATCCGCCTGCTTGTCGGCCCCGATGTCCAGGGTGCGGATGATGACCCGCTTTTCTCCCATGGCCTCGGCCGCGGCCTTATAAGAGAGGAAAAGCTCCTCCTCGGAGGGAAGGCTTTTCTTTTCCAGATACAAAAATTCACTGCGAAAAAGCCCCACGCCCTCGGCGCCGCCCGCCAGGGCCGCGGACACGTCCCGGATCCCGCCCACGTTGGCGTAAAGGAGGATCCGCCTGCCGCTTCCGGTCACGGTCTTCTGATCCTTTAAGGCCTCGAGGCTGCGGGCCAGAAGCTCCCGTTCTCTTTTCCGGTTTTCAAGCTCCGAAAGAAGCCCTTCCTCCGGATCGATGTAAAGGACGCCGCTCTCCCCGTCCACCGCGGCCATGCGCCCCTCCCATTCGGGCCTGGGGCTTATGCCGGAGACGGCTGGAATTCCCATGGACCTTGCCAGAATCGCCGTATGGGAGGTTTCCGTTCCCCGCTCCGTCACCAGGGCCAGGAAAAGCCTCTGGTCCATCTGCACGGTCTCGCTGGGCGAAAGCTCCTCCGCCGCCAGGATCACCGGCTGTTCCGGGCTCTTGGCGTCCTCGTCCCCGCCCTGGAGGATGCGGATCAGCCTCTGGGCCACGTCCTGCACGTCAGCAGCCCGCTCCTTTAAATATTCGTCGTCCATCCCGGCGAGCATGGAGGCGAAGGCTTTCCCGGCCTCGTCCACCGCGTATTCGGCGCTGACGCCCTCCCGGCTTACGGCCCTTTCCACCTCTCTCACAAAGTCGGGGTCCGAAAGCATCAGACTGTGGGCCTCGAAAACGGCGGCCGCCTCCTCCCCCGCGCTTGTGAGCGCCTTCTCGTAAAGGGCCTTAAGCTCCTGCTCCGCCTGGGCTGCGGCCTTTAAAAACCGCTCCCGCTCCTTTTCGGGACCGGCGCCCGCCTCCCTCTTCGCCCTTCTCTTTTCTTTTCTGTAAATGAAGAGCCTTCCGGCGGCAATTCCGCCTGCTATGGCTTTTCCCCTGTACGCTTCCATGGCGGCCTCCTACAGATTTTCCCTGAAAAACGCTTCCAGAAGCTTAAGGGAGCTTTCCTCGTCCCCTCCGCTCACTGTCACCGTCACCACGGTTCCCTTTTTTACTCCGAGCCCCAAAACGGCAAAGAGACCGGTCCCGTCGGCCTGCCTTTCCCCGGCTGCAAGGGTCACTGCTGAATCCAGCTCCCTTGCCAGCTTTACCAGTTTTCCGGCAGGCCTCGCGTGAAGCCCGGTCTCATCCTGAATTTGATACTTGAATGATCTCATGGCTCTCCTCCTATTTTATCAGACTAGAAATAGTATTTCCAGAGCCATGAAAAAATTTCAAAAAATATGCGGTTACTCCAGCTCAAAGGCGCCTGTGTAGAGCTGATAATATTTCCCTCTCTGGGCGATCAGCTGTTCATGGGTTCCCCTCTCGATGATGCGCCCGTGCTCCAGCACCATGATGGCGTCGGAGTTTTTCACGGTGGAGAGCCTGTGGGCGATGACGAACACCGTCCTCCCCTTCATCAGGCTGTCCATGCCCTTCTGGACAATGGCCTCGGTCCTGGTGTCGATGCTGGATGTGGCCTCGTCCAGGATCATCACCGGCGGATCAGCTACCGCCGCCCTGGCGATGGACAGAAGC
Organism: uncultured Lachnospiraceae bacterium; assembly: GCA_944375845.1. Taxonomy (GTDB): domain Bacteria; phylum Bacillota; class Clostridia; order Lachnospirales; family Lachnospiraceae; genus Lientehia. Next base: position 3,315 of record CALWAW010000042.1, read on the forward strand.
TGTCTCTGGCCCTGGGAAAGGTTCGCGCCGTTCCCCGTCAGCATGGTGTCGTAGCCCTGGGGCAGACGCTCGATAAAGTCGTCGGCGTTGGCCAGCTTCGCGGCGGCCCTTACCTCCTCGTCGGTGGCGTCCAGGCGGCCGTAGCGGATGTTGTCCCGCACGGTCCCGGTGAACAGGTTGGTATCCTGGAGCACCATTCCCAGGGAGCGGCGCAGATCCTGCTTTCTGATCTTGTTGATGTTGATGTTGTCGTAGCGGATCTTGCCGTCGTCGATGTCGTAAAAACGGTTGATCAGGTTGGTGATGGTGGTCTTGCCCGCGCCGGTGGCGCCCACGAAGGCGATCTTCTGCCCCGGCTTCGCGTAAAGGCTCACGTTGTGAAGCACGGTCTTATCCGGAACGTAGCCAAAATCCACATCGTAGAAACGGACGTCCCCGGTGAGGCGGGTGTAGGTGACCTCGCCGTTTTCGTGGGGATGCTTCCAGGCCCAGATTCCGTCCCGCTCCTTCGTCTCCTCCACGCAGGCCGCCGGGATCTCCTCGGTGATCCCATCCTCCCTGCGGGAGTCCGCGCCTTCTTTTCTGTATGCTTCAGGCGCGTCCTCACGGATCCGGATTTTTGTGAGGGTCACATAGCCCTCATCCGCCTCCGGCGCCTCGTCGGTGAGGCGGAAAATCCGCTCCGCCCCGGCCAGAGCCATGATGATGATGTTTAACTGCATGGAGATCTGGTTGATGGGCATGGTAAAGCTTCTGGAAAGCTGGAGGAAGGAGGCGATGGCCCCAAGGGTCAGGCCGCCCACATGGTTGATGGCCAGAAGCCCGCCGAATATGGCCAAGAGCACATACTGGAGGTTCCCCAGGTTCATGGAGATGGGCCCCAGGATATTGGCGTAAATGTTTGCGTTGGTAGAGGCGTCGCAGAGGCCGTCGTTCTTTTCGTCAAACTCTTTTCTGGCGGCGTCCTCGTGGCAGAATACCTTGATGACCTTCTGGCCGTTTATCATCTCCTCGATATAGCCGTTGACCTCGCCCAGGGTCCTTTGCTGACGGATAAAGTAGGAGGCGCTCCGCCCCGCGATCCGCTTGGAGACCAGAAGGAGACAGGTGATGGTCACCAGGATGAATAACGTCAGGTAAACGCTGGTGTAGACCATGGCGCAGAATACCATCACGATCTGCATACAAGAAGCCAGGAACTGGGGCAGGCTCTGGGAGATCATCTGCCGCAGGGTATCGGTGTCGTTGGTGTAATGGCTCATAATGTCGCCAAAGGTGTGGCTGTCAAAGTACCGGACCGGCAGGCTCTGCATGTGGGCGAACATGTCGTCCCGGATCTTCTTCTGCACCCTCTGGGAAATCCCCGCCATCAGGAAATTGTAAAAGAAGGAGGAAAGGACGCCCGCCGCGTAGATAAAGACCATGGTGAGCACCGCCCTTAAAAGCCCTGTAAACACAGGACTGGACGCCCTTAAAAGTGGCTCGATGTACTGGTCAATCAGAATCTGAAGGAACAAAGAGCCCGCCACATTGGCCGCGGTGCTTAAGAAAATGCAGATTACCACTACGGCGAACAGGAACTTATTCTGTCCCGCAATATAGGAAAACAGCCGTTTGACGGTCTTTCCGCTTAAGGTGATACCGGATTTTTTCTGCTTACTCATCCTGCCCGCCTCCTTTCACCTGGGATTCATATACTTCACGGTAAATCTCGTTATTCTTAAGGAGCTCCTCGTGGGTGCCGAAGCCGTTGACCCGGCCGCCGTCAAGGACGATGATCTTGTCAGCGTCCTCCACGGAGGAGATCCGCTGGGCGATGATGAACTTTGTGGTATCGGGGATCTCTTCCTTAAAGGCCTTCCGGATCAGCGCGTCTGTTTTGGTATCCACCGCACTGGTGGAGTCATCCAGAATCAGAATCTTCGGCTTTTTCAGGAGGGCCCTGGCGATGCAGAGCCGCTGGCGCTGTCCGCCGGAAACGTTGGAGCCGCCCTGCTCGATATAGGTATCGTACTTGTCAGGAAACTCCTGGATAAAGCTGTCGGCCTGGGCCAGCTCACAGGCGTGCTTAAGCTCCTCGTCGGTGGCGTCGGGATCGCCCCATCTTAGATTCTCCTTGATGGTGCCGGAAAACAGCACGTTCTTCTGGAGCACCATGGCCACCTGATTTCTTAAGGCCTCAATGTCGTATTCCCGCACGTC
>CALWAW010000043.1 GCA_944375845.1 uncultured Lachnospiraceae bacterium
CAAACCATTTGAAAAGGAAAAACCCCGGAAACCGCGTAGTTCCGGGGTTTTTGACCACTTTTGATAAAGTTTAGCGCTTGCTGAACTGCGGAGCGCGACGGGCAGCCTTGAGGCCGTACTTCTTTCTTTCCTTCATACGAGGGTCTCTGGTGAGGTAGCCTGCCTTTTTGAGGGCGGGACGGTACTCGGCGTCTGCCTGGAGCAGAGCGCGGGAGATGCCATGGCGCACAGCGCCTGCCTGACCGGTGAAGCCGCCGCCGTGTACGTTCACAAGTACATCAAACTTTCCCTCTGTGCCGGTGGCAGCGAAGGGCTGACGGACAACAACCTTCAGAGTCTCAAGACCAAAATAGTCGTCAATGTCTCTTTTGTTTATGGTGATCTTACCGGTACCGGGTACCAGGTAAACTCTTGCGATGGATTTCTTTCTTCTGCCTGTTCCGTAGAATCTTGAATTAGCCACTGTAATTTCCTCCTTTCAGTACCTTTTCCTTAAAATGTCAGAGCTTCCGGCTTCTGTGCCTGGTGCTTGTGATCGGGTCCAGCGTACACATGAAGCTTGCGGTACATCTCTCTGCCTAAAGGTCCCTTGGGAAGCATGCCCTTAACGGCCATCTCGATGACCTTCTCGGGCTTCTTGGCCATCATCTCGCGAAGGGTGGTCTCCTTCATGCCGCCGACATAGTCGGAATGATGATAGTAGATCTTCTGATCCAGCTTTTTGCCGGTCAGCTTAACCTTCTCTGCGTTCACAACGATCACGAAATCGCCTGTGTCGATATGAGGAGTGAACGTGGGCTTGTTCTTGCCACGAAGAACGGCGGCAACCTCAGATGCCAGACGTCCTAATGTATATGCGGAAGCGTCAACTACATACCACTTTCTCTCGATGGTTGACGGGCTAGCCATAAAAGTTTTCATTGGTTTGACCTCCTTGGATTTCACCTCAACAAATCTATCTGCACTGTCTCTATATCAAAGGCTGGATGGGGATTCCGGGGCTATGGCGTCCTCCTCCGGCCAATCAATAGACTGCGTAACAGCCTTTATATTATAGTATACTCATTCGGGTGTGTCAATGGTTTTTCGCGAAAATTTCCTCCCGTCCGCCTTCCCGGACCCGCAGCTTTTCCGCTCCGTCCCAAAAGGCATGCTTCGCCGTCCGCGCGATCATCCGTTCCCGCTCCGAGGACACGCAGCGGTGGATTTCCATAAGGACCTCCTTTTCTGTTTCCAGCAGGGAACGATCCACCGTGTAATCAATCCACTGATTCTGATTCCGTTCCCGGACCGGCATGGAGGCCACATGCCGGATTGAGACCAGAGTCAGCCCCTCCGCCGGCGCCTTGGGCCCGGAAAGGCGCCGGTCCCTGGCGTTCAGGATCTCCTCTACATGGGAAGGGGAATAAGCGCCGCGCCCCGCCTCCATCAAGGTTCCGGCAATGATTCGGACCATGTTGTAGAGAAAGCCGTCTCCCACCAGCCGGATGGTGATCATGTCGTCCTGCTTTTCCACGGAAGCCTCATAAAGCTTCCGGATCGTATCCTCCGCCTGGCTTCCCGCCGAGCAGAAGCTGGCGAAATCGTGCTCGCCCCGCAGATATACGATGGCCTCCTGCATCCTTTCCACATCCAGCGGCCAGTGGCGGAAGCAGCTTGTAAACCGCCTTGTGGGATCCGGAAATGGCCGGTTCAGGATCTTGTACTCATAGGTCTTTAAGGAGTTGCATTTTCGGGGATGATAACCGGCCGGCGCCTCCTCGGAGGACTGGACGGCGATATCGTCGGGGAGCCACTGGTTCACGGCATAGCAGATCTTCTCCGGCGGGATCTTTGTATCCGTATCAAATATGGCGATGTTCCCAAGGGCATGGACGCCCGCGTCCGTTCTGCTGGCACCCTGCACATGGATATCCTCTCCCGTAATCCTGGAAAGGGCCTTATTCAGCATTTCCTCCACGGTTCTTCCGTTGGCCTGGATCTGCCAGCCGCAATAGGCGGTGCCGTCGTAAGCCACCACAAGCCTGATCCGCTTCATAGCTCCTCCTTATTTATAAAAGGACTCTCAGGGCGATATCCGCCCCCAGAAACGCCAGCATGACGACGTAGGAAATCCTGTCCGCCGCCCTGTACCGCAGCGGCTTCATCTTGGTTCTTCCGTCACCGCCGTGATAGCATCTTGCCTCCATGGCCTGCGCCAGGTCGGCGGCGCGGCGGAAGGCCGAGATAAAAAGGGGCACCAGAAGGGGAATCATGGCCTTTCCCCTCTTTATGAGGCCGCCGCTCTCAAAATCGGCCCCCCTGGCCGTCTGAGCCTTCATGATCCTGTCGGTCTCCTCCACCAGGATCGGGATGAACCGGAGAGCGATGGACATGATCATCGCAAACTCATGGACCGGAATCCGGATGACCTTCAGAAATCCCAGCCCCTTCTCCAGGCCGTCCGTCAACTGGTTCGGGGTCGTGGTAAAGGTCAGAAGGGACGTGCCCATCACCAGAAAGATCAGCCGCACGGCCATCAGAAGGGAACGCAGGATCCCCTCTCTGGTGATCTTGAAAATCCAGAACTGTACCAGCACCTTCCCGTCTGTCAGAAACAGATTGAAAATTACGCTGAATATAAGCAGGAAAAGCACCGGCTTCAGGCCTTTTAAAATATGCCTCACCGGCACTCTGGATGCTGCGATGACGGCAAATACCGCCGCCGCCGCGAGAATATAGCAGAATATGTTATCCGCCACAAAAAGGGCCGCGATCAGGATCACGGTCCCAAAAAGCTTTGTCCTCGGGTCCAGCTTATGGATCGGTGACTGCACCGGATAATACTGGCCCAGCGTAATATCGCGCATCATGGGGTTGCTTTCTCCCTTTCGTTTGTTCCGTTCAGAGTGCAGAGAATCGCTTCTTCCGCCTCCGCCACGGTGATCACATCGGTTCGCACCGGGAACCCCGCCTCCTTAAGGGCGTGGGCGATATAAGTCACCCGGGGCGCCGCCAGTCCGATCTCTTCCAGCTCCCTGTAATGGGAAAACACCTCTCTGGGCGCGCCGTCGAATCTGAGGCGCCCATGGTCCATCACAAGGAGCCTGTCCACATAAACGGCCACGTCCTCCATGCTGTGAGACACCAGGATGACCGTAAGTCCCTGCTCCCTGTGGAGCCTGGCGATCTGCCCCAGGATCTCGTCGCGTCCCTTTGGATCCAGCCCTGCGGTGGGCTCGTCCAGTATGAGGACCTCCGGCTTCATGGCAAGCACGCCCGCAATGGCCGCCCGCCGCTTCTGCCCGCCGGAAAGGTCAAAGGGCGACCGCTTATCGTACTCCTCGCCCATGCCCACCAGCCGCAGCGCCTCGATGGCCCTGGCCTTTGCCTGCTCCTCAGAAAGGCCCTGGTTTTTGGGACCAAAGCACACGTCGGAGAGCACGTCGGATTCAAAGAGCTGATACTCGGGATACTGGAATACCAGTCCCACATGGCTCCTGAGCTCCTTCATGGAATAGCCCTCCCGGTAAATGCTCTCTCCATTATAGAGGATGTCGCCTCCCGTTGCCCGCATAAGGCCGTTGAGATGCTGGATCAGAGTGGACTTCCCGGAGCCTGTATGGCCGATAAGGCCGATAAACTCCCCGTCCCGGATCTCCAGGCTCACGTCGTGAAGAGCCTCTGTCTCCATGGGAGTTCCCTCGCTGTATTTATATTCCACATGGTCAAGCGTTATGGACATTTCCGGCCCTCACTTCCAGGATTTCTTTTACCAGCTGTTCTTCATCGAGGATACAGGGCGAAAGAGGCACGCCCCTTTTTCTCAGCCCGTAGGCCAGCTCCGTGACCTGGGGAACGTCCAGCCGGAGCTCCTTAAGCCGCTCCACCTGGGTGAAGATTTCCTCCGGCGTCCCTTCCATGGCCACCTGTCCCTCGTCCATCACATAGATCCTGTCGGCATGGATTACCTCTTCCATGTAATGGGTGATGAGGATCACGGTGATCCCCTTTTTCCTGTTGAGCTCCCGCACGGTGCGGATCACCTCTCTGCGCCCGCCGGGATCCAGCATTGCCGTGGGCTCGTCCAGGACGATACATTTCGGCTCCATGGCCATGACCCCGGCAATGGCGACCCGCTGCTTCTGGCCGCCGGAAAGTCGGTTGGGGGAGCTTTTCCTGTAAGCCGTCATACCGACGGCCTCAAGGCTTCTGTCCACCCGCTCCCAGATCTCCTCCGTGGGAACCCCCATATTTTCCGGGCCGAAGCCCACATCCTCCTCCACCACGCCGGCAACGATCTGATTATCCGGGTTCTGGAACACCATGCCCGCCGTCTGGCGGATGGCCAGCAGCGCGTCCTCATCGCGGCTGTCCCTTCCGTCGATCCAGATCGTGCCCTCCGTGGGAAGGAGCAGCGCGTTCATGTGCTTGGCCAGGGTGGACTTTCCGGAGCCGTTATGGCCCAGGATCGCCACAAACTCGCCCGCGTGGATGTCAATGCTCACATTCCTTACGGCCTCGCTTACCTCCTCGGTCTTTTCGTCCTCGCCCAGCTTGATATAATTGTAGCTTAAATCCTCTGCTTTTATGATGCCCATATAACACCGTCAACTTCTAATGGATTGCCGTTTACATTCTACAAGGCCTTATTGTACTTGATTCACAGCGAAAAATCAATACGCCGCCAGGTCACAGCGTGTCCTTCTTTGCGTCCAGCGCCTTAAAGCCCTCACCGAACACCTCGCTGGTTTCCGTCACCATGACGAAAGCGGCCTCATCAGTCTGATTTACCAGGCGGCGGACCTTGTAGGCCTCCACCTTGGAGCAGGCGCATAAGAGCACATCCCTGGTCTCGTCCGTATAGGTTCCCATGGCCTTTATCATCGTGGAGCCCCTGTCAAATTCAGACGCAATGCCCGAGGCAATCTCCTTTCCCCTGTTGGAAATGATGATTACCAGCTTTCCCGCGCCGATCCCGTACATGATCTTGTCAATGACCGTGCTGCAGGCAATGGTGGAAAGAAGGCCGTAAAGGACCGCGTCCAGCTTTCCGAACACAGGCCATCCCAAAAGGATCACGATCAGGTCAATGGCCATCGTCACCATCCCGATGGAAAGATGGGGCCGCATCACTTTAACAGAAACAATCAGAAAATCCACTCCGCCCGATGAGGAGCCGTGCATATAAAAAAGCGCCATGCCCGCTCCCAGACACACGCCGGAATAAAGGGCCGCCAGGATCGGATTGCCCGTATAAACCGGCAGATACGGAAACAGCACGTCCAGAAACACCGTGCAGATAATCATGGTGATGAAGGATTTCAGCAGAAATTTTCTCCCCACGATCCGATAGCTTAAAAGCACCAGAGGGATATTGATCACCAGTGTGGTGATACCGATGGGAAGGCCGAAAAGATGATTTGCCATAAGGGCCAGGCCCGAAATACCGCCCGGCGCAAAATCCGCGCTCTTCGCAAAGAAATAGATTCCCACCGCGTAAAGAAAGCCTCCGATGATATCCGCCGTCAGGCCTTTTATGACCTCGACCGTCTTTTTTGACTCCATAACGCCCTCCTAGATTTTGTCATGTGAAGCCAATTATAGCA
>CALWAW010000044.1 GCA_944375845.1 uncultured Lachnospiraceae bacterium
ATCATTCCGCTTATAGTAAACGGTTGTGGCCCATAAACAATCCGAATTAATTCATATATAATGTTTCCTAGGAGAATTGTTCCCATAACGGTATAGATTGTTTTCATGTTACGGAGCGGGTTAAAAATACAAATTGCCATAATACAGCCCACGAGTCCCATTACTACCGATCCAGCCAGAAGAGCCACCGGTACAGGCACTCCTATGATTGTAAAAAACAATCCCGCTACAATATAAGCTCCAAGAGCAATCACATTTGAGTGTGCAAAGTTTAAAAGTCCCGTTGCGTTCCATATAATAGAATATTCTATACCCACAAGAGCATAGACAAATCCTAAAGCCACACCGCTAATCAAAAGCTGAAGAATTGTATTTACCATGGATACAGCTCCTTTCAAAAAAACCGGGAGCGGCGGCCTAAGAAGCCGCCGCTCCCAAAGTTTTTATTCTGCAGTTACAACCTCGACAAGCTGGGGCTGCTTATTTCCATCCATCTGTACTAATGACGCCTCATGAATCCAAGCTCCCTGATCATCGCAATTCAGTTTACCAACAATCCCCTGAATTCCTGTAACTGTCGCAAGCGCATCTCGAATTGCCGCTGCATCATTTGCGCCTGCACGCTCAAGCGCATCTACAAGGCCCCAAGCCGCTCCATAATAAGATGCCGCAAACATTTCCGGATCAATATCGTATGCCGCATTAAATGCTTCTTTGAATTCTACAATATAATCCTCTGTCGCTGTAGAACAATAATCTGTACACACATACCATCCTTCGATCCATTCTGGCTCCATCAATTCATTAACTGTGCTCATTGCGGGCGCGCCAGAACTTACAACAGGAAGTTCAATACCAAGCTCGTTAATTTGACGACTGATGACTACCATATCTGCATCGTGCGTCCAAATCAAAAGTGCATCGCATCCAGCATTAACCAGGTTCAGCAACTGTCCCGACATATCCGTGTCGTTAACGTTATGAACCTCTGCTGCATAATCCACTCCCTCTGCTTGGAAATATTCCTCGAGTACACCTAACGCACCTGTGCCAAAATCATCGCTGCAATAAAGGATACCAACTTTCTCAGCATTTAATGTGTCTTTGCACACCATTCCGCCAACCTGTGCTACAATATTATCGCTAGCACGGCAGAAAAACAAATATTCATTATTCAAATCTAATAACGAAGGACTTGTCCCACCGCTGATATAAGGAATTTTAGCATTCTTAGCAATGTCAGAAACCGCTTTTGCATTAGCGCTTCTGTGGGGGCCAATCACCACCTGGCATCCATCAGAAATACACTTATTCATGGCGTTAATGGCGCCTTCCGTTGTGCACTGGTCATCTTGAATATCCAGCTCAACTTTCATCCCATTAATACCGCCCTCTTCGTTAACCTGATTAATTACTAATTCTACAGCCTGCTGCATTCTTAATCCATCTGTAGGGGCATCTCCCGTTACCATTGTGATAAGGCCGACTTTAAATACATCTCCGCCTGCTGTCTCTCCCTCCGCTTTTTCAGGGATTTCTTCCTCAGCACTGGTCGTACCTGCCACACCGTCTGTTTCCTCCGATTCTTTACTTCCACATGCAGCCAAGCTCAAAATCATCATCAGTGAAAGTAACAAAGCTAAAATTTTTTTCATAACTTTTCTCCTTTTCAATAGTTTGTGCGTGTTATTCCTTCTATCTTTCTATCCTCCTTTCTCTTATATTTATAGCTTGACGAAGGCATTATGCCCACCTTCCAGTACAAGCTCTTTGCTCCATTCACAATTTAATCCCTTCGCAATTTCTATCAAACCATTCCATGTGCTGTCAGGAAGTTCAATTCCGTTTTTTTGACTGCATTCGGTATTTTTCTCTTCTATTTCGCCCGGAAGAAGAACTTCTGTAAACCCTTTGGCGGGTTTTGTGTCTTTAAAGAAACGAAAATGTTTTTCACTTTGTTCTTTAAACAATTCTTCTCCGAAAAAAGCTTCCGGATTTACTGCCATAAGAAATACACCATTTTGAGCATCCGGCTTTTCCGGCAAACAACTCCAATAATCCGTATTGGAAAGAGCAATCGTAAAAATATCCGCCATCATGGCCAGAGCTGATCCTTTTGCTCCGCCCATCGGCAAAATAGTTCCTCTTGGAGGTCCATAAAATTCCATTGGTTTAACAGTATCATTTCCGTAGCCATCTCTAATCCAGCCTTGAGGAACATCCCTGCCCTCCTGCACATATGAGCGAAGTTTTCCTTCCGCCACAACTGTCGTTGCACAATCTAAAACAACCGGCGTACCATATTTTCTTGGAACAGCAAATGCAATGGGATTTGTTCCCAATTTCCCTTCTGCTCCACCAAATGGAGCCATAGGGCCTACAGTGAAAACTGCTGCCATTCCAAATGCCAGCAATCCTTTCCTGGCAATACGTTCCACATAAGATCCCAGGCGTCCAATATGATTAGCATTTACACTAATTGCACAGGCAATCATACTAGCCTTAGCCTTTTCTGCCACCACGTCCGCCATAAATGCCGCCCCTATTTGGCCAAAGTTATGGTTACAATCCACAATAGCCGTTGTCAGAGTTTCTCTGATCACTCCAACAATCGCTCCCGGCTTTATCGAACCTTCAGCAATTTCATCTAAATACTGAGGAATGCGAAGAACACCATGAGAATGAACGCCGGCCATATTTGCCTCAACCAACTCTCTGGATACAATCTCCGCTTCTTCCTTCGGAACGCCAGCTTTTACAAATATTTCAATCACTTTTTCCAGTAAATCTTGGCACTTAATTTTCAATTCTTTCTCTCCAGTATTAGCAGTTTTGTATATTTCCATTCCTGTTTACTGGTGTTTATTGTAATATATTCCATATTATTGTGTCAAAATTTATGCCATTCATCAAAAACCTGCATAAATAGAACAATAATTCGTTCCAAAATTGTATATATTTTTGTTCACGCATTTTGAACATACAAAAAGCCCCTCACTATCTGCCATATTGACTTTCCAATATAACAAATAGTGAGGGACTTATCTTTTCTGTATATTATTCGGCGCTTTCGCTCTCCGCCGCTGTCTCGCTTTCGCCTTCCGATTCAGCCGTGGTTTCCGGCGCCTCGTAGATCACCTCGTCGAAGGTTACCACAGCCCAGACCTTTTCGTTCACCTTGAACTCGGGCGCGGCGGCCTCCCAGTCGGCGTAAACCGCCTCAAAGGCCTCTGTGCGGCGCTCGCTGACGATGACGGGCTTTTCCTCCTCCGTGGCCTCCTCGTCAAAGTCGGTCACGCAGTATACCACGTACCAGCCATAGCCGTCCTGATACACCATGTCGGTCTCGCCGGTGGAAAGGGACATGCCCAGATCGCCCAGCTCGTTGTCAAAATCGCCTTCCCCGAAGGTGTTGGTCACGTAGAGATAGCGCTCGGAGTCCTCGTCGGCGATGGCCTCCATGGCCTCCTCGCTGTTTTCGCCTCCGGCGACCCGCTCCTTTATTTTAGCGGCCAGCTCTTCAGCCTCGGCGGCGTCCTCGCCGTCGCGCACCAGAATATAGCGGATGGTCCTCTGGGCGGCCTCCTCGTCGGTGACTACCGTGTCCACATCCTTGATGGCGTACTCATAGGCCTTCACGGCCAGCGCGTTGTTGGTGATGATCTCCTTCGCCCGCTCCTCGGACAGGTTGACCACATCGGGCATCACCTCGGCGATTCCCTCCATGGTGCTGTCCACCGTGGCGTCCACCAGGGCCTGCTCGTCCTCGTCCAGGGTCAGCCCCAGCTCCTCGGCCTTGGCCTTCAGCACATAGGTCTGATGGATGGCCTTCATCACGCTTTCCTTTGTATAATCCTCAAGGGTCTCGCCCGTTCCCACATCCATGGTCCATAAGGAAGGATCCACCGACGTGCCGTATCTTTCCCCGTAATAGAGCTCATTGGTGTACTGACTGGTCCTGGCCTGGAAATTGGCCTCGTCAAGGTAAATATCCGTATCTCCAAAGGTGGCGACTACCGTGGTGGGGTAGTCCTCCAGCGCGACTCTGACGCTGCCGCAGGCCGCAAGGCCCATGGCCGAAAACGCCGCCAGCGCCGCCGCCAGCCCTCTTTTTAAGTTTTTCATAACCTCTGTATCCTCCTGAACGTGTTTCTTCCGGCCTGTAAGCACAGACACTGAATATTATAGTACCAAACCATTAAACTAGCAACTCTTTTATGGAATTTAACAGGATTTTCACTTTTTCCAGCATCTGTCTGGCCTCACGGTTTTCATTCCTTCTGTCGGTGAGCGTAAAGCCCGGCTGGCCGGAGGCGGTGAACTTCAGGGCTCCGCCGTAGCTCTTCACCAGGCCGGGGATCTCCTCCGCCCGGACCGGCGCTTCCCCGTACATGGAAAGCCTCACCTGGCTCTTGTTTCCCGTAAGCTCCGTCACATAGGCGCTGTGGGCCAGGGCCTTGAGCTGGGCGATCTCCAGCAGGTTCTCCACCGGCCTGGGGACGTCGCCGAACCGGTCGATGAGCTCGTCGCGCATATCCATGGCGTCCTCGTCGGTCTCAATGGCCGCGATCCGCTTATAGATCTCCATCTTCTGGGCCTCGTTCTTAATATAGGAAGGCGGGATATAGGCGTCGATGTTGAAGTCGATGACCGTCTCAAAATCCTCCTGCTCCTTCTCTCCCTTCAGGGCCAGCACCGCCTGGTTCAGAAGCTTGCAGTAAAGATCATAGCCGATGGCCTCGATGTGTCCGTGCTGCTCGGCTCCCAGAAGATTTCCCGCGCCGCGGATCTCCAGATCCCGCATGGCGATTTTGATCCCGGAGCCCAGCTCCGTGAATTCCCGGATGGCGGCCAGCCTCTTTTCCGCCTCCTCCTTAAGGAGCTTGTTGCGCCTGTACATCAGAAAGGCGTAGGCGTTCCTTCCGCTCCTGCCCACGCGGCCCCGGAGCTGATACAGCTGGGCCAGGCCGAAGCGGTCGGCGTCGTGGATGATGATGGTGTTCACGTTGGAGATGTCCAGCCCGGTTTCGATGATGGTGGTGGAGACCAGCACGTCGATCTCGCCGTTGATGAAATCCAGCATGATCTGCTCCAGCTTCCGCTCGGGCATCTGGCCGTGGGCGTAGACCACGGCGGCGTCGGGCACCAGGGAGGCGATCCTCGCCGTGACCTCCTCAATGTCCTTGACCCGGTTATACACATAATAGACCTGCCCGCCCCGGGCCCGCTCCCGCTCGATGGCCTCCCGGACCATCTCCTCATTGTACTCCATCACATAGGTCTGGATGGGCACCCGGTCAAGGGGCGGCTCCTCCAGCACGCTCATGTCCCGGATCCCCACCAGGCTCATGTGGAGGGTGCGGGGGATGGGCGTGGCCGTCAGCGTCAGCACGTCCACGTTTTCCCGGAGCTTTTTGATCTTCTCCTTGTGGGCCACGCCGAAGCGCTGCTCCTCGTCGATGATGAGAAGGCCCAGATCCTTGAACTTCACGTCGTCCGAAAGGACCCGGTGGGTTCCGATCACAATATCCACCAGTCCCTTGCGGAGGCCCTCCAGGGCGGCCTTCTGCCGGGCGGGGCTCCTGAACCGGGAAAGGAGCTCGATCCGCACCGGATAGTTCATCATCCTCTGGGTAAAGGTATTGTAATGCTGCTGGGCAAGGATCGTGGTGGGCACCAGGTACACCACCTGCTTGTTCTCCTGCACGGCCTTGAAGGCGGCCCGGATGGCGATCTCGGTCTTTCCGTAGCCCACGTCGCCGCAGATCAGGCGATCCATGATCTTTCCGCTCTCCATATCCCGCTTCACCGCCTCGATGGCAACCTCCTGATCCTCCGTCTCCTCGTAGGGGAACAGCTCCTCAAACTCCTTCTGCCAGACCGTGTCGGCTCCGTAGCGGAAGCCCTCCTTCCTCTGCCTGGCCGCGTAAAGCTGTACCAGATCCTTTGCGATCTCGCGGACGGCGCCCCTGGCCCTGGCCTTGGTGCGTCCCCACTCCTGGCCGCCCAGCTTATTGAGCTTCGGCGTTTTCGCGTCGGAGCCGGCGTACTTCTGGATCATATCCATCTGAGTCACCGGAAGATACAGGCAGCCGTTCCCCGCGTACTCGATCTTGATATAATCCTTTACGATCCTGTCGACCTCGATCTTCTCGATTCCCCGGTAAATGCCGAGGCCGTGATTTTCATGGACCACGTAATCCCCCGGCGAAAGCTCGGCGAAGCTCTGGATCTTTTTCCCTTCATAGGCGGGCTTTTTCCTCCTTCGCTTTTTCTCTGTGCCGAACATATCGCTCTCGGGGATCACCACAAATTTAATCAGCGGATACTCGAAGCCCCTGTGAAGGGTGCCGTAGAGGACGCAGACCTCCCCCGGAAGGATCTCCTTATTTTCCTCCTCCGTGTAATAGGCCCGGAGGCCGTACTCGTCCCGCAGGTCTCCCGCCAGCCTGGCTCCTCTGGTGCGGGAGGCGCAAAGAAGGGCCACCCGGTAGTTTTCCCGCTTCCACCGCTTTAAATCGCCGATCAGAAGCTCAAAGCCGTTCTTATAAGAGCTTCCGTTCTTCACCGTCATGCTGTAACGGGTCTTTACGGGGATGGCCTTCTGCTCCAGCGCCGAAAACAGCACGCTTCTGGGGCGCGCCAGCGCCGCCGCCGTCTCTCCGGCAGAACAGAGGATATCCGTCTGGCCGGGAAGAAGATAGCCCTTCTCAAGCCTCTGGGACATGCTCTCCCTGAATTCCGCCTCAATGACCCCGGCCCGCTCCAGGACCCTGGCGGGCTCATCCACAAACACCGGCGCCTCCCGGTCAAAATAATCCAGAAAGGACACCGTCTCCGGATAAAAATACCGGATGCAGCTCTCCAGCGCTCCCAGGAAGCAGCCCTCGGAAAGCTCCTCGCAGAGCTCCCCGGCCACAGTCTCGATCCTGCGGGCCTCCTCCCGGCGTCCGTTTTCTGAAAATTTCTTTTTCTGGAGCTCCTTCTCCTTTAAGATCCGTTTCTGACCGTCCCGGGCCCGCTCCGGCGAGAGCACCAGCTCCCTGGCGGGATAGAGCCTGACCCTTTCCAGCCGCTCCACCGACCTCTGGCTCTCGGCGTCAAAGGAGCGGATGGAGTCGATCTCGTCTCCCCAGAGCTCGATCCGCACCGGGTTTTCCTCCGTCAGCGGAAAAATATCCAGTATCCCGCCGCGGACGCAGAACTGCCCGGCCGTCTCCACCTGGCCGCAGCGCTCATAGCCCAGGTATACCAGGCGCTCCTTAAGCTCGTCTAAGGAAAGCTCCTGCCCCTCCTCCAGCGAGATGACGCTGTCCGCCAGAGCGGACAGAGGCATCAGATGATCCATGCAGGCGTCCACCGTGGTGACAATGATGCCCCGCCCCTCCTCCAGAAGCTGCTTTAACACCGTCATCCTCTGCCTTGTGAGCAGGCTTCCCTGAACGTCGGCGCTGTAAAACAGAAGATCCCTGGCCGGATAGAGGAATACCTCCCTGTCGAAGCATCTGTAATCGTCATAAATATCCCTTGCCCTGGCGTCGTTGGGAGCTATCACCACCTTGAGGGGAAAGTCCCGGCCCAGCTCAGCCATCTGGTGGACCTTCTGGGAATCCGTGCCGCCGCTGACAGAAACAGGACCTCTGCCCCTGCAAAGGTCCTCCTTTGTATCCATATATTCTTTTAATTCCGGAAGCGGACTGCGAAAGGATGCCATCTGATCACTCCTGTTCTTTCTTTTTCCCGTTGAACTGGTTCATGGCCGCCGCCATCTGGCCGCCCACGATCATCACCGCCGCCCGGACTGCTTCCGAAAGGCCTTCCCGCACCAGGGGAAGCTCCTCCTCTGGAAAACGGCCGAGGACATAATCGGCCAGATCCATTCTGGGAGGCTTTGCGCCCACGCCTATCCGGATCCTGGCAAACTGGTCCGTTCCCAGCCTGGCAATGATGTTCTTCATTCCGTTGTGGCCTCCGGCGCTTCCCTTTTCCCGGATCCTGAGACGCCCCACGTCCAGATTGATATCGTCGTAGATCACCAGAAGCTCCTCGGGCGAAAGCTTATAGTAATCCATCACCTGGCGGATGCTCTCCCCGCTTAAATTCATAAATGTCTGGGGCTTTACCAGAATCACCCTCTGCCCCTCTATGACCCCTTTTCCGATGAGGGCCTTATGCTTTTCCGTATCCACGCTGATCCGGCAGCGCTCCGCCAGCTCGTCAATGGCGCCGAAGCCCACGTTGTGGCGGGTACCGGCGTAGCGAAGCCCCGGATTTCCAAGTCCTGCGATCACAAACATACGATCTCTCCCGTTCTCATAATCGGTCCCGCGGCCGCCCCTGCCGCCGCTATGGAAATGATAATATAAGCCGGGAAAAAAATCAAGCGGCGGAGGGACTCCCTTCCGCCGCCTGTCTTTCGCGCCTCTACTCCTCCTCGGCCTCGAGAAGGGTCGATTCGTACTTATCCAGGATGATGCTCTGGATCCGGTCCCTGGTCCCGGAATTGATGGGATGGGCGATATCGCGGTATTCGCCGTCAGCCGCCTTGCGGCTGGGCATGGCGATGAACATTCCCTTCTCGCCCTCGATGACCTTGATATCGTGGACCACGAACTCATTGTCGATGGTGATCGACACGATGGCCTTCATCTTCCCCTCTTTGGCTACCTTTCTAACCCTCACGTCTGTAATCTGCATCTTCAACAGTCCCCTTCCTTTGTCTTTTCACCAGGCTTAAAGAACAAACCTCTCGTTCTTCTCGATGACGATCCTGATGTTATCGGGCTCCCCGATATATGTCATATTGGCCCGGATCGTGTCCCTGCTCTCCACGATGCAGTTTTCGATCCTGGTGTTGTCCCCGATATAGACATCGTTCAGGACAATGGAATTTTTGATCACGCAGTTGTTTCCGATGTAGGCCTTCTTGAACAGAATCGAGTTCTCCACCTCGCCGTTGATGATGCAGCCGCTGGATACCAGGCTGTTTTTCACCTTCGCGCCCACATTGTACTTGGCCGGCGGATTGTCGTCCACCTTGGAGTAAATGTCGGGATAGGTCTTGAAGAAGTAATCCCGGACCTCCGGCTTTAAGAACTGCATGTTCGTGTAGTAATAGGAATCGACGCTGGCGATGTTGCGCCAGTAGGACTCCAGCTTGTAGGCGTAGATCCGCTTCATATTCTTATACCGGATCAGGATATCCTGTACGAAATCGTAGCGGTCCTCCTCGGCGCACTTTTCAATCAGCTCGATGAGCTGGCGGCGGCGCACCACGTAGATGCCGCAGGATACCTTGTGGGAGGTGGCCACCATGGGCTTTTCGTCAAACTCGATGACCCTTCCGTCCTCGTTGGTCCGCACCAGGCCGAAGCGGCTCACGTCCTCGCTCTCCGGCATGTCCTTGCAGACGATGGTGATATCGGCCTGCTTGGCGATGTGGTATTCCAGAACCTTATTGTAATCAAGCTTGTAGATGCCGTCGCCGGAGGCGATAACCACATAGGGCTCGTGGCTGCTCTTCAGGTAATTGATGTTCTGCCACAGCGCGTCCGCCGTGCCCCTGTACCAGTTGCTGTTGCTGGCCGTGAGGGTGGGAGTGAACACATAAAGCCCGCCCTGCTTGCGGCCGAAGTCCCACCACTTGGAGGAGCTTAAATGCTCGTTTAAGGAGGTGGAGTTATACTGGGTGAATACCGCCACCTTCTTGATGTGGGAGTTGGACATGTTGCTCAGGGAAAAGTCGATGGCTCTGTAGCTGCCCGCAACAGGCATCGCGGCCACTGCGCGCTTTTCTGACAATTCCCTCATCTTCTTATTGTTTCCGCCTGCCAGAATAATACCTACTGCTCTCACTTCGCGCCACCTGCCTTTATAATATAATCTCCGCTCTCAAGGATGCCACCGTGATAATCGCCCGGCTCCGTCACGCCGGAAATGGCAGTGTTCCTGCCCACGGAGACCCCGTCGGGAATATAGGAATCCTCGCCGATGGTAACAAGGTCGAAGGCGTATACCTTGGGATTCAGCTTGCTGGGAGCAAACTCGCCCACGCCCAGATGGACGTTCGCGCCCACCTCCACGTTATCGGCGATGATGGCCTTGTCCACAATGGTTCCGTCGCCGATCACCACGCCGGACATCAGGATCGAGTCGCGCACCACGGCGCCCTTTCCGATCTTCACGCCCACGCCAATCACGGAATTATAGATTTCACCGTAGACCTCGGCGCCCTCGGCGATGATGCTGCGCTCCACCACGGAATCCGCCGAAATATACTGGGGCGGAAGAATATCGGACTTGGTGTAGATCTTCCAGAATTCCTCATAGAGGTTGAACACCGGGATAATGTCCACCAGCTCCATGTTGGCCTCCCAGTAGGAGCCCAGGGTCCCCACGTCCTTCCAGTAGCCGTTGTACTCGTAGGCGAAAATCCTGTCGCCCCGGCTGTGGCAGTAGGGGATCACATGCTTTCCGAAGTCGCAGCCCGGCTGATCGGACATTTTGATCAGGGCGTCCTTTAACACCCGCCAGCTGAAAATGTAAATACCCATGGAAGCCAGGTTGCTTCTGGGATGGGCGGGCTTTTCCTCGAATTCCGTGATCCTGTTGTTCTCATCTGTAATCACCACGCCGAACCGGCTGGCCTCCTCGATGGGAACGGGGAGGGCCGCAATGGTGATATCCGCATTGTTGGCCTTGTGATAATCCAGCATGACCTCGTAATCCATCTTATAGATGTGGTCGCCGGAGAGGATCAGCACATATTCCGGGTTGTAGGATTCCATGTACTGAAGGTTCTGGTAAATGGCGTTCGCCGTTCCGGTATACCATTCGCTGTTCTTGCTCTTCTCGTAGGGCGGAAGGACTGTCACGCCGCCCACGTTCCGGTCCAGATCCCACGGGATGCCGATGCCGATATGGGAATTGAGCCGTAAGGGCTGATACTGGGTCAGCACGCCCACCGTATCAATACCGGAATTGATACAGTTGCTTAAAGGAAAGTCGATAATGCGGTACTTTCCTCCGAAAGCTGTAGCCGGCTTTGCCACGTTCGCTGTCAAAACCCCCAGCCTGCTGCCTTGTCCGCCAGCCAGCAGCATTGCTATCATTTCTTTCTTAACCACGCTATCACCTCTTGCTGTTCGTTATAGTTATATTTGTATACTAGTGTATCATACTTTTTGGAATAAGTGAACAATTATTTTTTAATAATTGCCTAAAATTTATGCAATTTATAAAATGTTATCTTTTGAAACTGCCGCCACAGTATGCTATAATATAGTATATTTTATTTGCAGCTTATTTTTACACGCAGAAAGGAATTTTTATGAAATTTATCCATGCCGCAGATATCCATCTGGGCTGCCAGCCGGACCGGGGCTTTCCCTGGTCCAGAGAACGCTCCTTTGACATCCTGGCGGCCTTCCGCGACCTGATCCTGGCCTGCAAAAAGGAAAAGCCCGATCTTCTTCTGATGGCGGGTGATCTGTTCCACAGACAGCCCTCCACCGCGGAGCTTAAGGAGGCCGACGCCCTCTTTTCCCAGATCCCTGAGATCCCCGTGGTGATGATCGCCGGAAATCACGACTGCGTCCGGCCGGGCTCCTCTCTGGAGCGGTTCTCCTGGTCGCCCAACGTGACCTTCCTCTCGGGCCGGGAGCCTGCCGTCAGGGAATTTCCTGACCTTGGGACCGTCGTCCACGGCTTCAGCTACCACAGCCGCGAGATCCGGGAGCCCCTTTACGACAGTATGACCGCGCCGAAGGACGGCCTGCTCCATATTCTTCTGGCCCACGGAGGCGACGAGGCCCATATCCCCATCGACAGGGAAAAGCTGGCCGCCTCGGGCTTTTCGTACATCGCGCTGGGCCATCTCCACAAGCCGGAGCTGGATCCCGCCCACCGGCTGGCCTTTTCCGGCTCCCTGTCACCCATTGAAATGTCGGAGACCGGAAGCCACGGCTACGTGCTGGGAGAGCTGACCCCCGACGGCGCGCTGAAGCTTTCCTTCGTGCCCCTTCCCTCCCGCAGCTATATCCCCTGCCGGGTAAAGGTCACGGAAAAGACCACAGCCCAGTCTCTTCTCAAAACGGTGAGCCGCTTTACGGAACAGTACGGCGCCTCCAATATCTACCGGCTGACCCTCACGGGAAAGCGGGATCCCGGCGTCACCTTCCGGGAGGAGGAGCTTCAGGCCGCGGGCCGCATCATCTCCTTCCAGGACGACACCGTCCCCTTCTACCCGGTGGACCGGCTCCTTAAAGAGCACCGGCAGGATCTCATCGGCGAATACATCCGGGCCTTTTTAAAAGAGGGCTCCGAGGACGAGCTTGAGGACCCTGTGAGGAAAGCGGCCTTTTACTATGGGCTGGAGGCCCTGCTTTCCAATTTTGACCCAGAGACAGGAGAGGTAAAATGATATTCAGGAACATCCATATTTCCGGCTTCGGAAAATACAACCACGAGGACATCTCCTTCTCCGAAGGAGTCAATGTGATATACGGAGAGAACGGCTCCGGGAAAACCACCCTCCACGCCTTTTTAAAGGCCATGCTCTTCGGGGCCGGCCCCCGGGAGGAGGCCCGCTACGCGCCCTGGGAAACGCAGTCCGTCTACGGAGGCTCCCTGGAGCTTGAGACAGAGGAGGGCCGTTTTCAGATCGACCGGTGCATGGATCCCGCGAGAAGATCCGTAACCGTCCGCTCCGCCTCCACCGGCGAAACTGTTGGAACCTCCCAGGAGGATGTGGACCGACTGCTTTCCGGTCTCACCGAGGCCGATTACCGCAACACCATCAGCATAGAGCAGCTTAAGGCCGCCGCCGACGGCGCCCTGAGCGAGGCCCTCAAAAAGCGCGTGGCCGGCCTGTCCCTTTCGGGCGCCACGTCCCTTGACGTATCCGCCACCATAAACTCCTTAAAGGAGAAGAAGCAGGAGCTTTCGGCCGCCATCGACCAGGACGCCGCCGACCGCTTCCAGGAGATCTTTCAGGAGATCTGCCAGATCGAGGACCGCTTAAAGGACCTGGGCGATAAGCCCGACCAGCTTGAAAAGGAAGCCGGAGAGCTTACGGAGGCCCTGGAGGCCGAGGAGACCAGAGTCCGGGAGCTGGACGCTTTATATAAGGAAAAAACAGCCGCGCTGGACGCGCACACCATGTCGAAGATCCGGGATACCGACATCTATCAGGAACGGCTCCACGACGCCTTCGACGCCCACCGTCTGGCCTCCAGGGAGACCGAGCTCCACGAGAAGCGGTCCCTGCGGATCCGCGACGTGGTATCGGGCTTTCTGGCCTTCGTGATCTTTCTGCTTTTGGGCCTGGGGACCCTGTTCTACGAACAGCTCCCCTTTACGGGAACCCCCTTCCCCCTTCCGCAGCTGCCCTTTGTGATCCTGTTCCTGGCGGCCTCAGGCATCTCCTTCCTGGTGACCCTGATCCTTCTGATCCGCTCCAGGCGCGACGATTCCGACTCTGAGGCCATGGCCGCGGAAACGGAGCAGTTTTTAAAGAACCAGTTTGAGACTCATTTGGGCTCCGGCGAGGTGACGGAGGAAAACAAGGAGGCCCTGGCAGAAAAGCTCAGGGACTACCTGGCCCTTAAAAAAGAGGCGGAGGAGACCTCCGAGGCTCTTGAGGCCTCCAGAAAGGACGCCGAAAAGCTTCGCCAAAGCCTTGCGAAGGCCAGGGAGAACCTGGAGCTTTGCAGCAGGGAGACCTGGGAGTTTGAGCAGGCCATGAGCCGTCTTTCTGAGCTGGAGGATCAAAAGACCCAGCTGGGCCTCGCCCTTCGCAAAAACGAAAGGCTCGAGGAGCAGATCAAGGCCGTGGAGCTTTCTGCCGCCGCCATCTCAAAGCTTTCCGAACGGATCCGCGAGGCCTTCAGCCCTGCCCTCAACAGGCGGGTGTCCGAGATTCTCTGCGCCGTCACCGACGGGGTCTATGACCGGGTCAGCATCAACGAGGATCTCTCCGTCACCCTGAGAAGGAACGGCCAGGCCATCCCCCTGGAGGCCTTGAGCCGCGGCACCATCGAGCAGGTCTATCTGGCCCTGCGGTTAAGCGCCGCCGAGCTCCTTTATCCCGGAAAGACCCTTCCCGTCCTTCTGGACGACACCTTTGCCTACTACGACGACGCCCGCCTCCACAATACCCTGCGGTGGCTGGCCGAAAACCATAAGGGGCAGGTATTCCTCTTTACCTGCCACAAGCGGGAGGCCGCCTTCCTCTCGCGCCTGGGCGTCCAGTATCATCTGGTGCCCTTAAGCTAAAGGCCGCAAAAAGGATGCCCTGTCGGGGCATCCTTTTCTTTTGTAAAAATCACTGTTTGTTTTTGAATTCTCCGCTTCTGTACCGCTCCAGAAACCGGTTGATGCGGCCCGTGGGGTTCAGAAGCTGATTGATGGACACGTCGTGGTTCATGTAATCCACCAGCAGAGCGATGTACTTGCTCATATCCACGTCGATGTAATAGGGCTTCGCCAGAAGCTCCGGCGGCTGATAGACCAGATTCGTGGTCAGCATCCTGTCAATGAGGCCGTTCTGATAATATTCGTCGAACTTCTGGAGGCCTCCCGTGAACAGGCCGAAGGTGGCGCACACAAACACCTTTCCGGCCTTTCTGCGCTTGAGCTCCTTGGCCACCTCCAGCATACTGTCGCCGGAGGAGATCATATCGTCGATGATCAGCACGTCCTTCCCCTCCACCGGAGCGCCCAGAAACTCGTGGGCCACGATGGGGTTCCGTCCGTTGATGATCCTGGTGTAATCCCGCCTTTTATAAAACATGCCCACATCCAGGCCCAGCACATTGGCAAAGTAGATGGCCCGGCTCATGCCGCCCTCGTCGGGGCTGATGATCATCATGTGGTCGCTGTCAATCTTAAGCTCCGTCTCGTGCATCAGAAGATGCTTGATGAACTGATAAATGGGCTGCACCGTCTCAAAGCCCTTTAAGGGGATGGCGTTCTGCACCCGGGGATCGTGGGCGTCGAAGGTGATGATGTGATCCACGCCCATGTGGACCAGCTCCTGGAGGGCCAGGGCGCAGTCCAGGGATTCCCTCCCGTTTCTCTTATGCTGGCGGCTCTCATAGAGGAAGGGCATGATCACCGTGATCCTCCTGGCCTTTCCGCCCACGGCGGCAATAATCCGCTTCAGGTTCTGGAAATGGTCGTCGGGGGACATGTGGTTGATCCGTCCGCTTAAGGAGTAGGTGAGGCTGTGGTTGCACACATCCACCATGATATACAGATCGTCGCCCCGCACCGACTTGTCGATGACGCCCTTGGCCTCGCCGGTTCCGAACCGGGGCACATGGCTCTCGATGATATAGCTGTCCTTTTCATACTCCGAAAACAGCAAAGAGGTCTTATGCTCATTCTGGCGCTCTCTGCGCCACTCCACCAGGTAGGCGTCCACCTTCCTGCCCAGCTCCTGACAGCCGTCCACCGGAATCAGGCCCAGCGGCCCCACCGGGATCGTCGTCAAATCACGTTCTTCCTGCATGTTCATCCCTCCTTGTACTGATGCGGGCTCCCCTTCCGATCTTCTTCTTGATCCGGATATCCTCTCCGAAGAGCTGGATGATCTGATAGCTGCTGATGATCCTGGAGCAGAGCCTCTCGGAATAGCAGCTGCGCAGCTCGCTCATGGACAGATTGGTGGAAATGATCACCGCCCGCCCCTTAAGAGCCCTGTCGTTGACGCAGTAGAAAAGCTCCGAGTTTTCCAGGCTGTTGTTCAGCTCCGTCCCCAGATCGTCAATGATCAGAAGATCGCATTCCAGGATGCCCCTGTATTTCTCCTCTGTTTCCTCGCCGCCCCGCTCAAACCGCCTGTCCGAGATGATCTGGAACAGCTCGGGCGCCGTCAGATACAGCACCGCCTCTCCCCGCTCCAAAAGCTCGGCGGCGATGCAGTTGGTCAGAAAGGTTTTCCCGGTTCCGGTGGACCCGGTGAAAAGCAGATTCCGCCTGTTCTCGTCAAAATGGGCCGCGTAGGCGCGGCACTCCTCCGCCACCGCCTTCATGTAGTCGTACTGGCTGATCTGCTTTTTTTCGTTTACGATCAGATCTTTATCATAGTAGTCGAAGGTAAAGGCCGAGAAATTTTCCCGCTTGAGAACCTCCTCCAGGTTGGACTGGCCGTAAAGGAGGCGGATCTCCGCCTGGCGGAAGCAGCGGCACTTTCTGCCGTTCACATAGCCTGTATCGCGGCACTGGGGACAGGTATAGTCCATCTCCATATAGTCCGCCGGAAAGCCGCCCATGGAGAACAGGGCCGCCCGCTCCTCCCGGAGCTCCTCCAGCTGCCTCATGCACTGGGCCGCTCCCCGCTCGTCGCCGTCCAGAAGCTTTTTCGCCCGCTCCACGGAGAGGGCGCTGATCTCCCTGTCGTACCGCTCCATCTGCGGGAGCGCCCGGTAGACCTCGGCGATCCGTTCCTCCTGCCTGTGCCTGTCATCCCTCTGGCGCTTCTGATAAACGCGCATCAGCGCGTCGTACTGGGAATTGTTCAGTGCCACGGTTTTCTCCCTTCCTCATGGGTCAGAACCCATTGATCTGCTTGACCAGCTCGTCGTAATCGTAATCCCTTTGCTGGAAATTATGGAACCGGTTGGGCCGCTTTTCCGCCGTCCGCTTGGCCGGAGCCTTTTTTTCGTCCCGGCGCTTCTCCTCAATGCGCTCCACGTCGGCCCGGTCCCGGACCCCCGCCTTTTTCCATTCCTGCAAAATCTTATCGGCATAGGCGAAATTCGGCTTGTGGATGTTTCTCATGGTCCTGTCGCAGGCCTCTAACACCACCTCCACCGGAAGGCGGTAATCCTTAAGCCACCTGTCGATCATATCCCGCTCCGCGGGCGCGGCGCTGCGGCCCGTGATGCCAAAGGCCCTGAGCACCGCGTAGGTGTGCTTTCCGCCGATGGCGTTTTCCTCCCTGGCCTGCTTCACCGACGCGATTCCCCGCTTATGCCAGCTTAAGGCTACCTTCTCGATGTAGCGCATGCTCTTGTTTCCGCCGGAGACGCAGTATTCCACCAGATATTCCAGAAGCTCCGCAGACATGCCCAGGTTCCCGTAAAGGTTCGCCAGCATGTCCGCGTCCTGAGGGCTCAGGGGCGCGCCCGTATACCGCTCCGTCAGATAGAGAAGCTGAAGGAACTCCTCGTCGGACTGGAGGTCTGCCAGGTCCTTCTTTTTTTCGGGCTGGGCCGCCGCCGCGGCCTCCTTTGCCGCCGGGGCTTCGCCCGGCTCCAGAAGGCCGATCCCCTTAAGGGAACCGTCCGACGCGTATTCCAGGGCGAGAAGGCCCATCCTCTCCCAGTATTTCAGTGCGTAATGCACATTTTTCTCCGTATCACAAAGCCCCTCCGCCATGCGTGAAAGGGAAAGCTCCCCCTCCCGGGAGGCATGCCGCAGTAAAAACAGATAAACCTTGACAAACTCCCCGCTGGCTTCAGGCAGGAACTGATCGATGAACCGGTTCGGCACCACGGTGGCCCCGCCCCCGGTCCGGTCCTTTACATAGATCCCTGCCATGTCCTCACCTCTCTCGTCCCTCTATTATAGCACACCCCCCTTTAAAAGAGAATCCCGCAAATTGTTGATAAATCCTGTGGATATTGTGGATAACTACAGCCCCAGCAGGTTCTCGCCGATCTTTACCACGTCCCCCGCGCCCATTGTTATCAACAATTCCCCTGAAACCATGTTTTCCAGCAGGAAATTTTCAATCTCGTCGAAGGTCTCGAAATAATGGGCCCTGGTGCCCCGTTTTTCAATGAGAGCCGCCAGGTCGGCCGAGCTGATCCCCAGGGTGTCCGTCTCACGGGCGGGAAAGATCTCCGCCAGCACCACCTCGTCAGCCAGGGAAAGAGCCTCGGAAAATTCCTCCATCAGGGCCTTCGTCCTTGTGTAGGTGTGGGGCTGGAACACGCACCAGATCTTTTTCTTATGAAGCTTCTCCGCCGCCAGGAGGGTGGCGCGGATCTCGTCGGGATGATGGGCATAATCGTCGATGACCGTGACGCCGCCCAGCTCGCCCTTCCGCTCAAACCTGCGCTCCGTGCCGGTGTAGCCGTCAAGGCCCTCCTCAATGGCCTCCACAGACACGTTCAGGGCCTCGGCCACAGCAGCCGCCGCCAGGGCGTTGGCGATGTTGTGCTCTCCGGGCACCTCCAGCTCCAGGTGCGTCAGAACCTCGCCCCTTCTTACCAGGTCAAAGGATCCGAAGCCCTTTTCGTTGTAGCTTACGTTGACGGCCCTGTAATCTGCCGTCTCATCCTCGATGGAGAAGGTCACCATGGGACATGAAATATCCGCCATAAGCTCCCTGTAGCCGGGGATATCCGCATTGATAATCAGAAGGCCGTTCTCAGGCAGAAGCTTCGCGAAGGTATGGAAGGAATCCCGGATATCATTGATATCCTTAAAGAAATCCAGGTGATCCTCCCGGATATTTAAAATGACCTCGATCGTAGGGAAAAAGGAATGATAGCTGTTTGTATACTCGCAGGCCTCCGTCACGAAGCAGCCGGAATGGCCGATCCGGATATTTCCGCCGATGCTGTGGAGGATGCCGCCCACAGAGATGGTGGGATCCGCCTCCGCCGCCAGAAGGATCTCCGTCACCATGGAGGTGGTGGTGGTCTTTCCGTGGGTGCCGGCGATGGCCACGGCGTCCTGGTAATTTTTCATCATCTGCCCCAGAAGCTCCGCCCTGGACAGCATGGGGAGGTTCCTGCGGACCGCCTCTTTATATTCCGGATTGTCGGGATGGATGGCCGCCGTATATACGACGACCTGAACGTCGTCGCCGATATTAGAGGCCCTCTGGCCCAGGAAGATCCGGGCCCCGTCGTCCTCAAGATGATCTGTCAGCGCGCTGGCGTTCACGTCGGAGCCGCTCACCTGAAAGCCCCTGGAGAGGAGCACCTCGGCCAGGCCGCTCATACTGATGCCGCCGATCCCGATAAAATGAACAGCCGTAGGTTTCTGAAAATCAATCTGATACATAGCCGGATCCTTCCTTTTTCTTTTTATCCATTATAACACAAGAGACAGTACGTTCCAATACTGTCTCCGGCGCGGCGCCTAAACGGCGCTGCTTCTGAATATCACGTTCTTATATCTGTCAAGGGCCACAAGGAGGAGATTTCCCAGGCCGCCCACGGCCAGAACCTCTCCGATGCCCACCGTAAGCATCAGCCAGGGGATCGCGTCGGGATAACCGTACCCGTAGTGCAGAACCCAGGGCACGATCAGCACGTTTGACAGGATGGGCGGCACGCAGACCAGGAATTTATGCTTTCTGAGACCGTAGGAGGCAAGGGCTCCGATGAGGGTCGCCAGACTGCCGAACACCACGTCCGGCACAATACTGCCCGCCAGGCTGTTGGCCAGAAGGCAGCCGACGAACAGTCCCGGGACCGCCGCCGGAGTAAAACAGGGCAGTACCGCGAGGGCCTCCGAGATCCTGAACTGGACAGGGCCGAAGGCGATGGGCGCCACCGCCAGGGTGACCGCCACGTAGACAGCCGCAATCAGCGCGCTTTGAACCATAAACAGCGTGGTCCTGGATGATACTTTTCTTTTCTTCATTATTCAGTTCTCCTTTAGTTTTGTTTTACGAGTGGAAGGTCTCGAACACTCGGCACATTTTACGGCGGTGACCGCCGGGCAAGCCCTTAAGACCTTATTTTTGCGGGCTTTGCAACGTGAAAGAGTATAGCATAGGAGGGCTGTGAAATCAAGTGGTTTTTCAGCCCCATTCCACCATCATCCGAAGCTGGTCCACCACCTGGCCGCTGGTCCTCCCGGTCTCGTCGATGGTGACGTCGGCGTATTTCTCATAAAGGGGAACCCGCTCCTCATAAAGCTCCCGCAGGGTCATGCCGTCCTTTAAGGCGACGCCCCTGTCCTTCAGGTTCCCGAGACGCCGCTCCAGATCCCCGTAGCCCAGCTTCAAATAAACCACGGTACTGATTTCCTTCAGGTGCTCCATGGCGGAGGGGCCGTAGATCACGCTCCCGCCCGGAGCGATAACCGTGCGCTCGGCGCAGATATCCCTGTTTACCTGCTCCTCAATGGCGAGAAAGCCCGAAAGCCCCTCGTCCTCAATAATCTGTTTCAGAAGCCGTCCCTCCTGCTCCTGGATCAGAAGATCCGAGTCAAGGAACCGGTAGCCCAGCCTCTTGGCCAGAAGGACGCCCACGGTGCTCTTTCCCGAGGCGGGCATCCCGATCAGTGTAATATTTTTCCATTCAAACCTCATGGCGCGCTCCTAACTCTGCAATACCATCATAAGGGCCGGCACAAACTGCTTTTTTCTGGACACCACGCCGGGAAGGGGCACCGCCTGATCCACCGCGCGGCTTCCGGGAAAGGCCTGCTCCAGAAGCTGCACGCCGCCCGCGCTGTCGCAGAGAACCTCGGTGGATTCGTCCAAGATACTGGTCAGCATGAAGAACAGCATGTCCACGTTGTGCTTGCTCCGCATGACCTCCAGAAAGGGCACTATCCTTTTTTTCAGCTCCTCCAGCTCGTCGGAATCCATGGAGCTGATCTGGGAGATTCCCACGCTGGTTCCGTCCATGTCAAAGACCTTGTAATCCTGATAAAAGATCTCCTCCTCGGACTTCTTCCTCAGCTGGCTGCCCGCGGCGAACATTTCCCGGGCCAGCTGCTTCGTATTGACGCCGGCGATCCCGGCCAGCTCCTCGGCGGCCTGCTTGTCCACCTGGGTGCAGGTGGGCGACCGGTAAAGAAGGGTGTCGGAGATGATGGCGCTGCACAGAAGCCCCGCCACCTCGGGACAGATCTGGGCCCCCGCCTCCTTATACATCTGATAGATGATCGTGGCGGTGCAGCCCAGGGGCTGGTTGCGGAAAAATACGGGGGAGATGGTTTCCAGGCTTCCCAGCCGGTGATGATCGATGATCTCCAGAATCTCGGCGCTCTCGATCCCCTCCACCGCCTGGGCCCTCTCGTTGTGATCCACCAGGATCACCTGCTTGCGCTTCATGCCCAGAAGGTTCCGGCGGGAGATCATGCCGCGGTAACGGCCGTCCTTATCCAGGATGGGGAAATCCCGGAACCGCTTGCTGGCCATGATGTCCTTGATGTCGTCGGTATAATCCTCAATGTCAAAGGTAACGATGTTCTTTGTGCGCATGAAAAAGCTGATGGGCATGCTCTGGTTGATGAGCCTGGAGGCCGTGTATGTATCGAAGGGCGTGGTGATTACCGTACACTTATGCTCCTCCGCCAGCTTTTTGATGGTCATGGACACCGGCGCCCCGTCGCAGACCACGATGCAGCCCGCGTTCATCTCAATGGCGCAGAGCTGGGATTCGTAGCGGTTTCCCAGTATCACCAGGTCGTGCTCCTCAATATAGGACTCCATCAGATCCGGGTTCGCCGCCGCCACTAAAACCTTGCCCCGGTCAAAATAATCCATCTCGTCGCCCACGGCCACGGCGCCGTCCAGGGTCTCCTTGATGTTGACGTACTGGGTGCAGGCCGCCGAAAGGATGGCGCTGTCATAGACGTTCATGTAGGAATTGGCGATGTCGCTGATGGTGATGAGCCCCTCCAGCCTGTTGTCGGTGGTGACGGGCAGGGTCACGACGCCCAGCTCCTTCATCAGGCTCCAGGCCTCCTTTAACGAAATGTTGGAGCGGACCCCCTTGGTCTTTCTGATTTCAATGTCCTTGATCTGGGTGCGCACATCCTCCCTCAGCTCGGGAAGGGGCACATGGAACTTATCCAGCACGTACTGGGTCTCCGGATTCACCGCCCCCGCCCTGCACGGGATATGCTCCTCGCCCGTCACCGCCTGCTTGAGCCTCGCGTAGGCGATGGCAGAGCAGATGGAATCCGTGTCCGGGTTTCTGTGACCGATGACGATCACCTTTCTGCCTGTCTCTTCCACCATGGAATTCCTCCCTTTCCGGCGGGGCTTCCGCCGATAATTCACGTATTATTTATCATTTATTCATATTTTGTTCACAAGTGATTGTTATGCTATTTGTATAAAAAGAAGTGAAATCAATAAGGTTTTTCGTCAAGATGCACATAGATTTTCATAATTATTCCCGGAGCCCGGCTCCGGGAACTCCTCGTTTTAAGAGGTTTTTTTAAGCGGAGGACAAACTGCCCTCCGCTTTTTCTTTATTCCTCCGTATATTCGGGCAGGTCGTTCAAAAGCCCGGCCATATCCTGGATCACCAGAGAGGTGTTGGAGTAATCCGGCTTGGCGGCCTGGATCTTGAGATACTGGTTGCGGATCGTAAAGCCGATTCCGGTGCCCACGCCCGCGATTACAACCACAAGGATCAGGATTGCCGCCAGCCTTCCAAGCCTGCGTTTTTTCCGCTCCTTCTCCACCAGTTCCTTTCTCTTGGCCTTCTGCTCTTTATACTTATCTACCTTTTCCTGACTCATCTCGATGGTTCCTTTCTCACAGCTTCCGGCCTTTTTCGCAGGGCCGTTACCCCGTTATCATAGCATAAAATCATGGATTGTTCAAGAGCTTCCGCGGATCAGCCGTCGATGGCCAGCTTGGCCGCCCCGTAGATCCCGGCGTCGTTTCCCAGGGTCGCCAGGGCCAGCTGCGCGTTCCCCCGGATCAGCGTGATCATGGGCTCAAAATGCTTTCTCACCAGCTCGAGGAGGTAATCCCCCGCCTTGGCCACGCCGCCGCCGATCACGAAGATCTCCGGATCCACCACCTGGGAGATATAAGAGAGGGCCCTCGCCAGATACATCATGCAGTAATCGGCCACCTGCTCCGCCAGCTCATCCCCCGCTTTTGCCGCGTCGAACACGGCCTTGGCCGTCAGCGGATCCGCCTTCCTGAGAACGGAGGGCGTGTCCTGTTTTCTCATGAACCGCCTGGCGATCCGCACGATCCCCGTGGCCGAGGCGATCTGCTCCAGGCAGCCGTAATTCCCGCAGTTGCAGGCCTCCGGCTCCGGCCACTGCCAGTCCATGACCATGTGGCCCACTTCGCCGCCCATGCCGTGGCTTCCCGGCACAATATGGCCGTCCACGATGACGCCGCCGCCCACCCCGGTTCCCAGGGTGATGGCCACCACGTCCTTATGGCCCTTGCCGCCGCCCTGCCACATTTCTCCCAGGGCCGCGATGTTGGCGTCGTTGGCTCCCTTGACCGGAATTCCGCCCAGAAGCTCTGACAGCTCCTTTACCGGGTTCCAGTCGCGCATGCCGATGTTGACGATGATCTCCACGTATCCGTCCGGCAGGATGGGGCCCGGCACGCCGATCCCCGCGCCCGCCAGGGCCTCCATGGGAATGCCCTCCTCCGCCATGGCCTTTCTTATGGAGGCCGCGATATCGGGGGATACGTGCTTTCCGCCGTCCTCCTTGCGGGTTGGGATCTCCCACTTTCTGATCAGGAAGCCCTCCTTCTTAAAAAGTCCAATCTTTGCCGTGGTGCCGCCCAGGTCCACGCCCGCGTAAATCTCATTCATTCCGTGACTCCTCCGTTTTCGCCGCAAGGGGCGTTTCTTACTCTTATTTTACCCGATACCCGCAGATTTTCAAGGGAAAACAAAAAGAAAACGCCTCCGCTCCTCCGGCAGGGGCCGGAGGGCGAAGGCGTGAATCCGCCATAGCTTACCGCTCCAGATATTTCTTTAAGGCCTCCGCCTTATCCAGGCGCTCCCAGGAAAGATCCAGGTCCGTGCGCCCGAAGTGGCCGTAGGCCGCCGTCTGCTTATAGACGGGCTTTCTTAAATCAAGCATCCTGATGATGCCGGCGGGGCGCAGGTCAAAGTTCTCCCTCACGATCTCCACCAGGCGGGAATCCGGAAGCTTTCCCGTGCCGAAGGTATCCACCGACACCGAGGTGGGACGGGCCACGCCGATGGCGTAGGAGAGCTGGATCTCGCACTTATCGGCAAGACCGGCCGCCACCAGGTTCTTGGCCACATAGCGGGCCGCGTAGGAAGCGGAGCGGTCCACCTTGGTGCAGTCCTTTCCGGAGAAGGCGCCGCCGCCGTGTCTGGCGTAGCCGCCGTAGCTGTCCACAATGATCTTGCGGCCCGTAAGGCCGCTGTCGCCGTGGGGGCCGCCGATGACGAACCGGCCCGTGGGGTTGATAAAGAGCTTGGTGTTCTCATCCACCATGGAGGCGGGGAGCACCGGATCCAGCACGTATTTCTTTACGTCGGCATGGATCTGCTCCTGGCTCACGTCGGGATCGTGCTGGGTGGAGATCACCACCGCGTCAAGACGGGCGGGCTTTCCGTTTTCGTCGTACTCCACCGTTACCTGGCTCTTGCCGTCGGGACGCAGATACCCGAGGGTTCCGTCCTTTCTCACCTGGGCAAGGCGCCTGGTCAGCTTATGGGCCAGGGCGATGGGATAGGGCATATACTCCTCGGTCTCGTTGGTGGCGTAGCCGAACATCATGCCCTGGTCGCCGGCGCCGATGGCCTCGATCTCCTCGTCGGACATCTGGTTCTCCTTCGCCTCCAGGGCTTTGTCAACGCCCATGGCGATGTCGGGAGACTGCTCGTCGATGGCCGTCAGCACGGCGCAGGTGTTGCCGTCGAAGCCGTACTCCGACTTATTGTAGCCGATTTCCAGAACCGTATCCCTTACGATCTTCTGGATATCCACATAGGCCTTTGTGGTGATCTCGCCCATGACCATCACAAAGCCGGTATTGCAGCAGGTCTCGCAGGCCACGCGGCTCATGGGATCCTGCTCAAGAAGGGCGTCCAGGATGGCGTCGGAAATGGCGTCGCACATCTTATCGGGATGGCCCTCGGTCACAGATTCTGAAGTAAACAGGTACTTCTCCATAATTTTCCTTCCTCTCCGGCTCCTGACGGGAGCCTGTAAATTTTTATCATAGAAAGCGCCCTGCCCTCGTATGATAAAAACGGGCCCGCTTATATAAGCGGACCCGATCCTGTCGCATCAAATCCTCTTATTGTTCGATCGCTCGCTCAGGTTGGCACCTTCCGCCAAGGGGGTTGCCGTGGCTTCACAGGTCCTCTGTACCTCCACCACTCTGAATAAGGGATTACCGTATTAAGATAACTCTGTTTTTTTCAACTGTCAAGCCTTTTTTACAGGCCTATACCGCCTCCAGCTTCAGGCGCTGGACCTCCTTTTCATCCTCGGCCTGGGCGATGCAGGCGCCAAGGCCGCGCAGCTTTTCGTCAAACCGCTCGTAGCCCCGCAGAATATATTTCGTCTCGTCTACCACGGTGTGGCCCTCGGCCGCCAGGCCGGCCAGAACCAGAGCCGCTCCCGCGCGAAGGTCGGGCGCGCTCACGTCGGCGCCCATCAGGCGGTCCACGCCGTTGATCACGGCCACGTTGCCTTCTACCTTGATGTTGGCGCCCATGCGGGCAAGCTCATCCACATATTTGAAACGGTTCTCGAAAATGCTCTCCGTCACCATGCTGGTCCCCTCCGCAAGGGCAAGGGCCACGGAAATCTGCGGCTGCATATCCGTGGGAAAGCCGGGATAGGGGAGGGTCTTTACATTGGTATATTTCAGCCGCGATTTACACACCACGCGGACCGCGTCGTCAAACTCCACCACCTCGCAGCCCATTTCCACCAGCTTGGCGGAGATGGCCTCGAGATGCCTGGGGATCACGCTTTTTACCGTAACATCGCCCCGCGTGACCGCAGCGGCAAACATGAAGGTGCCCGCCTCAATCTGGTCGGGGATGATGGAATAAACCGTTCCGTGAAGCCTGGGAACGCCCTTGATACGGATCACATCCGTTCCCGCGCCCTTGATATTGGCGCCCATGCTGTTGAGCATGTTGGCCACGTCGACCACATGGGGCTCCTTGGCCGCGTTCTCAAGGATGGTGCTTTCCTCGGCCCTGGCCGCCGCCAGCATAACGTTGATGGTGGCACCCACGGAGACCACGTCCAGATAGATATGGCCGCCCCGCAGAACGGAGGCCTCGGCCACCACCATTCCGTGATCAATCTCAGTCCTGGCCCCCAGTCCCCTGAATCCCTTCAGATGCTGGTCAATGGGGCGGCTTCCGATGTTGCAGCCGCCGGGAAGGGAAACCTCGGCCTTTTTATATTTTCCAAGAAGAGCGCCCAGAAGATAATAAGACGCCCGGATCCTTTTAATATAATCGCCGTTCACCCGCACGGAATGGATACTTTTTCCGTTGATGCGCACCGTATGGGCGTCGATCCGGCAGACGGAAGCGCCGATCTCCTCAATGGCCTCCAAAAGCACATTGATATCCCGCACGTCAGGCAGGTTTTCAATGGTCACATCCTCATCAGCCATGATCGCGGCCGCTAAAATACCAAGAGCCGCGTTCTTTGCGCCCCCTATCACAACGTCCCCCGCCAGCGGGACGCCTCCCCTGATCACATATTGCATGATGACACCTCATCTATTATAAACTCTGCTGTTGTCTATTCGCTTATTATAACAACTTATCCTCCGTTTGTAAAACCCTTTTTTCAATAATCTTACATCCAGCTTACAAAAGGATAGCCGTAGGCGGCGTAATAGCTCTCCGCGTCCTCCTCGGATCTTAAATAAGTGCTCCCCTCCAGCGGATCGTAGATCACCAGATTGGTATAGACGTCGTAGCCCACGATGAGCTCCGCCTTATCCCCCTCGGTCACCGCCAGCACCGGGCGGCCCTGGTCCACATAGTAGAGGATCTGATTGAGGATACAGCCCTGAAGGTCCACCGCGCGGCCCGAAAAGGCCTCGTTCAGGATCTCATAGGCGTTCATGCCCGACTGAAGGCCGCCGGCCACGTCATAGGAAAGGCCCTCCTGGCTCAGCATCATGGAAATGCAGGCGCCAAGGCTCTCCCCCTGTGAGGCCGCCGTCGCCGGAGCCTTAAGCTCCGCATGGCTCTCCGCCGCCCTGTTGGCCCTGGTCCACACGCAGCGCCCGCTGCTGTCCGCCACAACGCCCATCCTGTCGTAAACGGCCTGAATGGCGTCCGACGCCGTGTCAAAGATCCCCTCCAGCCTTCCGCAGGCGTAGGCGTAATAGCCTGAATCCTCCCGGCCCAGCTCCGCCGTGGACACCAGGCTCAGCTCGCGGCTGGCCTCGTTCTCCACCTCTTTGGGCGTGGTGAGGCTTAAAAGCTTCTCCGTATTGTCCGAGGAGGAAAGATCCAGGACCCACACCGTCTGCTTCTTGTCAGAATCATAGCTTTTAAGGGCCGTCTCCTCCGGCTCCTCCTCTCGGTTCTGGATCAGGGCGTCGTCCGGCGCCGCAATCCAGGAGCCGTCCGCCCCTTTTGCCTCCCGGCTGATCTGCACCTTGCCGTCGCCCACCTCGATGCTCTCCACGAAGCAGCCCTCCGGCTCATAGGAGGTCACGGGCTTCTGGTCCCTGCCCACGATCTCAAGGGCGTACATGGGGAAGCGGACTGCAAGGCTCCCCCGCTCAATGTCGCTCTCCCTGGCCTTTCCGTAAATAAAATCGCCGTCGATAAAGCCCAGAGCCCGCACATACTCGCCCTCCCCGGCCTGAATATCGAAACTCTCCCCGTTATCCATGTAAAAGACGCGGATGGTCCCGGAGTCGTAAAGGCCCCCGTCTGCCTGCCAGGCGGCCGCGCTGGCGTCTGGGCTCACCACCAGGGATTCACGGCTCATGCCGCTTACCACCTCCACATACTCCTCGCCGGAAAAGTCTATGGAATAAATGCTGTTTCCGAACATCAGATAAAACAGCCCGTTGTCCCCCACGTAGGAGAGGGTGCCCACCTCCTCCTTAAGGACCTGGTAGGGCTTGTCGGAGGGGATGAAAAAGACCTCCCGCACCGCGTTCTCGCCGCGGTCATACTGATAGAAGGCCAGGCCGCACTGTCCCTCGCGGCTTCCCCTGTTCATGTACCCGTATACGGTAAAGGAAACGTTCCCCTCCTCGTCCACGTCGATGACCCTGAACCTGTGCTGGTCGTAGAGGGTGCGGATCCCGTCGTCGTTCTTTTCTTTAAAGGAAAACAGGCGGGAGGCCTCGTTCTCCTTCCCGTTATAGCTCCAGAGCTCCCCGTCGACGGCAAAGGCCGTGTAATCCCCGGCGCTCTTAAGCTCTGCCGGGAGCTCGTCGGGCCTTACGATGCCCAGCTCGATCCGGCCGTCCTGCACCGTGATGTCGGAGGGCTCGAAGGACTGGCCCATGGTCCTCTCATAGGCGATGAGCCACAGCTTCCCGTCCACATAGCGGACGCTGAAGAACTCGTTCACATGGAACACCTCCATGTGGCCCGAATCGCCCTGGGCCGTCACGTCGTAAAGGAACGTAAGGGAGGCCACCATCCCGTTGAGCTCATTGAGCTGCACCCGCACGTCCCCCAGCCGCTCGGGAGACAGGCTCCCCCAGGTCACCTGGTCAAAGCTGGAATGGATGTCGGCATAGCCCAGGGAGCTGTTGTCCGCGTCGGAGCGGGTCTCAAGCTGGACCGTCCACTCCTCCGTCCCCGTCCCTGAAATGGCGGAATCGCTGAGGCTCCTGGCAAAGGCCAGCTGCTCCGCCAGATGGGTGTCTCCGTAATAGCGGAGCCTGGTATAATACTCGATGCTCTCCCATTTCTCCGTCCGGACCCTTAAGACCAGCGCATACTCCTTTCCCTGCTCCAGAAGGTCCTGAAGACCCAGAAGGCCGTCCACACGGCTGCTGTCGCCGGAAAGCCCCTCGCATTCCCCCTCCTCGATGAGCCGTCCCTCGCCGAGGCTCCTGACCTCGTAGGAGACCCCCTCGATGGTTTCGCCGTAGGTGCTGATATGGAAGGGCAGGGACCGGTCCGCCGGAAGGGGAGTGACCGTATCCCGCATATAGGAGAGATCCATGGGCCTTGTGTAGCCGTGAAGGGTGTTCACCGGCTCCCCCTCAAGCTCCATGGTGACGATGGGAAGGCTGGCGTTCTCCATCACCGCATAGGCCACCTGAGACGGCTTTTTTCTTGTGAGGAACAGAACCGCGGCCACGGCGGCCACGAACACAAGGATCAGGATCAGCAGATTGCGGACTATCTTTCTCATGGGTACTCTCCCTTATTTTTATCGGATGACTATATTTTAAGTTCAAACAGCACAAAGCTCAATGAAATTTTTCTTAACTTTTTCTTTAGAGCCCGTACTTTCTTCTCATGTCCCTGCGGCGGGCCCGCCTGCGGCAGATCTCGTGATAGAGAAGGACCTCCACCGCCGCCTCGAGCCAGCGGGCCTCCTCCTCGCCGGTCCCCTCGGTAAACTCCTTTTCATAGACCTGGCTGCAAAGGCGCCTTAAGCTCACTCTGTCCGGATATTCATCATACAGGAAGCTTCCCTCGTAGTCAATGGTATCGCAAAGATCCCGCACGCTTCCCTGGATCCGCTTCATCCTCTCAGGGTACATGGTCTGGAAATACTCGATGTCGCGGCTGGCCTCGCGGCCGCGCCCCGGCTCCGCCGCCATGGCACGCATCCAGGGGACGGGGCGCAAAAGCCCCGACGAGAGCCCGCCCCTGAAGGGACGCCCGCCGTAGTAATCCCAGACCAGGTCACTGTATCGTTCTGCCATCTGACTGCCACCTTAATTCCATAATATAATACAGAATATGCCGGGCGGCCCGCCCTGGTTCCTGTCAGTAATCCTCCCTGAGAACGGGACTTCCCAGGCGGAATACCGTGCGCCCCTGCTCCTCGTCGCAGAAAGCCGCCAGGTTCAGATTCACCCTTCCCTCGGGGAGCCGGACGCCCTCGCCCGCCCCCTTTTTCCAGGCGTAGACCGTGCAGAGCTCCTCCCGGTACACCGAGGCCACCGTCCCGGCGTCCATCTGCTCCAGAAGAGCCTCCGCCACGATCTGCCGCTCATTCAGGGTCAGAAGCCCGGCGAAGCTCCCCTCAAGCTCAAAGGAAGCACAGCCGTTCACCCCGGCCCCGGCCGCCGCTTCTTCAAGCTCTTTGGCGGCTTCCCGCGCCTCCTCTGCTTCCCCGCCCTCAAGAAAGAGCTCCGCCCGCAGGAAGTTTCGCTGAAGGATCTGCCCCTCCTCCTTCTGCTCCGCCGTGCAGAAGGAAAGACTCACCTTCCCGTCTGAAAGGACCGTCTTTTCCCCCTCCTCCGTGGGCTCCCGGCTGACGGCAGGCTCGCCCTCCCGCCCCTTTAGCCCGCTGTAAATGAGTCTCAGGCAGTCCTCCTTCTCGCCGATGGTGCGGTATTCGCTTCCCAGATCCGCTTCCAGGAGCACCCGGCAGGACAGAGCGTCAAAGCTCGCGTCCTCGAACACCTCCACCGCGGTCTCCCGGCCGCCAGGGCCCGCTCCAAGAGCGGTGAGGGCCGCCGCCGCAGTGAGCGCCCCCGCCAGAACGGCCGCCAGCATTTTCTTTTTCCCTTTCATAAAAACCCCTCTCTTCCAGATATTTCTATATAAAGAAGTGTCCCCGGAAGAACAGGATTTATGCCAAAAAAAGAAGCGCCCGCCGGCGCTTCTCTCAAAAGCCTTATTCCATTGTGTAGGGCATAAGGGCCAGATGCCTTGCCCTCTTGATGGCAACGGTCAGGGCGCGCTGATGCTTCGCGCAGTTGCCGGTGATCCTTCTGGGAAGGATCTTTCCTCTCTCGGATACGTATCTCTTTAACTTCGCGACGTCCTTGTAATCGATGACGCCGTTTTTATCGCCGCAGAACACGCAGACCTTTTTCCTTCTGCGCCCGCCTCTCCTCTTCATGGGAGCGTCCGCTCTGTCACCTTTTGTATAAGCCATGATAAAAACCTCCTTCATTCCGAAACTTTCTAGTTAAACGGGAGACCCTCGTCCTCTACTCCGTCGGGAATGTTCATAAACCCATCGTCAACGGCATTTGCGGGCTGAGGCCTGGATTCAGGCCTGTAGGAGCCGCCGCCCGCGCCCTGGGACGCGTTCTTGCTCTCCGCGAATTCCTGATCCTCAACCACCACGTCGGTGGTGTAAACCTTCTGGCCGTCGCGGTTTGTGTAGCTGCCGGTCTGGATTCTTCCGGTCACCGCGATCTTGGTTCCCTGGTGCAGGTATTTCTCAGCGAATTCCGCGCTGCGCCCGAAGGCCACGCAGGTGATGAAATCGGCGCTCTGGTCGTTTCCGTCGCCGCCGTTTCTTGAAAAACGCCTGTCCACCGCGAGGGTATAGCGGGCCACCGCCGTACCGCTCTGGGAATAACGGATATCGGGTTCTCTGGTAAGTCTTCCCATGAGTATGACTTTATTCATGCGATCCCCTCTTTTCTGATTACGCTTCCTGCTTTACGCACAGATATCTGATCACAGGCTCCATGATGCGGACATGGCTCTCCACCTCGTTGGGGCAGTTGGCGTCGCCCTCAAACTGGATGAAGTAGTAGTAGCCCTCCCTCATCTTCTGGATCTCGTAGGCAAGCCTTTTCTTGCCCCACTCGTCCACATTTGTGATGGTGCCGCCGAAACGGGTGATGTAGGATTTCGCCTTCTCAAGAGCGGCTTCCCTCTCTTCATCCTCCAGCTTTGCACTCAGCACAAGCGCCAGTTCATACTTGTTCATGCTGTTTTCCTCCTTCTGGTCTCTGGCCCCCTGAGCCTCAGGGAGCAAGGATATGTTTATGATGTCACGGATAAGTATTTTACCATGTTTCACCACGGTTTGCAAGCAGTTTTTTACGCTTCGCCCTTTCCCGGCCGAAGCCCGCGGCAGTTTTTTTCCACCAGCTTCCTGGGCACCATAATCAGGTGTCCGCAGCCCGCGCATTTCAGCTTAAAATCCATCCCCACCCGGATGATCTCCCACTCGCTGCTGCCGCAGGGATGGGGCTTTTTCAGCTTCACAATATCGCCCACATGAAATTCCATGGCTACCTCCTTATGGCTCCAAGAACATCTTAAGGGTTTCCCCGATGGGGGCGGCGATCACCAGATCGGCACGCCTGTCCATGGGCGTGGCCCCCTTGTTGATCAGCACCAGCTTATGGCCGCCGTAATAATCCAGAAGGCCCGCCGCGGGATAAACCGTCAGGGAGGTGCCTCCCACGATCAGCACGTCGGCCCTTCCGATAAAGGAGACCGCCCTCTGCATGGTGCCGTAATCCAGGCTTTCCTCGTAAAGCACCACGTCGGGCTTCACAATGCCGCCGCAGCTGCACAGGGGGATCCCCGTGGAATTTAAGATAAAGTCGGCGTCATAGGCCTTTCCGCACCTGGTGCAGTAGTTGCGGTGGACGGAGCCGTGAAGCTCCAGCACGGTGCGGCTCCCCGCCATCTGATGAAGGCCGTCGATGTTCTGGGTGATCACCGCTTTCAGCTTCCCCCGCCGCTCCAGCTCTGCCAGGGCCAGATGGGCCGCGTTGGGCTCCGCGCCCTTACAGATCATCTTATTCCTGTAGAACCGGAAAAATTCAGCGGTATGCCGTTCAAAAAACGTGTGGCTTAAGATCGTCTCGGGCGGATAATCATACTGCTGGTTATAAAGCCCGTCCACACTCCGGAAATCCGGTATGCCGCTCTCGGTGGAGACCCCGGCCCCGCCGAAGAACACGATGTTCTCACTCTCCTCGACCCACGCTCTCAGTTTTTCCCTCGGATCCATGATATCCCTCCTATACGATCTCATCCTGCAAAATAAACCTTCAAACCGGCCGGTAAAACTCTGTACCGCCGATTTAAAGGTTTATGGAAAAACTATTCCGCAAAATTAATAAAAGGCAAATTATACACAGGGAACCTGGAGGAGTTTGTAACACTCGCCACAATGGGACGCATATACCCCATCAAAAGAGCAGGCGCGTTCCTCTTTAACATCGCCTGGATCGTATCCTCATCCAGTTCCTCCCATTTAAAATCAGAGGAAACCTTGATCCGCAGCTGAAAGGGCGCATTTTGATTTTTGATCTCAAGAGTCAGCTCCACCTTTGCCCGGTTATCATCTTTACTTCTTTTGACCTGAACATGGAAGGAATTCTGTATCTCCACTTCAGCAGGATCTATATCTGGCACATGATTCCCTTCAAAAAACAATTCTTCCAGATAGGGATTTACAAATTGAAAACTGCTTTGTTTCATAACATCCACTCTCTTTTCAAAATCAGGCCGCCTGCACAAAATCGTTATCGTTTTTACTGATCTTTACCGTTTCAATATACTCTTCTTTTGATGAGACAGAATATTCATAGCTTTCCGAAATCGTATCCCGCAGCCTGCTCTCAGGCTCCACTGCGCCTTTATATATTGTATTGACGAAAAACGCTTTCTGCATCACTTCATCCGAGGCCTCTGTCCGTTTTACGATCTCTCTCTGCCGATCTGATACCATTTCCCACTTTTTCTGCCACAAATACATTTTCGCCTCTTCTTTGCCGCATCTGACAAAAGTCCCCTCTTTCGGAAGGTCAAGCCTGTCAGCCTCATCAGCCCTTACGACACGGACCCGCTCCTCACCCTGGAGATTTAATGTGATAATCACCAGCTCCGGCGCAGAAAGGAACGCAGAGGCAATATCAATCTCTTCCTCAACAAGAGCATTTAAAACAGTCAGGTTCGTTTTCATAACGACCCACTTCTGCTCATAACGGATATCTGAGCACAGGCAAAAATACAGCTGCCTGCTTTCATCCGAGCACAGAAACAGAATCGGCTCAGATTCAAATTCATAAAAAACATATTCCAGATACAGGTTTCCTATACCTGTCACATTTTCAAAATATAATTCCTTCATTCCTGATCTTCCTTTTCAAAATACCGCTGGGGCTCCGAGTCGTCATATACCCACCAGTCAACATGAGCGCCTTTTCCCGTTTCCCGTTCAGCTGTCAGCTGACATGGTCCGCAGCTCTTTTCCGTTTCCCCCTTTGCAATAAAGGCCTCCGGCTTATGCCGCATGATCAGCCTCAATACATACTCCGCCTCTGAATAATCCATATTGCAGGATGTTGAATAAATCCCCGGATCCTTTAAATTGATTCTTTTTCTGGGCGGGATCAATCCTCTATGAATCTCCTCATAAGTGCTTATAAAGCTTTCTCTGTTAATTGTTCCGTATTTTATGATCCTGTATACTGATTTATTCTCCTCTTTTGCACCTGCCGGTAAAATTTCCGT
This sequence comes from uncultured Lachnospiraceae bacterium, assembly GCA_944375845.1. GTDB lineage: Bacteria > Bacillota > Clostridia > Lachnospirales > Lachnospiraceae > Lientehia. Next base: position 34,077 of record CALWAW010000044.1, read on the forward strand.
TTCAAAATTTTCCGGAAAACAATCAGGATATCTGCCCATTCACTCCATCTCAATTCGATCAAACCCGTAACTTTGTGCCTCTTTTCAGTTATAAACAGTATATACGAAAAACAACCGCCACGCAACCGGCTTTATACGATCTCATTGATAAAGGGCCTGCTTCCTCCTGCCAGCCGGATAAACAGCTGCTCCGGCGTTTCTCCCGCCGCCGTCTCTCCCCCGAAAAGCTCCAGGAAGGCGGGCATATTCAAAATCCTTCCCATGATAATGGGCTTTTTCCCTTCCATGGGAAAGCAGGCGCCGCTTACGGGAACGGGCCGCCCGCCAGAGCGCTCTCCCAGATAAGCTCCGGCGGCCGCGAGAACCGCCTCCCGGTCCTCGTCTTTACAGAGGATCTCCCGGATCTCCGGCTGTTCCAGTCCCCAATAGGGGATCAGGCCGCAAAGCCTTCCGCCCTCCCGCTCCTTAAGGAGCAAAAGCTCACCGTTCTCGCTTTTAAGCTCCGCCAGAAGCATCCGCAGGTAATGCTCGTCCCGCTGCGCGTAACACCCGGACAGCTCCCGCAGGACCGCCTCCGAAAAGGCGGCCGCGGCGGGAAGATCGTCCTCTTCGGCCGGGACCGCCAAAAGGGCGCTTTTGCCGCCCGAAAGGCCCGCCGTCCGCAGAACGCCCGTATTCATCTCGTAAAAATACCGGAAGCCGAAGGGCCTGTAGATGGCCTCGCTGGCCGGCATCAGAAACACGAAGGGCATCCCCCGCCGCTCCAGCTCCTTAAGGCTCTCCGCAAGAAGGGCCCGCATCATGCCCTGGTGACGGTATTCGGGCGCCGTGGCCACCGCCACAATGTAGCGGCTCTCCACCGTCCTCCCCCGCACCCGCATCCGGTAAGGATTGAGCTGCAACATAGAAGCCAGCCTGCCACCGCAGAAAATCCCCCAGCACTCGTTTTCCGCAAGCTTCCACCGGTCGTAGTAATCCAGAAAGGCGGCGGAATCCTCTGTAAAGATCTGCTCCCACAGGCCGCGGCAGGCCGCCTTTTCTTCCCCGTCAAGCCGCCTGGGCTCCCATCCTTCCATACTCAGCGCTCCCGGATCTGGTATTTTCTGGCGAAGCCGATGGGATTATAGGACTGCTTCGCCTTTCTGAGGCCGGGAAGGCCCACGTCGTCCTCCCGGTTCACCAGACTCACATTTGGAAACTCGTGGACTAAGAACTGCTGGTTAATAAAGGCGTACATCCCCCGAATCTCCGGATTCGCCTTTTCAATGTGGATGATGGCCATATCCTCCGCCGGATTGTAGCTGCCCATGGAAAAGGCCTCCATCTGCCCGTCCACGTAGACGCCGCCCATGCGGACGCCGAGGTCCTGGCACTGATTCAGGATGCTGTGAATCCCTTCCACCTCGGGATCCAGGGTGCCTTCCACCTGGGCGCCCTTCATGGCCCGCCACCGGTCCAGGAAGCGCCACATATCCTGACGGTTCCCGCAGGTTAAGGTCCTGTATTCATAGCGGCCCGCGTATTCCTTCATAAAGGCGTTCACATGGTTCTTCTTTTTGTGGTACTTCTTCCCCGCCAGGGTACGCAGGGCCTCGCCGTCGTAAAGATAATCCGCCGCGTCGGGCTGCTCCTCCACCTCGAACTGCTCCGGATCCAGATCCAGAAGCTTCACCGCCTCCTCGTCAGCCAGATAGATCTTCAGCTTCCGCCCCAGCACCTGGTTAAAGTAATCCTTCATATCGAAAAAGTAGTGGGGAAGATCCTCCGCGGTGCAGAGAGGCAGGGCCGCAAAGGGCTCGCCCTTTACCACCATCTTCCACTGCACGGCTCTTTCGTCGCGGATGCAGTACTCCACCTGATAATAATCCTTCCACAAGAAGCTGTCCAGAAACATGCTGTCGCAGGTCTTGTTGGATCTTAACGCAAAATAATGCGGGAGGATTTTCACATCCTCCGCTGTGATAGGTTTGAAATTCCAGTTCATGTTCGGTCTCCTGTTGGTATATCAATGAAATCCTTTTTATTTATTATATCATTAAAAATCAATCCCTATCAAGCATAACATAAGGAGCGGAAAACATGACGCTTAACCTTTTATGTGTTATACTTTTTATAAATCATTATTTTGTCCATGGGAGGAATTATATATGAGCCAATATATCGGAGAAAATTTTAACGGCGTCCTTTTTCTGCTGCGCGAGCCCAACAGCAATGAAAAGCCTGTAGACAAAACAGATAACAAGTGGATCTCACAGGTACTCACCTTTCAGCAGATCAAGAGCGCCAATCGATACCGAAAAACTTTTTTAAGTCTGTTAAAATCTATCCAGCTGGAAAATGAAGCCCTTCCTCACTGTGCCTTTGATAACATCAAGCCGGATGGCGGTGCGTCAACCGCTTCAAAAAAGTATTGGGAAATTTGTCTCAAATGCAAAATAAAACGGACGCTTTCGATCTTTGACGAGATAAAACCTTCTTATGTTTTTACATGCCTGGACATTTATGCCGCCATAAAATCTTACCTTATCAGTAACCATATTAATTTTACCGAATCAGACGGCATCACTTATATCCGTAGAAAACGCCTCATAAACAAACATAAACTAACATTTATATACGACGGCAGAAAAATTCAGGTGTTTCAGATCTACCACCCGTGTCTGGCATGGAATATGCAGTTTTAACAATCAAAAATATTTGAGCTGGACAATGATTCAGATTATGAAACAAGAGGGCGGACATTCCTCTCAGCTTTTCCAAATTTCCAGTGAGAAAAATGCCCGCACTCCCTACGCACAACAATTTTATAAAAAATTGCCGTGCATTTAAAATCTGAGTCGCTTGAAAAAATTTTAAAATCAGGATAAAAGTCGCCCGAAAAAATTTATCAATACAGGATTGTCCTGATGCCCGGACAGCTCTTAAGTTCTTTCGGCTGGACGGCCGTTTTGACGTCATCGGAACCGGATTTTTATTGGGAGTAAAAGGTTATGGGAAGGAACCAAAGTCTATCCCGGTCGGCTCAGAAACCGTGATCGATATGTACCCTCTGGACTTTGAGGAATTTCTGTGGGCAAATGAAGTCGACAAGCCATCATTGAATTGCTGAAAAAGAATTTGTCGGAAGAAATACCCGTTCCCGAAGAGCTGCATCACCGAATGCGTCAGCTGCTTCTGCAATACGCTGTTGTAGGCGGGATGCCGGAAGCCATTCAGGAATTTGTCAATACCCGGCAGATGACGGATATAAAGGCGCTGTCTTTGAAAACCTGATCGCTGATATTTTCACAAAAATGGGACGCAAATTATATTACTTCCGCAAGGATTCCGGATTGGAAGTGTACTTTGTAATCCAATATAAGGGCGCGTGCACACCGGTGGAAGTAAAAGCATCTACAGGAAACATCAAGAGCACAAAGACCATTTTGCGGCATCCCCAAAAATATCATGTGTACAGCGCAATTAAGCTGGGAGATTATAATATTGGCCGGACAGATCAAATTTTGACACTTCCCCTGTATATGGCATTTTTACTGAGGGGGCTTTAACTAAAAAGTCAGGCCGCCATTCCGGCGGCCTGATCTTATTATTCCACTGTCACACTTTTGGCCGGGTTCCGCGGCCTATCCACGTCTAGCCCCCTCGCCACGCTCAGATAATAACCCAGCAAATATGCGCTGCGGGCTTTATTACATTCAACCATATTGGAGACCGTCTTTTCTGCTAACACTATTATTTAGGAACGATCATCCGTATTATGGGAATCTTCTGGAAAGCTTTAATTATACCAGCAGATAAGACAAAAATTATCAAACCTATAATAACCCTATAAAATAAACTTAAAGGAGAAATAAACGGAAACCATTTATTACACTGATCTAACAAAAACCAATGAATAAGATAAATCCCTAAAGTTGTACCGTCAAAAAAGTTTACAATTTTTAATAATTTTATATTCCATGTTTTGTGATATTTAAAAAATGTAAAAATAGCAAAACTATATAATATACACGGCAAGTTAACATATCCTTTATATAAATCCACTATCGCCCCTGTTCGATATGAAAGATACCATGTTCCGATTATATGAAGCAGCAAACCTGCTGCTCCTGAAAGATAAATAATCCTCCTATATTTCAATGAAATCTTATAATTATCTATATAATATCCCGCTATCGTGTATATAACATAACCGGTTATAGGCACACGTAAATCCGAATTATAGGTGAGCCCTACAATTGAAAAACACAGTGGTAAAACCGCGTTAAAGACCAAGTAAACTATTATAATATACAAAAACACTTCTTTTCTCTTATCTTTACATATACCTGAAAGAAATGGAAAAAATAAATAAACAGCAAATTGCGGGATAAAATACCAGTATATTGATATGATATTGGTGTTAAGGATATTGTTAATGAGAAATCGTTCTCCTATTTCTGATACAGAATATACTTTATAATAAAGCATATATAAAAGTCCTATGACACTCCACGCTAAAAATGGTATCACAGTCTTTTTTACTCGTTTAATAAAAAATGTTTTTGTATCATATCTATCATGATAATCCAGTAGTGTAGCGCCTGATATCATAAAAAAGATAGGGACAGCAAAGTAAAAAACAGATTCAATTATATTCGCACTTATCCAATATGATTCATAACTAAAAGTCCAAAAACAACCATTTGAATGAAGCAATACTACTGCTAAAGAGCATAAGACTGTTAATACCGAAATATATTTTTTCAAGCATACTCCTCCCCATTTACAACAAACTTTCGACTATAATCTAGCCTAATGCTTCTATTAGCAGTAGCCTATCCATTTAATTTTTCATCTTTTCCTTCTCTGCGCCTCCGTACATCAAATCTTAGAAACCCCAGTCCGAATATTCTAGTTTTGACAGACTATCAAGCGGAATCGCGCAGTCTGCTGATGACCTGTAAAGCCAACTCGTTACCGTTCCCCATAGATGATATCGTACAGCGCATCCCTGTTGGCGTCAAAGTCGATGCCAATCACAGCTTTTCCGTCAATCCGCATATCCTCGTAGGTCCCTTCCACAGGAATACGCCAGGATTCCAGCTCATAGCCCAGGAGGGTAGGCGCATCCAGCACCAAGGAGAGCATCTCGCCCTGGGGGATGTTGGTGGTAAGCTCCGGGAGCAGGGTCTGGAGCAGCCCATTCAACTCCGTGAGGCTGCAGCTCTTGGCCTCCTGGAAAATGTAGGTAAGCACATCCCGCTGCCGTCTGGTTCGCTCGTATTCGCCGCCGGCCAGGTAACGGATACGGCAATAGGCCAAAGTCTGCTTACCGTTCAAATGGCTCATTCCCGCGTCGGAAGCGGACAGCATATCAGCCCCGGAGGAATCGCCGGTGATCCGATTCAGCTCTTTGATATAGTTATTCATGATCTCGATCTCATCGGCAGAAATCTCCAGATCAATGCCGCCCAGATAATCGATCACCGACATAAATGCAAAGAAGTTCACCTGAACGTAATGGTCAATATGGACGCCGAGGTTTGCCTCAATGGTCTCCAGCATCAGTGGCGTGCCGCCAAAGGCATAGGCAGCGTTAAGACGGTTATTCTCCACGCCGGGGATCGTCACATAGATATCCCTCATGAGGGAGGTCATGGTGATCCGTTTTTCCTTTCTGTTGATGGAGACAAGGATCATGGAGTCGGAACGGCCGCGGGCATCATCGGCACGGGAGTCTGTTCCAAAGAGCAGTACGTTGTAGACGTCGGAGTCGTAAGGGATCTCCATCTTACCGGCTTCCATATTCTCGCGGAGCTGATCTTCCATATCCTGGATAGCTTCAGGATCAGAATCCGGGCCCTCTCCTTCTTCCTCTTCCTCGATGGAGCCGAAAACCACCTCATTTTCATCTATAGGCTGATAGTTCATGAGGCCATAATAATGGCGGAACAGCATGTACAATCCACCCAGAGCAAGCAGAACCACAGCCAGGATCACACAGATCACAATCAGAGCGATCTTTTTCTTGCTTCTTTTCTTCTTTTCCTTTCGCTTGCTCCCGGAACTGTTGTCACCAGAATAACGCTTCCGCTCCGCGTCAAAGTCCTGTTTCTTTCTTTCGTAGGCCTCGCGCTGGAGGTGTTCCTCTATGTGCTTTTGTTTAGTGCTTCTCATAGATATGTGTTTTTCTTCCATAACGTATTTTAAATTCTCCTTCTATTTCTGATCATTAAGAAAAAACATTTTCATCTTATTTCCACCCAAAACTATACTAATACCCCCTCCAAAAT